>JALOTC010000110.1 GCA_025458085.1 Cypionkella sp. | reverse complement strand
TCACCCGTCGTTGCGCACGGCTGATACCGCAGTCAGGGGGGCGGCTTCAACCTTGGGGCGGATGTCGAGAAGTGGCGCGATGCGGCGGATGATTTCGGCCGTCACCGGCACGGCGGTCCAGCCTGCGGTGCGGCGCGGCTCTGGCCCCGTGGTATCGACGGGTTCATCCAGCGTGACGAGGACCACATATTTCGGATCTGACGCCGGGAAGAGAGAGGCGAAGGTGTTGATCACCTTGTCGTCATAATAGCCCCCCGTGCGGCGGGGCTTGTCGGCGGTGCCGGTCTTGCCTGCGACTTCATAGCCCGGAACCTCGGCCAGGCTTGCCGTGCCGCGGGTGACCACTTGGCGCAGCATATCGACGGAGGCATGGGCCACCTCTTCGCGCATGACGCGGGGGCCGGGGCGGGGATTGTCTTGGCGCAAGAGCGTGGGCGTCACCTTCAGCCCGCCGTTGGCAATGGTGGCATAGGCGGCGGCAAGGTGGAGCGGGCTGGCCGACATGCCATGGCCATAGGAGGTGGTGATCGTCACGATATCGGCCCAGCGCTTGGGCAGCAGCGGGCGGCCTGTGGGGGCCTCGATCAGCTCCACCGGGACGGGATCGAAAAAGCCCAAGGATTTGAGGAAAGCCTGCTGGCGCAGACCGCCGATTTCCAGCGCAAGCCGCGCGGTGCCGACGTTGGAGGATTTCACGATCACATCGGTGACGGAGAGCAGCGGCCCGTAATTCTTGTTCTGGAATTCGCGGATGCGGTGGCGGCCCCAGACCATCGGGGCATCGGCATCGACCATCGTTTCTGGCCCGACGAGGCCCAGTTCCATCGCCTGTGCCGTGGCGAAGACCTTGAAGGTGGAGCCAAGTTCATAGACCCCCTGCACCGCGCGGTTGAACACCGGGCTGTCGCCCGGTTCGGCATCGCGCGGGAGCACGGGGTTGGGCCGGTGGTTGGGGTCGTAATCGGGCAGCGAGGCCATGGCGATGATCTCGCCCGTCTTGACCTCCATCACGATGGCGGCGGCACCTTTCGCGTTCATCATCTGCATGCCGACATCAAGCACTTCTTCGACGGTGGCCTGCACGGTGAGGTCGAGCGAGAGGGCCAAGGGCGTGCCGGCCTGTGCCGGATCGCGCAGGCGCGCGTCGAGTTTCTTTTCGATGCCGGCGGTGCCGATCACCTCGGCCGAATGGACGCCTTCGGCCCCGAAAGAGGCCGCGCCAAGGACATGGGCGGCAATCGGGCCGTTGGGATAAAGCCGCATTTCGCGCGGGCCGAACAGCAGGCCGGGATCGCCGATTTCATGCACGGCCTGCATCTGTTCGGGGGAAAGCGTGCGGCGCAGCCACATGAAGCGCCGCCCATCGGTGAAACGGCGTTCCAGATCAGCGGCATCCATTTCGGGGAAGATCGCGGCCAGTTCGCGCGCCACGGCCGGTTCGGTGGAGGCGAGAAGCCCCATGCGCGCGCCGATGATGGTGAAGGCGGAGAAGAAGGCGAGACCAAGGATCAGAAGCCGCACCTCGGCCCGCGCGCGGGCCTTGTCGCGCATCTGTTCATGGCGCAGGCGCAGGTTTTCGCGTTCGATCACATCGGGGTTTTCGCCTTTTTGGCGGGCCTGAAGGATGCGGGCAAGCGGGCGGAGGGGGGTGCGGATCATGGCAAGCTGCTTTCCGAGTCTTCCCCGGCGGGCAATTCGCCAAGGACGGAGACGGGGTTTTCAATCTCGGCCAGTGGGGCCTCTGGCACCGGATAGGGGATGCCCGCCACATCGTCGAATTGCGACGGTTCAAGCGGGAGAAGGCCCAAGCGGTCGAAGTTCAGCGCGGCGAGTTCGCGCAGACGGTCGGGGCGGTTGAGATAGGCCCATTCGGCGCGTTGCAGCGCGAGTGCTTCGCGCAGCGAGACGATTTCGCGTTGCAGGCTGGCCAATTCGCGCAGCGCGTCGCGGGTTTGGTAATGTTCGCGGTAGGCCCAGAAGCCAAGGGCGAGAACCGCCATGAAGGAGAGGACATAGATCACGGGGCGCATCAGCGGCGTCCTTTCTTCGCAGGCGGCTCTGGCAGGCCGAGGGCGGCGGGGGCGAGCGTCACGGCGGGGGCAGAGGTGCGCCGCCCGATGCGGAGTTTGGCCGAGCGGGCGCGGGGGTTGGCGGTGAGTTCCGCCTCGTCCGGGGCGACGGCGCGTTTGGTGACCATCTCGAACCGGGCGGTGGTTTCGGATCGTGCGGGGGCGTAGCGGTTGGTGTTCGCCTCGGCCCCCGAGGCCAGTTGGAAGAAGCGTTTGACGATGCGGTCTTCGAGGCTGTGGAAGGTGACGACCGCGAGATGGCCGCCGGGGGCAAGCGCGCGTTCGGCGGCGGCAAGACCTTGGGCCAGTTCGGAAAATTCGGCATTCACCGCGATGCGGATGGCTTGGAAGCTGCGGGTCGCGGGGTGGCTTTGGCCCGGTTTGGGGCGCGGCAGGCAGCGGGCGACGACTTCGGCCAGTTCCAGCGTGCGGGTGAAGGGCTGGCGGGCGCGCGCCTCGACAATCGCACGGGCGATGCGGCGCGAGGCGCGTTCTTCGCCGTAGTGGTAGAGGATATCGGCGAGGTGGGTTTCCTCGGCGGTGTTGACCAGATCGGCGGCGGAGGGGCCGTCCTGGCTCATCCGCATGTCGAGCGGGCCGTCCTTTTGGAAGGAAAAGCCGCGTTCGGGGAGGTCAAGCTGCATGGAGGAGACGCCGAGGTCGAGCACGACGCCGGAAAGGGGCGTGTCGGTCGCGGCATCAAGCGTGGAGAAGGTGCCGTGGACGAGCGAGAGGCGGTCGCCATAGGTGCCGCGCCAGCGCTCAGCCATGGCGAGGGCGAGCGGGTCGCGGTCGATGCCGATGAGGTGATCGGCGCCCGCGTCAAGCAGGCCGCGCGCATAGCCGCCCGCGCCGAAGGTGCCATCCAGCCATGTGCCGCGAATGGGGGCGCAGAGGGCAAGGATTGGCCCCAGAAGCACCGGGATATGAGGGCTGCGACCGTTGTCTTGATCGCCGGGACGGGCCATGGTCAGGCCCCCTGGGCGGCCTGGCCCAGAAGCGCCAGCGGGTCGAGATCGTCGTCTTCGTCCTCATCGCCGCCAAGGAATTGGTCGTCATAGACGTCCTTGCGCCAGAGGGTGAAGCGGTTGGTGGCCCCGGCGAGGGAGGTTTCGACGCCGTCCTTCAGCATCTCGGCGGTGATGCCGAGTTTTTCGCGCACGCGCGGGGGAAGGACGATGCGGCCATCGTCATCCAGTTCGGCGGTGGCGGAGAGGGTGATGAGGTCGCGTTCCGCCTTGAGCCGGGCTTTGGAGCCTTGGGGGAGGCTGGCGACTTGGGCGGCGAGGGTTTCGGCTTCGGCGAAGCTGTAGCATTCGCAGAAGGTGCGGTTCTTGCCGCCATAGACGATGATGACGCGGGTGCGGGGGCTGTCTGGGCTGCGGGCATCGCCGGCATCGAGGACGCGCCGGAAGGGGGCCGGAATCAGAAGCCGGGCCTTTCCGTCCACCTTTTGGTGGTATTCGCCTCTGAACGCTTCGGCCATGTTACCCGGCTTGCGCCCGACCCTTTCCAAACCTGCCCCGAGGGGCGTTTCAAATGCGAACGGCGGATCGGACTGCTGCCACTGTCCGATCCGCCGCCTGTCCCATCGCTGGGCGTCCAGCTACGCGCGCCACCTGGGGGAGATGTCTGCTCGCTCGCGCGCCGGATCTCACATGTTCGAAAGCGGTTGCCTGTATGAAGCCTGACTTTTCGCCTGTTCGGGGTCTTGCGCTGCCCCTGCTTTCTCTACCCGCTCTCGATGGGAAAGGGATGGCACGGGAAAACGTGGGACGCAACGGGAAAGTTTGGGCACAGGCGGGAGCGACGCGCGGGAAAGGCGCGGGAAAGCGGTGGAAATCGCGGGATTTCGGCCAGCGTATTGGCAGAAAAAGTGGGTGAGGGAATCACGACCCCAAGATATGGTGGCGTTGCGAAATTCCCACGATTTCCCGAGAAGCTTTGGAAAAATGCCGAAGGTGCGGCGGAAATGCGGCTGAACACGACCGAACGCGCCGCCGAAAACCGAAAAACCGGGCATTTCGGCCCGGTTCTCCCAGATTTTCCCGGAATGGTGATTCGGCGTGAAGTGGGTTCCCAGCCTTTCCCGGACAGACGTTCCCGAAAGGGCCCGCCCTGCCCCGGCCTCAGGCCATGCCGCCCGCGATCAGGCCACGGGCGATGCGGGCATAGGCTTCGGCCTCGGCCGCGTCGGTCGCGGCGATGGGGGTGCCGCTGTCGCCTGCCTGCCGCACGTTCAAGGCGAGGGGCAATTCGCCAAGGAAGGGAAGGTTCAGCCGCTGCGCCTCTGCCTTTACGCCACCATGGCCGAAGATCTGCGTTTCCTCGCCGCATTTGGGGCAGCAGAAGGTGGACATGTTTTCGATCAGGCCCAGAACCGGGGTCTTGAGCTTGGTAAACATGTCGAGCGCCTTTTTGGCATCGAGCAGCGCCACATCCTGCGGGGTGGAGACGATGATCGCCCCGGTCAGATGGGTGCGTTGGCAGAGCGTCAGCTGAATGTCGCCGGTGCCGGGGGGCAGGTCGATCAGGAGGACATCCAACTGACCCCAGGCCACTTGGCTGAGCAACTGCTGCAATGCGCCCATGATCATCGGCCCGCGCCAGATCACGGCCTCATCTTCTTTGAGCATGAGGCCAAGCGACATCATGGTCACGCCATGGGCGATGACGGGTTCGATGATCTTGCCATCGGGGCTGGCGGGGCGTTTGGAGACGCCCATCATCCGCGGCTGGCTGGGGCCATAGATATCGGCATCCAGAAGCCCCACGCGCCGCCCTTGGCGCGCAAGCGCCACGGCGAGGTTCGACGAGACGGTGGATTTGCCCACGCCCCCTTTGCCGGAGCCAATGGCGATGATCCGGTCGATGCCGGAAATGCGCGCAGGCCCGCCCTGATGCGGGGTGGGATGCTGGCCGATCTTGAGGCTGGGCGCGGGAGGTTTGGCAGCAGGGCCATGGGCGGTCATCACCACCTGAACGCTGTCCACCCCCGGCAGGGCGCGGGCGGCGGCCTCGATCTGCGGCTGAAAGGGGGCGAGGAGGCGGGCTTCCTCTGGCGTGGCGGCCTCGATCACGAATCGGACCATGCCACCGTCGATGGAAAGCGCGCGGATCAGATCGCGGGACACCGGATCGCCCCCGCCGGGGAGAGCCACGCGGGCCAGTGCGGCCATCACATCGTCTCGCGAAACTGTCATCTGCCCAACTCCTTAGCGATTGCCGACAGGAGAGTTGTAATCTTTGGCAGGAAGCTCAAGAGAGGTTTTTCCAAACGCTCAAATTTTCAGCGAAGGCGCTGAAAGACATGACAATTTTGTGACGGTCAGCCATGCAGATGCTGCATGGCAGCATTGCATGAAGGGGGCATTGTGCATCCGCAGCATAGGGCCCATCTTACCCTCAACAGCGGGCAAGAGCAGGCCCGAGCTTCAAAGAGGCGAGAGTAAGATGGCGTATGTGTCTTCGTCCCGCGTGGCGGGCAATGGTGTGGTGGAGCGTCTGGGCAATGTTGTGCGGGTGGTCCGCGACATGATTGAACGCCGCCGGGTCTATAACCGCACGTTGCGCGAATTGCGCGCCCTGTCGAACCGCGAATTGGCGGATCTGGGGCTGCACCGCGCGATGATCACCCGTGTGGCGGCAGAGGCCGCTTACGGCAAGTAAGGGTTTCCCGGGTCCCCTCTCCTCCTCCCTCGGGGACCTGTGGCAAAAGTGTCGACATCTTCCTCCTCCCTGATGTCGACACACTTTTATTCGGAGCCTTGGCTCCTATTTGATCGGAAGGCCCTCTCCTCCTCCCTGGGCCGGACGAAACGGCGGCATCCCCTCCTCCTCCCTGGGATGCCGCCACCCCATTCCGGGCCAGAACGGCCCAAAGGTTTCGAACGGCCCCTCCTCCTCCCTGGGCCGGTCGGACTAGCGGCGGCCCCCTCCTCCTCCCTGGGGTCGCCGCACCCGGATTTCGGGCCTGAACGGCCCAAAGACGCTTCGGCCCCGCCCTCCTCCTCCCTCGGGCGGGACGATGACAGAACCCTTGGCCCTCCTCCTCCCTGGCCGGGGTTCACCCTTAGACGGTCTGGCCCTCCTCCTCCCTGGCCGGACCTGACTGACGCGGCGGCACCCTTCCTCCCTTGGGTGCCGCCGTTTTCATTTGCCCCCCGCTTCTGTCTTTGGTCGATGCGGCCCCTTGCGGCGGGTGGCGCGGGGTGGTTTGGTCCGCGCGTCAGGCGGGGATGAGATGCGGGCTTCGATGATTTCGGCGGCGATGGTGGCGGCATTGGTGGGCTATGGCTCCACCATCGCACTGGTGTTGGCGGCAGCGTCGGCGGTAGGGGCGACAGCGGCGCAAACGGCAAGCTGGGTACTGGCGATTTGCCTGGCCAAGGCGCTGGGATCAGCGGTTCTGTCGACATGGAACCGGGTGCCGGTGGTTCTGGCCTGGTCCACGCCGGGGGCGGCGCTGATCGCGGCGACAACGGGCATCAGCATGGCGGAAGCGGTCGGGGCCTTTATCTTCGCGGGCGCTTTGATTGCGGCGACCGCGCTGATCCGGCCCTTGGGGCGGGCGGTGTCGGCGATCCCCGATGGGATTGCGGCGGCGATGCTGGCGGGGGTTCTTTTGCCCTTTTGCCTGAAGGGGATGGTGGCGGCAAAGGCCGCGCCTGCGCTGGTGCTGCCGATGGTGGCGGTGTTTCTGATCGTGCGGCTGGTCAATCCGGCGGTGGCGGTACTGGCGGCCTTGGGTCTTGGGCTGGCGCTGGCGTTCGGGACGGGGGCGGCGGTTTGGCCTGCGCTGGCCCTGCCCGCCCCTGCCCCGCTGCTGATCTGGCCCGAGGTATCGCTGCCGGTGCTGATCGGCCTTGGGCTGCCGCTCTATCTGGTGACGATGGCGAGCCAGAACCTGCCCGGTTTTGCCACGATGCGGGCCCATGGCTTTGCGCCGCCCGTGGCGCGCGCCTTGGGGGTGACGGGGGGGATTTCGGCGCTTTCGGCGCTGTTTGGCGCGCATACGGTGAATATGGCGGCGATCACGGCGGCGATCTGCATGGGCGAGGATGTGCATCCCGACCGCGACCAACGCTGGAAGGTAGGGCTGGCCTATGCGGGGGTATGGGTGCTGCTTGGGCTGTTCAGCCCGGCGATTCTGTCGCTTTTGGCCGCACTTCCGGGCGAGGTGATGGGGGCGCTTGTCGCGCTGGCGCTCCTCGCGCCCTTGATGGGCGCCCTGACAGGCGGCTTCACCCCGCCCGAGACGCGCTTTGCCGCCACGCTGACGCTTGCGGTGACGGGCGCGGGGGTGGCGGCCTTTGGCATCGGCGCGGCCTTCTGGGGGCTGGTGGCGGGGCTCATGGTCTGGGGCCTTGACCGGGCCAAGACACGGTTGGGAGCAGGGCGCTAAGAACCGCCCCATCTCCTTCATCTTGGCAAAAATACTCTCGGGAGGGGTTTGGGGAGGGCAGACAGCCCTCCCCAAGGGCAGATCACAAGCGCAGGATCAGCAATTCGGCACATTCACGGCCAGCCCGCCGAGGCTGGTTTCTTTATACTTCTCATGCATATCGCGGCCTGTTTGGCGCATGGTTTCGATACAGACATCAAGGCTGACGAGGTGTTGGCCATCGCCGCGCATGGAAAGCGAGGCGGCGGAGACGGCCTTGATCGCGCCGAGGCCATTCCGCTCGATACAGGGCACTTGGACGAGGCCCTTGACCGGATCGCAGGTCATGCCGAGGTGGTGTTCCAGCGCGATTTCGGCGGCGTTTTCCACCTGTTCGGGCGTGCCGCCCAGAACGGCGCAGAGGCCCGCGGCGGCCATCGCGGCGGCGCTGCCGACCTCGGCCTGACAGCCGCATTCCGCGCCGGAGATCGAGGCGTTGTGCTTGCACAGGCCCCCGATGGCGGCGGCGGTCAGCAGAAACTCGCCGACGCGAGAGGGCGAGGCCCCCGGCACATGATCCAGCCAGTAGCGGATGACAGCCGGCACCACGCCTGCCGCGCCATTGGTGGGGGCGGTGACGACCTGCCCGCCGGCGGCGTTTTCTTCGTTCACCGCCATGGCGTAAAGGCTCATCCAATCGTTGATGACATGGGGCGCGGTCATGTTCAGCCCGCGTTCGGCCATCAGCGCATCGTGGATGCCCTTGGCCCGGCGGCGCACCTTCAGCCCGCCGGGCAGGATGCCTTCGCCCGCCATGCCGCGAGTGATGCAATCGTTCATCACCTGCCAGATGCGGTCGATCCCCCGGTCAAGCTCGGCCGCGCTGCGGAATTTCAACTCATTCGCGCGTTTCATCGCGGCGATGGACAGGCCAGACTCGCGCGCCATGCGGAGCATCTCGGCCGCTGTGTCAAAGGGGTATGGCACATCGGCGCGGGTGGTTTTCTTGCCTTCGCCTGCGGCGGCGAGTTCAGCGGCGGTGAGGACAAAGCCGCCGCCGATGGAATAGTAGGTCTCCTCTAGGATCACATCGCCCTGCGCATCGGTGGCGCGCAGGATCATGCCATTGGCATGACCGGGCAGCGCGGGGCCGTAATCGAAGATCAGATCGCGTTCGGGATCGAACTGGAGCGGCCCGAGGCCCGGCGCATCGATCTGGCGCGAGATGCGGATCTGGTGCAGCACCTCTTCGGCGCGGGTGGCGTTGTAGCTGTCGGGCAGAAAGCCCGCGAGGCCGAGGATGGTGGCGCGGTCTGTCGCATGGCCCACGCCCGTGAAGGCGAGCGAGCCATGGAGCGAGGCGCGCAGGCCATGGGCATGGAAGGGCGAGGCGCGCAGGCGATCAAGGAAGCGCGCGGCGGCAACCATCGGCCCC
>JALOTC010000234.1 GCA_025458085.1 Cypionkella sp. | reverse complement strand
CTCGAAGGGATGCGGCTCGTCTTTGAAAACCTGCCCAAGGTCTATGCCAACCCAACCGACCTCGACGCCCGCGCCCATATGATGAGCGCGGCCGCCATGGGCGCGGTCGCCTTCCAGAAAGGTCTGGGCGCGATCCACTCCCTCTCCCACCCCATCGGCGCGGTCTATAACACCCACCACGGCACGACGAATGCCGTCGTCATGCCCATGGTGCTGGATTACAACCGCTCCGCGATCGAAGATCGGATCACCGCCGCCGCCGCCTATCTTGGCATCAAAGGCGGGTTCGATGGCTTCCGCGCCGCGATCATGGACCTGCGCGCCACGCTCGCGATCCCCGCGAACCTCACCGCGATGGGCTGGAAGACCCGTCCTGCGGCGGCAATCCCATCACCATGACGCGCGAAAACACCCGCGCGCTCTTTGACGCCTGCATGTGACCATGACCCCGCTCATCGCCCCGCTCCGCGGGCTTTTCACGAAAAGCGCGTGGAACGCGCGATGAGCGGGTCAACCGAGGTCGCCATCATCGGCGCGGGCGTGGTGGGCCTTGCCATCGCCGAACGCCTTCGCGCCGACGGGCGCGAGGTCACGCTGATCGACCCGAACCCGCCGGGGTCCGGCGCAAGTTACGGCAATGCGGGCACCATCGCCGATTACGCGGTGATGCCCGTCGGCACCCCCGATGTGCTGCGCAACCTCCCCTCGCTGCTGTTCGACCGCACTTCACCTCTCGCCATCCGCCGCGCAGCGCTGCCTTCGCTGCTCCCATGGCTCGCCCGCTTTGCCTATCAAAGCCTCCCCGGCCCCACCGCCCGCAACGCCGCCGCCCTCGCGGCGCTGCTTGCTGGTGCAGGCCCCCTCTGGCAGGCGCTCGCCGCCCGCATCGGCGGAACCGATATCCTCCAGCACCGCGGCTGCCTTTACCTTTACGAATCCCGCGCGGCCTTTACCGCCGCCGGGGCCGATATGACCCGCCGCCGCGCCCTTGGCATCAGCGTCGATCTGATCTCGCCCGAAGACCTCCACCAACTCGAACCGGGCCTTCCCCCGGTCGAAGGCGGGGCCGCCTTCTTCCCGCAAGCCATCTTCCTGTCAGACCCCGGCCAGATGGTCACGCGCTTGGCCCGATCGCTCGACACCCCCCACCTGCCGCACCGCGTCACGGGCCTAGACCGCCGCGCCGATGGCGTGGTGCTCACGGGGGGTGGATTCCGCCTCCGCGCCCGCCATGTCGTGCTTGCCGCTGGCGCCCATTCCCGCGCACTGGCGCTGCAAGCAGGCGACCGCATCCCGCTTGATACCGAACGCGGCTATCATGTCGAATGGGACATGCCCGTCCCGCCGCTTTCCCGCCCCGCCTGCCCCACCTCGCGCGGCTTCTACCTCTGCCCGATGCAGGGCCGCCTGCGGGTCGCAGGCACAGTGGAACTGGGGGGCCTCACGCTCCCCCCCTCCCCCCACCGCATCGCGAAACTGGTCGAAGGCGCCCGCGCGCTCTTCCCCGACCTGCCCGAACCCGCGCGGGATTGGATGGGCTTTCGCCCCTCGCTCCCCGACAGCCTCCCCGTCATCGGCCCCTCGCGTGCTGGGGCCGAGGTGATCCATGCCTTCGGCCACGGTCATATCGGCCTGACGCTCGCCCCCATCACCGCCGAAATCGTGGCCGACCTCATCGCAGGCCGCGCCCCCGCCCGCGCCATCACCGCAACCGCCGCCACCCGCTTCTAGCCGTGCCCGCCCCCCTCTCTCCCCTTGCACCGCCGCCCCCATCCCGGCATGACAGGGGCAAAGAGGTGTTTCATGAGTGATACGGTTCTGATCACAGGCGCGGCGGGCTTCATCGGCTTCCACCTTGCCCGCCGGATGCTGGCCGCAGGCTGGCAGGTTATCGGTGTCGATGGCATGACCGCCTATTACGACCCAAAACTGAAGGAGGCCCGGCTCGCCATCCTTCAGGCCCAACCCGGGTTCACCTTCCACCAGATGATGATCGAGGAGGAAGGCCGCCTGACCGCGCTGATGGCCTCCACCTCCTCGGCTTACGGCGCGAATACCGCCATGCCCTATGGCGAAACCCACCGCGCCGCCCATCCGATGAGCTTTTATGCGGCCACCAAAATCGCGAACGAGGCGATGGCCCATAGCTATGCCCATCTCTTCGGCCTGCCCACGACGATGTTCCGCTTCTTCACCGTCTATGGGCCATGGGGCCGCCCCGATATGGCGCTGTTCAAATTCACCAAGGCGATTTTGCAAGGCGCGCCGATCGACGTTTACAACCACGGCGACATGCGCCGCGACTTCACCTATGTCGACGACCTCGTCGAGGGCATCCTCCGCCTCACCGCCTGCCCGCCGGGGACAGAACCTGTGGGGCCGATGGACAGCCTCTCCCCCGTCGCGCCCTTCCGCGTGGTCAATATCGGCAATGGCGCACCTGTGCAGTTGACGGATTTCATCGCCGCGATCGAAACCGCGACAGGCCGCCCGGCCACCCGGAATCTCTTGCCCATGCAACCCGGCGATGTCCCCGCCACTTGGGCCGATGCCAGCCTGATCACGGCACTCGTCGGCCCCCTTCCCCGCACCGACATCACCGAAGGCGTCGCCCGTTTCGTCAACTGGTATCGCGGCTGGAACGGCTAGGGCGGCAGCATTTGGGCGACCTTAGCCTGTTGCATCGCCCTCGGGGAGGGCTGTCTGCCCTCCCCGAACCCCTCCCGAGAGTATTTTTGCCAAGATGAAGGGAGCGATCCGGCTTTTGTCTTGGGTTGCCCTTGCCTACAGCCGGATATCATAGGTGATCCATTTCGTCCGATCCGCGCATTGGTCATAGAGCCCGCGCGCGCGATAGTTATCCTCCGCCGTAATCCAGCGGATCACCGACCATCCGCGCGCCTGCCCCTCGGCCTTCAGCGCAGCAATCAGCGCTGCCGCCGCCCCTGACCCGCGCGCCTTGGGGTCCACGAAGAGATCATCCAGAAACCCGCCCGTCGTGGCAGACAGGGGCCGCGCAAAGGGCCGGAAATGGGCAAGCCCGATCAGCCCGCCCTCCACCTCTGCCACAAGTCCCGAAACTTCATGCGCAGGGTCATGCAGCCAGCCCCAGACCCGGTCCCGCATGGCCTCGCTCTGCTCGACCCGGTAAAACTCGGCATATCCCGCATAAAGCCGCCCCCATTCCGCCCGATCCTCTGCCGCCACAGCCCTGATCCGCATCGCGCCTCCGCTTTCAGACTGTCAATTTTTCCTGACAGCGCTATGCTTCTTGTCGCTGACAGGAGTCTCCCATGTTCGACCACAGCCGCCCCGGCCTTGCAATCCCCGCCCTTCCCGGCGCCCCCCGCGCCGGGCTTTGCACCGATTGCGGCGTCTCGCGCCTTGGCGATGGCCGCGCCTGTGGCCGCGCCTGCCAGTTCATCGCGCCCGATTACGACACGCTAGAAGCGCAGACCCATGGCCGCACCGCAGACCCGGACCGTGGCGAAGAGGCTTTCTTCGGCGTCACCCGCCACATGCTGCGCGCCCGCCTCTCGCCCGCCGCCCCCGGCGCGCAATGGTCGGGCATCACCACCGAACTTGCCGCCGAAATGCTGCGCGCAGGTCTCGTCGATGCCGTCCTCACCGTCCTGCCCGACCCAGAGGACCGCTGGAAACCCCTTCCCGCCCTCATCACTGCGCCCGAGGATATGGCCCGCGCCCGCGGCATGCGCATGGGCTGGGGGCCGACGCTCGCGCTTCTGGAACCCGCCCGCGCCGCAGGGCATCGCCGCATC
>JALOTC010000233.1 GCA_025458085.1 Cypionkella sp. | reverse complement strand
AGCCATGACTGGCTGGGCGAGGGGCCGGAGGTGGTGTTCATGTTCCCCGGCGGGGGCGCGCAATATGCGGGCATGGCGCGGGATTTGTATGAGACGGAACCTGTCTTTGCCGATTGGATGGACCGGGGGCTTGCGGTGTTGGAGCCGCAGTTGGATTACGACATCCGCGCCTTGTGGTTGCCCAAGGCGGGGGAGGAGGCTGCGGCCAATGCGGCGCTGAGAAAAAGCCTTCGGTCCAGTTGCCGCTGATCATGATTACCGAATTCGCGCTGGCCAAGCTGTTTGAAAGCTGGGGGGTGACCCCTGCGGCGCTGGTTGGTCATTCGATGGGGGAGAATACGGCGGCCGCGCTGGCGGGCGTGATGAGCTTTGAGGACTGTATCGGGCT
This sequence comes from Cypionkella sp., assembly GCA_025458085.1. Taxonomy (GTDB): domain Bacteria; phylum Pseudomonadota; class Alphaproteobacteria; order Rhodobacterales; family Rhodobacteraceae; genus Pseudotabrizicola. The sequence continues at coordinate 3,427 of JALOTC010000233.1, read as the reverse complement.
TGTCCTGTTGCGCGGGCGGTTGTTTGACACGATTGCGCCGGGGGGGATGCTGTCTGTCCCGATGGCGGAGGCCGAGTTGCGGCCCCATCTGGGGGCGGAGCATGACATGGCCTCGGTCAATGCGCCGGGGCTTTGTGTCGTCTCTGGCCCTGATGCGGCCTTGGCCGAATTGGCCGAACGGCTGGCGGCAGAGGGGATCGAGACGCAGCGGGTGGCGATTGATATTGCCGCCCATAGCCGGATGCTGGAGCCGATCTTGGCCCGCTTTGGCGATTACTTGCGCGGGTTGCAGCTGAAGGCGCCGCAGATTCCGGTGATTTCGAACCGCACGGGCAGGCCGCTGACGGCAGAGCAGGCAATGAGCGCGGACTATTGGGTGCAGCATCTGCGCCAGACGGTGCAGTTCCGCGACTGCATGGCCACGCTGATGGAAAGCCCGAACCGGGTGTTCATGGAAATGGGGCCGGGGCGGGCGCTGTCCTCGCTCGCGCAGGCCAATGGGGTTGCTGCGGGGCAGGTGATCCCGGCGCTGCGGCATCCGGAGCAGGGGGTGGCGGATGATGCCTGGCACATGGCCACGATCGCGCGGCTCTGGGCCTGTGGCGTGGCGGTGGATTGGGCGCAGGTCTGGGGCGAAGGCCCGCGCCACAGGGTGCCGCTGCCGACCTATGCCTTTCAGAAAAAGCCCTATTTCATCGACCGCCAGCAGGGCCAAGAGGTGCAGGCGACCGCCCTGCCCGCGCGGGTGGAGGACCTTGGCCACTGGGGCTGGAAGCCGCATTGGCAGCCCGAGGCGGCGGGATTTGATATCGACGATCTGGCCGGGGCCGCGCCAGAGACATGGCTGATCCTGACCGACGGGGAGGGGTTGGGCGCGGCGGTGGCTGAGCGCCTGCGCGGGGCGGGGCATCGGGTGGTGACGGTGCGGGCGGGCGATGCTTTCGCCCGTGAAGGCGAGGGGGGCTACGTTCTGGCCCCCGAACGCGGGCGCGAAGGCTTTGATCTTCTGTTGCGCGATCTGGTGGGGCGGGGGCTTGCGCCTTCGCGCATTCTGCATCTGTGGTTGGTCACGCGGCGCGAGGTGTTCCGGCCCGGTTCCAGTTTCCTGCATCGGAATGTGGAGCAGGGGTTCCATACGCTGATGTTTTTGGCCCAAGCGATGGCGGAAGAGGGCCTGCCGCGCCCGGTGCAGGTGACTTGCGTCACCCCGGAAAAGGCGATGGTCCTTGGCCCGGCGCGGGTGATCCCGCGGGAATTCCCCGGCGTGGGGGTGCGGCTGCTCGATCTGGCGCTGCCAGAGCGCGCGGGCGATCTGGTGGGTGCGGTGATCGAGGAGGCGATGAGCGCGGGCGAGGGCGTGGCTGCGCTGCGCGCCGGGCGGCGTTTTTCCCAAGGGTTGCGGTCCGTGGCTCTGCCGGAGGCGCGGGTAGAGATGCCCGAGGGCGCGCATCTGTTCATTACCGGGGGCTTTGGCGGCATCGGCCTGACAGTGGCGGAGGATGTGATCCGCCGCCATGGGGCGCGGGTGACCTTGGTCGCGCGGCGTGCGCTGCCCGACCGGGGGGAATGGGCGGCGATGAAGCGCAAGGTGGGGCCAGAGGATGCCGTGCTGCGCCGGATTCTGGCGGTAGAGCGGCTGGAAGCCTTGGGTGGCGCGGTGCTGGTGGCGCAGGCCGATGTGGCAAACCTTGAAGAGATGCGCGCGGCCAAGGCGGCGGGGGAGGCGCAGTTCGGCCCGGTTCATGCGGTGATCCATGCGGCGGGCGTGGTGGAGGATGCGCCGATCCTCGCCAAGACCAGTGCCGAGGTGGAGGATGTGCTGGCCCCCAAGCTGCATGGGACGCGGGTGTTGGACCAGCTTTTCCCCGATGGCAGCGTGGCGGCTTTGGTGCTGTTCTCTTCGACCTCGACCATCACCGGGCCTGCGGGGCAGGTCGATTATGTGGCGGCGAATGAATATCTGAACGCCTATGCCCGCCACCGTGCCGGGGGGCGGACGCGGGTGGTCGCGCTGAATTGGGGCATCTGGCAAGGCGTGGGCATGGCGGCGGAGGCCTTGGCGGGGCGCGCGGGGCAGCCGCCTGCGCCGATGGTGCCGGTGGACCGCCCGATGCTGGATGAGGCGGGGTTCGATGCCAAGGGCAACCGGGTTTTCACCGCGCGTTGGGGCCATGACCGTTGGGTTCTGGATGGGCATCGCACCAAGGATGGCACGGCGCTGATCCCCGGCACGGGCTATCTGGAGGTGGCCGCCGAGGCGATGGCGGCGCAGGGTGAAGGCACGGCGTTCGAGATGCGCGACCTGACCTTTTTCCGCGCGCTGGATGTGGGGCCGGATGAGGCGCGGCCTGTGCGGGCGCGATTGGTGCGCAGTGAGGAGGGCTATGCCTTTGATCTGCAATCGGCTGTGCGGCTGCGCGGGCGGCAGGGGTGGTTGACCCATGCGCAGGCGCGGTTGTTGCCGCTTGTGGCGCCCGCGCCGCGCCTTGACCTTGCCGCGATTGCCGCGCGCTTGCCCGCGCCGGAACGCGGCGAGGGGTTGGCCAGCCCACAGGAGGCACATCTGGCCTTTGGCCCGCGCTGGCGCGTGGTGCAGAGCCGCAGCCTTGGCGTGGGAGAGGGCTTGGCGGAACTGGCCCTGCCTGCGGCATTTGCGGGCGAGCCGGATCAGGGCTGGCTTTTGCACCCCGCGCTCATGGACCTTGCGACCGGCTGGGGCATGGGCTTGATCGCGGGCTATGCGCCTGATCACCTCTGGGTGCCGGTGTCTTATGACCGGGTGCAGGTCTTTGCCCCGCTGCCCGCGCGGGTGTTTAGCCATATGCGCAATGCCGCCGCCAATGCCGCGCAAGGCGCGGTGGCGCGGTTTGATGTGACGCTGGCCGATGCCTCGGGGGCGGTGCTGGTGGAGGTGACGGGCTTCACCATCCGGCGGTTGGAGGGGGGGCTTGCCTTTCCCGCGCCGGACCCGCGCGGTGCGGGCAGAAGGCGCGGCCTTTGATCGGCCCGATCTGGACAGCGCCTATGTGGAGCCGACGAATGATGTGGAGCGCACCTTGGTGGGCTTCTGGCAGGAATTGCTGGGCGTGGGCAAGGTGGGGGTCGAGGACAGTTTCTTTGACCTTGGGGGCCATAGCCTGATCGCGGTCAGGCTGTTTGCGATGGTCAAGAAAGCGTTCCGCGTGGATTTCCCGATTTCGGTTCTGTTCGAGGCGCCGACGATTGCGGCCTGTGCGCGGTTGATCATTGACCAGATCGGTCTGCCTGAGAGTGCTGAGGGTGGTGCGGTGGTGGCGGCGCGGTCCGTGGCGCCTGTGCGGCGGTTTACCCATCTGGTCCCGATGCACCGGGGCGAGGGTGGGGCGCGGCGGCCCTTCTTCCTTGTGGCGGGGATGTTTGGCAATGTGCTGAACCTGCGCCATCTGGC
>JALOTC010000109.1 GCA_025458085.1 Cypionkella sp. | reverse complement strand
AGGAGTGCGGGGCGCAGGCCAAAGCGGGCCATCGTCATGGCGATGTTCATGGCCACGCCGCCCGGCAGGCGGGTAATACGGCCCGGCACATCGGACCCCAGCCGCATGACGACGGGGGACCGGCCGATGATGTCCCACAGGACGGAACCGATGCAGAGAATATCGCTCATGCCCCCGCTTGTGGCGCGGGGTTAGAGCGCCGTCCAGCCCCCATCGACGGAAATCGTGGTGCCGGTGATCTGATCGGCGGCGGGGGAGCAGAGGAAAACGGTGGTGCCGCCCACCTGTTCGACGGTGGCGAATTGGCGGGAGGGTTGGCGCGTCAGCATGACCTCGCGGATCACGGTATCGCGGTCCATGTTGTGGACGGCCATCTGGTCGGGGATCTGCGCCTCCACCAAGGGTGTCAGCACATAGCCGGGACAGATGGCATTGGCGGTGATGCCTTGGCCTGCGACTTCGAGTGCGGTGACCTTGGTGAACCCCACCACCCCATGTTTGGCCGCGACATAGGCCGATTTGAAGGGCGAGGCGGTAAGGCCATGGGCGGAGGCGATGTTGACGATCCGGCCCCAGCCGCGTGCCTTCATGCCCGGAAGGGCGGCGGCGGTGGTGTGGAAGGCCGAGGAGAGGTTGATGGCGAGGATCGCTTCCCATTTGTCGAGGGGGAAACTGTCGATCGCGGCGACATGCTGGATGCCTGCGTTGTTGACAAGGATATCGCAGCCACCAGCCTGTTCGATCAGCGCGCGGCAGGCCGCGCCGTTCGACATATCGGCGGGGATGTAGCGGGCGGTGACGCCGAATTCGGCGCCAAGGTCGCGGGCGAGCGCGTGATCTTCGGGGCGGTCGGTAAAGCTGTTGAGCGTGACCTCTGCGCCAGCGCGGGCAAGTTCGCGGGCGACGCCAAGGCCGATGCCCGATGTTGAACCGGTGATGATGGCGCGTTTGCCGGAAAGTTGCATGAGAGGCCCCGTCTGTGCGTGATGCGAAAGCTGGGGCACAGTGGCATGCTGCACGCGCGAAATACAGGCGGTGGCCTGCCGCAGTGCCAAAAAAAAACGCCGGCACGAAGCCGGCGTTCAGTGTTGAGGCAGGTTTCATACAGGCAAGAAACCTATCGAGCAGTGCCCTTCTTATACGCTCCCTTGCGGCGGGGGCCAAGTTAAAAGTTTGAAAAGGCTTGGGCCGCAGCCTAAGCTTTGGGTCAAGAATTCAAGGACAGCGGAGATTGTCGCCGAAATGACACAGCATATTTTCCGAAAATTTGCAGGGATGGGGCTGGCCGCGATTCTGGCGCTTGGCGGGGGTTTCGCGGCGGCGGATGTGCCGCGCCACGGCATAGCTATGTATGGGGAGCCTGCCCTGCCCCCGGATTTTGTGTCGCTTCCTCATGTGAACCCGGAGGCGCCCAAGGGCGGGCGGATCGTCTTTGGCGAGTCGGGCAGTTTCGATTCGATGAACCCCTTCATCCTGAAAGGGCGCGCGCCGGCGGGTCTGTCGAGCCTGACGGTCGAGACGCTGATGGGGCGGAGTTATGACGAGCCTTTCACGCTGTATGGGCTGCTTGCCGAATCGGTGATGACGGATGCGGCGCGCAGCTATGTGGAATTCACCCTGCGGGAGGAGGCCCGATTCTCGGACGGGAGCCCGGTGACGGTGGAGGATGTGATCTGGTCCTTTGAGACATTGGGGGTTGCGGGCAACCCGCGCTATCACGCGGCCTGGGCCAAGGTGGGGGAGGTCGTGCAGACCGGACCACGGTCGGTGCGGTTCACGTTCAACACCGAGGATCGGGAATTGCCGCTGATCCTTGGCCTGCGGCCGGTGCTGAAGAAGGCGCAGTGGGAGGGCAAGGATTTTGCCGAATCCACGCTTGAGGTGCCAGTTGGGTCGGGGCCTTATGTGGTCGATGCTTTTGAGCCGGGGCGGTTTGTCAGCTATAAGCGCAACCCGGAGTGGTGGGGCGCGGATCTGCCCTTTAACCGGGGGCAGCATAATTTTGACGAGGTGCGCTATGATTATTTCGGCGATGGCGGGGTGGTGTTCGAGGCGTTCAAGGGCGGGCTGATTACCTCTTGGCGCGAGACGAACCCGGCGAAATGGGCCACCGCCTATGATTGGGATGAGGTGCGGTCGGGTGCGGTGGTGAAGTCGGAAATTCCGCATAGTCGCCCTTCGGGGATCGAAGGCTTTGTGATGAACACCCGCCTGCCCCTGTTCCAAGATTGGCGGGTGCGGGAGGCGCTTATCCTTGCCTTCAATTTCGAACTTGTGAACCAGACGTTGAATGGCGGGGCGAACCCGCGGATTCCGTCTTATTTCGGGAATTCGCCCTTGGGCTTTACCCCCGGCACGCCTGCCGAGGGGCGGGTGCTGGACCTTTTGACCCCCTTTGCCGCCGATTTGGTGCCCGGCACGATCGAGGGCTATGCCGTGCCCCAAGGGGATGGGACAGAGGCCAACCGGCGCAATATTCGCGCGGCGATGGCGCTGTTGGAGGAGGCGGGGTGGAGCGTGCAGGACGGGGTGCTGAAGAATGCCGCCGGAGAGCCCTTTGCTTTTGAAATCCTCCTCGTCAATGGGGCGAGCGACATGATTTCGGCGGCCAATATCTATGTCGAAAGCCTGAAACGCCTTGGGATCGCGGCGCGGGTGCAGACGGTGGATGATGCGCAATACAAGGAACGCACCAATTCCTATGCCTTCGAGATGACGCATTACATTCGGTCTCTCTCGCTTTCGCCCGGAAATGAGCAGATGCTCTATTGGGGATCGGCGGGGGTGACGGAGCCGGGGACGCGCAACTGGATGGGCATGAATTCGCCCGCGGCAGAGGCGATGATCCGCGAAATGCTGAATGCGCCGAACCAAGAAGGCTTCATTGCTGCCACGCAGGCCCTTGATCGCATCCTGACGGCGGGTAGATATGTGGTGCCCCTGTGGTATTCCGATATCTCTCGGCTGGCACATCGGGCAGAGCTGAGGTTCCCTGACCGTTTGCCGCTGTATGGCGACTGGCTGGGGTTCCAGCCAGACGTCTGGTGGTACGAGCAGTAAGGAAAAAGCAATGCGCAAAGCAATGATCTGGGCGGCACTGACCGCGAGTTTGGTGCTGTCGGCCTGTGGTACGGTGGATGGGATCGGGCGCGACATTTCGGGTGGCGCGAACCGCGTGGCAGGCTGGTTCAACTGAGACTGAATTTGCGGTGGCGATTTGCGGTGGCGGCCGGGGGCGCCACAGAGGGCCCCAGTCGGTTCATGGCGGCGTGAGATGCGCTTTGCGCGCGTCGCCATGGCCTGTGCGGGTTTAAGTCGTGGGTGAGGACCGGATCAGAAGCGCCAGCCGCTGATCATGCAGACGCCCAAACATCCCAAGCCGCCCACGCATTTTTCGCCACGTGCCGTAGACGGACGGGATTTGCAATCGCATGTCGGCGATTGCTCGGCCTCGGGTGGGCCAAGAAGGACGGCAGGGGTCAGGCCAAGTTCCGTCAAAATAGACGCGTCTACAAAGAATTTCGTGTTCTGCTTGGTCATGTCGGGACACCACCCCCCGTAAAATAGACTTGGATCAGAATGAGCGAAGCGGATCATCGCTCGAAAACAGCGTTACTGATACAGAACAGCGCACCAAGACAGGACAGCTTGCACCGAGATACACAACTATAGGATGCAAAGTACACGGAAACGTGAGGGCAGCAAGCGAAAAGAAAGTGGTTTTGGCGAAAAGGATGGTTCTGGCTCACGCCCGGATTCGACCGAAGCGAAGATGGCGTGCGGGTGACGGTCTGAGCGCGCATCCACCGGCCGATGAGGGGCCTTGCGGGGGAGATGAAATCTGCCCGCTGCTGTTCAAGACATTCAGAAAGCCCAGTTTTTCCGTGTGACCTGCATCTTGCACGATTGCTTGCCCCGACAACTGGGGTGGCGTGGGTCCTCTCCCTTTGGCAGCCAGGGGCAGACCTCACATTCCACGATCGGTGTTTCGCTCGGCTCCTGCTCGATGCGAGACTCGTCGGTCAGGACAGATGTTTCGGGCAGGAAGCTTGCATGTTGCATCAGCATTGGTCTTCACCAGTTGAAGTGGCTCTGGAACCAAACGGGTGATACTCGCTACATCTTTAGGCTACAGTGCAATCTTATGCTCTTTTTGCGGCGCTTTCTTTGAGGAATATCAACTGCACCATTTTTTGGGGGCCAAAAGCGCGGATGCGGCGGCCTGCCCCTGTGGGTGATTGGCCGAAGATCAGCCCAAGGTGGTGACCCAGAGGATCGTTGCATCCTCTTCGGACAGGCTGATGACGTTATGGCCCATGCTGGCATCGTAATAGGCGCTGTCGCCCCGGCGCAGGTCCATGGGTTCGTAGAATTCGGTATAGAGGCGGATGACGCCGGTCAGGACATAGAGGAATTCTTCGCCATCATGGCGGACCCAACCGTCGAATTCCTCAAACCGGCGGGCGCGGATGCGGGCGCGATAGGGCAGCATCCGTTTTTTGGTGAGCGCACCGGCGAGGAGTTCATGTTCATAGGTGGCGGTGGCATGGCCCTGCCCTTCGCCCTGTTTTGTCACCGCCATGCGGCCCGAGACTTGGGCCTGTGACGGGGGGGTGAAGAGCTGGGGGACGGAGATCGCCAGTCCTTCGGCCAGTTTCTTGAGCGCGTCATAGGTCGGGCTCATCTGGCCGTTTTCGATTTTGGAGAGCGTGGATCGGGCAAGACCCGCCTGAACGGCGGCCTGTTCCAGTGTCCAGCCGCGTTCCTTGCGCAGGCTGCGGACGCGTTCGGCGAGGTTGACGGGTTCGACATGCGCCTCGGCCCCGTTTTCGCGGGCGATGCGGATGATGGCCTTGGGGTCGGTCACGCTCATGCGCTGTGGGATAGCGCAGGGGCGCTTGCCTTGCAACGTGGCGGCGGGGGGCCTATGGCTTGGCCATGTTGTCCGAGATTGACGCCCGCCCTGCCCCGTCTGTGCCGCAGCCCTTTAACATGGCCGCCCATGTGCTGGCGGGCTCTGCCGCGCGGGTGCCGGACAAGATGGCCTTGCAGATCATCCGGCCCTCTGGTGCGGAACGCTGGAGCTATGCGCGGCTTTTGGCGGCGGTGCAGGGCGTGGCGACGGGGCTTTTGGCGCGGGGGCTGGCGCCGGGGGACCGGGTGCTGTTGCGGCTGGGTCATCAGGTGGAGTTTCCGCTGGCCTTTCTGGGGGCGGTGGCGGCAGGGTTGGTGCCGGTGGCGAATTCGGCGCAATTGACGCGGGCCGAGATTACGCCGATGGCGGCGCGGGTGGCCCCGAAGCTGATCGTCGCAGGTGAGGGCGTGGCGCTGCCCGACCACCCTGCCCCGGTTCTGGCGGCGGCGGAGGTGCGGGGGATGGAGCGGCTGCCGCCTGCGCCGTTTCACATGGGGGATGCGGAAAGGCCGGGGTATATCGTCTTTACCTCTGGCACCTCTGGCACGCCGATGGCGGTGGTGCATGCGCATCGGGCGATCCTTGCGCGCGGGATGATGCATCAGGGCTGGGAGGGGTTGAGGGAGGCCGACCGGCTGTTGCATGCGGGGGCGTTCAACTGGACCTATACGCTGGGCACGGGGTTGATGGACCCCTGGACGGTGGGGGCAACGGCGCTGATCCCCGGCCCCGGCGTAGGGGTGGAGGCCTTGGGGCTTTTGATGAAGCGGTTTGATGCGACGATTTTTGCCGCAGCGCCGGGGGTTTATCGGCAGATGTTGCGGGGCGCGCTGCCGGCTTTGCCGAAGCTGCGGCATGGGTTGTCGGCCGGGGAAAAGCTGTCTCTTGAGGTGCGGGCGGCGTGGGACCGGGCGGTGGGCGTGCCGATCTATGAGGCGCTGGGGATGTCGGAAGTGTCGACCTTTATCTCTGCCGCGCCGGGGCGGGAGGCGCCTGTGGGGGCTGTGGGCTATGCCCAGCCGGGGCGGCGGATTGCGGTGCTGGGAGAGGATTTGGCCCCCGTTCCGCGCGGCGAGGCGGGGCACTTGGCGGTGGATCGGGGCGATCCGGGGCTGATGCTGGGCTATCTGGATGCGCCGGAGGCGAGCGCGGCGCGGGTGGCGGGGGAGTGGTTCCTGACCGGCGATCTGGTGCGGATGGCCGAAGATGGGGCGGTGACCTATCTGGGCCGGACGGATGACCAGATGAACGCAGGCGGCTACCGGGTCAGCCCCGCGGAGGTGGAGGCGGCGATGGCGCTGTTTCCGGGGGTGGACGACGTGGCCGTGACCGAGGTGGAGGTGAAGCCGGGGGTCACGGTGATTGCCTGTTTTTACACGGCGGCAGAGGTTTTGGATGCGGCGGCGCTGACCGCCCATGCCGAAGCGCATCTGGCGCGATACAAGCAGCCGCGCGCCTTTGTGCATCTGGAGAGCCTCCCGCGCGGGGCGAATGGAAAACTCAATCGCCGGGCGCTCCGGCACAGGGGGCTTACATGATCACGCTCGATATCATCTCGGACCCGATTTGCCCGTGGTGTTACATTGGCAAGACGAACCTCGACCGCGCTTTGGAGGCGGCACCGGGGCATCCTTTCGTGGTGGCGTGGCATCCGTTTCAATTGAACCCCGACATGCCGCCCGAGGGGGCGGATCGGCGGGAGTATCTGGAGGCGAAGTTTGGCAGCCGCGCCAAGGCGGTGGAGATTTATGCGCGGGTGGAGGAAGCGGCCAAGGCGGCGGGGCTGGAGATTGATTTTGCCAATGTGCCGCGGGTGCCCAATACGCTGGATGCGCATCGGCTGATCCATTGGGCGGGGTTGGAGGGGCGGCAGGCGGCGGTCGTGTCGGCCCTGTTCCGTGCCTATTGGCGCGAGGGGCGCGATATTGGCGACCGTGAGGTTCTGGCCGATCTGGCGGCGGGGGCAGGCATGGACCGCGCGATGGTGGCGCGGCTTTTGGCCAGCGATGCCGATGCGGAGGAGACGCGGGCGCGCGATGCCCATGCCCGGCAGCGGGGCGTCACGGGGGTGCCCTGTTTCATCATCGCGAACCAATATGTGGTCAGCGGCGCGCAGCCCCCGCAGGTCTGGGCGGAGGTGATTGCGGAGCTTTCCGCGCAAGTGGCGGCGGCTGGGGTGGCCCCTCAGGGCGGGGCGTGATAGCCCGCCCCTGAAGGAGCCTTTGTCCATGCCGTTTTCGCCCGTAAAGCCCTTGGGTCAGGTGGAATTCATCGCGCTGATCGCGATGCTTTTTGCCACGATCGCCTTTTCGATTGACGCCATGCTGCCCGCCCTGCCCCAGATTGCGGCAGAGCTTTCGCCCGAGGCGCCCAATGCGGCGCAACTGATCCTGACGAGTTTTGTCTTGGGCATGGGGATCGGGACGCTGTTTGCGGGGCCATTGTCCGATACCTTTGGGCGGCGCAATGTGATTGTGGGCGGGGCGGCGCTGTATTGTGTGGCGGCCTTCTGGGCCTGGTCTGCGCAATCGCTTGAGGCGATGCTGCTGGCGCGCGTCGTGCAGGGTTTAAAGGGCGAGAGATGGCGCGGATCGTCAGTTTTGCCATGATGATCTTTACGCTGGTACCGGCGGCTGCCCCGGCCTTTGGCCAGATCATCATCGCGGGTTTTGGCTGGCGGGCGATTTTCCTGACCTTCATGGTGTTTTCGGCGGTGACGCTGATCTGGATGATGGCGCGGCAGCCCGAGACTTTGGCCCCCGAGGCGCGCAGGCCCTTTACCCCGCGCAGCCTTTGGGACTCGCTGAAGGAGGTGTTGGCGCATCCGATCATCCGGCTGTCCATTGCGGCGCAGACCTTGGCCTTTGCCGCGCTCTTTGCCACGCTGTCTTCGACCCAGCCGATTTTCGACATCACCTTTGGCCGGGCCGAGGGATTTCCGCTGTGGTTTGCGGTGATCGCGCTGCTTTCGGGCACGGCAAGTTTTGTGAATGCCCGGCTGGTGGGCACATGGGGGATGCGGCGGCTGGTCACGATCACCTTTGCGGTGCAGGTCGGGCTTTCCTGCGGATCGACCTTTTTGCATGGACTGAATGCCCTGCCGCCCGCGCTTGAATTTCCGGCCTATTTCCTGTGGACCGTGGGGGTGTTCTTCATGGCGGGGATGACCTTGGGGAATTTGAATGCGCTGGCCTTGGAGCCTGTGGGGCATATTGCGGGGATGGCGGCATCGGTCATCGGGGCGGTGGCGACGGTGGCTTCGGTCTTGCTTGCGGTGCCGGTGGGGCTTGTGTTCGATGGCACGCCCGTGCCGCTGATGGGGGCTGTCACCGCCTTTGCAGGCGGTGGGTTGCTGATCATGCGGCGGATGGCGCGGGTGATGACGGCCTGACCACCTTTTCGGCCAGATCGCGGGCGATGCCGAAGGCGCCCTTGATCCGGTCGGCATCGGATTTCCACAGGGCCGAGATGACGATCTTGTTCCCCTGCACCTTGGCGGCCGCGCCTTGCGCCTTGATGAATTCCACCAGACCCGCGGGATTGGCGAATTTGTCGTTGTGGAATTGGATCGTGGCGCCTTTTGGCCCGGCATCGATGCGGGAAATGCCTGCCCGTTTCGCCATCGCCTTGATCCGGACGATGAGCATGAGGGTGTTCACCTCTTTGGGCAGGGGGCCGAAACGGTCGATCAATTCGGCGGCGAAACCTTCGAGTTCGACCTTGGTCGTGAGGCTGGACAGGCGGCGATAGAGGCCCAGACGGATGTCGAGATCGACGACGTAATCTTCGGGGATCATCACCGGCAGGCCAAGGTTCAACTGGGGTGACCATTGATCATCAATCGTGGTCAGGCCGCCGATTTCACCCGATTTGATCTTGGCGATCGTCTCTTCCAGCATCTGTTGGTAAAGTTCGTAGCCCACTTCCTTGATATGGCCGGATTGTTCCTCTCCGAGCAGGTTGCCTGCGCCGCGCAGATCGAGGTCATGGGAGGCAAGGTTGAAGCCCGCGCCGAGGCTGTCGAGGCTGCCCAAGAGCTTCAGGCGCTTTTGCGCCTGTGGGGTGAGCGCCATGCGGGGTTTGGTGGTGAGATAGCAATAGGCCCGCGTCTTGGCCCGGCCCACGCGGCCCCGGATCTGATACAGTTGGCTGAGGCCGAACATATCGGCGCGATGCACGATCATGGTGTTCGCGGTGGGGATATCGAGGCCGGATTCGACGATGGTGGTGGCAAGGAGCACATCATATTTGCCATCGTAGAATTGGTTCATCCGGTCATCGAGTTCGCCTGCTGCGAGTTGGCCATGGGCGATGACATAGCTGACCTCGGGCACATGATTGCGCAGAAACTCTTCGATCTCGGGCAGGTCGGCGATGCGGGGGACGACATAGAAGCTTTGCCCGCCCCGGAAGCGTTCGCGCAAGAGCGCCTCGCGGATCGTGACGGTATCGAATTCGGACACATAGGTGCGGATGGCGAGGCGGTCGACAGGCGGGGTCGCGATCACCGAGAGGTCGCGCACGCCGGTGAGCGAGAGTTGCAAGGTGCGGGGGATGGGGGTGGCGGTCAGCGTCAGGACGTGGATTTCTGAGCGCATTTCCTTGAGCCGTTCCTTGTGGCCCACGCCGAAATGCTGTTCTTCGTCAATGACAAGAAGGCCGAGGTTCTTGAATTTGACCCCCTTGGCCAGAAGCGCATGGGTGCCGACGACGATATCAACCTCGCCCTTCTCCATCATCTCGCGCGTCTTTGCGGCCTCCTTGGCAGAGACAAAGCGCGAGAGGGGGCGGACGGTGACGGGGAAGCCGCGGAAGCGTTCGGCGAAGCTGCGGTAATGTTGGCGGGCGAGAAGCGTGGTCGGGCAGATGACTGCGACCTGCATACCCGAGAGCGCCGCGATGAAGGCGGGCGAGCCTTTTTCAAGGTCTGCCGCGACATCGGCGATGGCGGCCAGCTGATCGTCGGTTTCCTGATAGGGGAAACGGGCGGCGAAGGCTTCCCAGATGGAATGGGGCGCCTCAAGGATCGGCGCATGGCGCAGCGCGCGTTCGGCGGCGATGCGCATCAGCCTGTCGGCGATTTCCTTGATGCGTTCCTTGAGCTTGGCCTTTTTCGCCTGCCATGCGCCGCCACCCAAGCGGTCGAGCAGCCCTTCCTCATGGCCATAGCGGCTGAGGAGTTCGATGTTTTCGACCGGCAGGTAGAGTTTCGCGCCTTCGGCATATTCGAGTGCGACGCAGGCGTGCGG
>JALOTC010000108.1 GCA_025458085.1 Cypionkella sp. | reverse complement strand
GGTTTCTGCCACACCATAAAGCGCCACGAAACCACCGAACCGCGGGCCTTCAGATGCGCCCAAAAGCACTTCGTAAAGCGCCTTGAACCAATCGCGCAAAGGCTCGAAGCCATGATCCTTGCCCACGGCAAAGACCATGCTTTGCAGGGCATCGGCATCCAGCCCACCCTCCCACGCGGCAAGCCGCGCGCGCAGATCCTCCATCGCGGCACGCTCGCGCGCGTCGGGCAGGCGGAAAACGCGGGTCGGCGCGATCTTGTCGGCAAAGTAGCGCACGGCAAAGCCCGCGGCGGCATCAAGGTCGGGATGCGTCTCCGGCGATGCCTCTGGTGCATAGCCCGCGACCGAGGCGAGGTTCAGAAGCATCCCAAAGCTGACAACCATTTTCGATTCCGGCGGTTGGCCGCCGTGGATGTGCCAGACAGGGTTGTTCACCTGCCCCTCTACATCCTGCGTCGGATAGGCCTTGAGCTGTTGGTGATATTCATCGACCGCGCGCGGGATCACATCGAAATGCATCCGCTTCGCTGTCTTGGGCTTTTGATACATGAAGTACGACAGTGACTCGGTCGCCGCATAGGTCAGCCATTCATCGATCGTCAGGCCATTGCCTTTCGATTTCGAAATCTTCTGGCCATGTTCATCAAGGAACAATTCATAGGTGAAGTGGTTCGGCTTGCGGCCCCCCAACACCTCACAGATGCCGTCATAGATCGGCGTATTGGTGGAATGGTCCTTGCCATACATTTCAAAGTCCACATCCAGCGCGGCCCAGCGCGCGCCGAAATCGGGCTTCCATTGCAGTTTCACATGGCCGCCTGTCACGGGCAGCGTCCATTCCCGGCCGTCTTCATCATCAAAGGTGATGGTGCCGCCCTTTGCATCCACCTGCTTCATCGGCACATACAGAACGCGCCCCGTCTCTGGATGGATGGGCAGGAAACAGGAATAGGTCTGCTGACGCTCTTCGCGCAAGGACGCGAGCATGATGTTCATGATCGCGTCATACCGCTCTGCCGCCTTCAAGAGCGTCTCGTCAAACCGGCCCGATCCATAGAATTCCGTGGCCGAGATGAATTCATATTCAAACCCAAAGGTATCAAGGAAACGCCGCAGCATGGCGTTGTTATGATGGCCAAAGCTTTCATATTCCCCAAACGGGTCCGGCACCGAGGTCAACGGGCGCTGCAAATGTTCGCGCAGCATCTCGGGGCTTGGCACGTTATCCGGCACCTTGCGCATCCCGTCCAAGTCGTCTGAAAAACAAATCAGCCGGGTGGGGATATCGCTGATCACCTCGAACGCGCGGCGGATCATCGTCGTGCGCGCCACTTCGCCAAAGGTGCCGATATGCGGCAGGCCCGAGGGGCCATAGCCCGTCTCGAAGAGGACATAGCCCTTTTCCGGGTCCTTCTTCTCATAACGTTTGAGGATCGCGCGCGCCTCCTCGAATGGCCAAGCCTTCGACTTCATAGCGGCATCGCGCAACGCGGACATATCGCTTCCCCTTGGACAATAGCCCCGCACCCCTTGCGCGGGAACCCGCCTCCTCTATTGCCCAAGGGGTCGCGCGTCAATAATCTCGCCGCGGATGCAAAAGGAAGCCATCATGCCCCATACGCCTGCCTCGATGTCGCCCCAAGATGCGCTGGTCGCGGTCATGGTGGCCGTCTCTGCCGCCGATGAACAGATGCGGACGGCGGAACTCGTCGCGATCCAGCGTCTGGTCAATCACATGCCCGTCTTTGCCGATTACGATGCCGACCGCATCCGCACCATCAGCCAGACGGTCTTTGACCTGTTCGAGGAGGAGGATGGGCTGGATGCCCTTTTCGGGCTGATCCGCGATGCCCTGCCCGAACGGCTGCATGAAACGGCCTATGCCTTGGCCTGCGATGTCGTCTCGGCCGATGGCAAGTTGCGCGACATGGAACTGCGGATGCTGGAGGAAGTGCGTGAGGAATTGCACATCGACCGCCTGCATGCCGTGGCCATTGAATGGGGCGCGCGGGTGCGGCATATGAAGCCTTAATATTCATTATCTTGAATTTGTTTTCCGGCAAGGTTATATTCGGGTCAGAAATTCAACCCGAAAGGCCCTGACATGACCCTTGACCGCACGATGCTTGCCTTTGCTGGCACCATGGTTCTGCTTTCCGTGATCCTGACGATCTTTGTCTCGCCCTTGTTCGTCTGGTTCACCGTGTTCATCGGCCTGAACCTGCTGCAATCCGCCTTTACCGGCTTTTGCCCGGCGGCGATTGTGTTCAAGAAGCTTGGCGTAAAGCCCGGCTGCGCCTTCTGATCGGGCGCAAGCGACAGGTCGTTAGGTCCTGAGGTCGGGCCGCTGGATCAGGCGAAAGCCTGCGCCCAGCGGCTGATCAACTGCCCCTGCAACCGCCGCGCCCGGCGGTTCCAAGCAGCGCCTCCCGGCGGCTCATCGCGTTCATCCTCCCTCAACCGCCCACGGCGGTCCAGATCGGCGGTGAAAATGGCAAAGACCATCTCTCGCCCACCGGGCGGAAGGATATGCCCGGCAAGGCCCGAGACGAAATTCAGCGTCCCGCTTTTCGCCATGACCTTGACGGGATGGCCCTTGATCACCTCGCCCCGGTCGTCACGCATCCCCACATCGCGCAAAATCTCGCGCAGGCCAGAGCCGCGCGCGGCTTGCAGGAACCCGGCCATGGCGGCAGCACTGACCCGGCTGTCCACGCCAAGTCCGGAATGATCCACATGGTCAAGCCGCACCCCGAACCTTGACCGCGCCCAAGCGCTCATTTCCCCGGCAGAGGCGCGCAGCCCCCCCGCGCCAGAGGCGCGCAGGCCCACACATTCCGCCGTGATATTGGTGGAAAACCGTAGCATATCGCGCAGCATGGGCCGAAGCGGCTCGCTGTTGCGCCCGGCAATCTCTTGCCCTTGGGGCAGCGCATTCACGCGGCGCGGCTCTGGCAGGGCGATCCCCTGCGCGCGGGCCAGCGTGCGAAATACATCCGCCGCATAGGCCGTGGGCAGGCGCACGGGCAGCCAGCGACTCCCCCCCTTGCCCAAGGCGGCAGAGGCGACCGTCCATTCCTCGGCCCCGTTGCGCGCCTCATGCGTATAGACCGGGCCGCGCCGGTTCACTACGCGGACCCGCGCCATCCCCACCTCTGGCACGAAGCGCGCGCCGCGCGCATCCATGCTGGTGCCCCAGCCATTGCCCTGCCGCCTCCATTCGAAATGGACGCGGTTGAAATTCAGGTTCAACCCACCCAGCGCCGGATTATAGCCCGCCTGCGCCGGTTGGTCGCCCGCAATGCGCCCGACTTCGGGCAAGGCCCCGTCCCAGACGAGGAAGCGCCCCGTCACCCCACGAATCCCCTGCGCGGCCATGCCCGCCACAAGTTCGGCCATCTCATCCGTCTGAAGATTCGGGTCCCCCCCGCCCGCGAGGACGACATCGCCCTGCACTGCCCCGCCGCGCACTGGCCCTGTCACCAGAACGCGTGTGCGAAACCGGTAGTCCGGCCCCAACCGTTCCAGCGCATAAAGCGCCGTTACTGCTTTGGCCACGCTGGCGGGCGGCATGGCGGCATCTGGGCTTCGCGCCTCCAGCACCGCGCCTGTCCGGGCATCCATCACCACAAAGGTCACCGGCGCGCCAAGCTGCGCCGCCTCGATCAACCGTTCCGGCCCCGCCGATACCGCGGCCCCACCCGCGACCGGCATCGCCCGGCGTGCCATGGGCCGGGGCGAACGCGCCGGCGCCTCTGCCTGAACCAAAGAAGGAACCGCCAACCCGGCAAGGGCAGAGGACAGGAACAATCGTCTTGAAAGCATCGTGAAATCTCCTGCCCCCGATTATGCACCGGGCGCAGGCAGGATCAACCGCGCCAATCCCCGCGCGCGCGAATGTCAGACGAAGATGCCGCATTCATCGGCAGATTGACAAAGGCCCAGACCGGCGGCGCACGACCTTCCAGCGCCTCGCCCCGCTTGAGCCGCACCTGCCGGAAAATCTGCGCCGCCCGCGCCGTGCGCGCCCGCACCCCGGCCCCCGGTCGGGCCAGCACCGCCACAGGAACCATGCGCAGGATATCTTGCCAGCGGTCCCAGCGGTGGAACTGGCGCAGATTATCCGCCCCCATCAGCCAGACGAACCGCACCCCCGGATAGATCGCCTTCAACCGTGCGATCGTATCATGGGTGTATTTGGTGCGCAGATGCGCCTCGATATCGGTCACGCGCACCTTGGGATGCTGCATCACCGCCCGCGCCCTTTCCATCCGTGCCGCAAGCGGCGCAGGCGGGCGCGGCTTCAGCGGGTTCCCCGGCGTCACCAACCACCAGACCTGATCCAGATGCAGTCGTTTCAGCACCTCGCGCGTGATGTGCACATGCCCGTCATGCGCCGGATCAAAGGACCCGCCCAAAAGGCCGATGACCTGCCCCTTTTCCGCATGGGGAAACCCGTGCCGCATCGCCTTTCCTTTCGTTCTGGCGCCTCAGGCTTTGAAGGCGCAGGCGGCGGGAAAGTCAATCGCGCTTGCGCCCATTCGCCCGCATTGCCCCCAGAGCCGCTTTCGCCTATCTGGAAGCCAATCCAGCATCACACGGGAAAACGGGCCATGGCTTCCTATCAGTATGTCTATCACATGGATGGCGTCTCCAAGACCTATCCCGGCGGCAAGAAAGTCTTTGAAAACATCCGCCTGAACTTCCTCCCCGGCGTCAAGATCGGCGTTGTCGGTGTCAACGGCGCGGGCAAATCCACCCTGCTGCGCGTCATGGCAGGCTGGGACAAGGATTTTCAGGGCGAGGCTTGGGCCGCCAAAGGGGCCAAGGTGGGCTACCTGCCGCAGGAGCCTCAGCTTGATGAAAACCTGACGGTGCGGGAAAATGTGATGCTGGGCGTGGCTGAAAAACAGGCCAAGCTGGACCGGTATAACGAACTGGCGATGAACTATTCGGACGACACCGCCGAAGAGATGTCGCGCCTGCAAGACGAGATTGACGCCGAAAACCTCTGGGATCTCGACAGCCAGGTCGATGTCGCGATGGAGGCGCTGCGTTGCCCGCCGGATGACGCGAATGTGTCGACCCTCTCGGGTGGTGAACGCCGCCGGGTCGCACTGTGCAAACTCCTGCTCGAAGCGCCAGACATGCTTTTGTTGGACGAACCGACCAACCACCTCGATGCCGAAACCATCGCTTGGCTGCAAAAGCACCTGATCGAATACAAGGGCACGATCCTGACCGTCACCCACGACCGCTATTTCCTGGATGACATCACAACATGGATTCTCGAACTCGAACGCGGGCGCGGCATCCCGCACGAGGGTAACTATTCCTCGTGGCTCGATGCAAAGGCCAAGCGCCTTGCGCAGGAAGCGCGCGAGGACAAGGCCAAGCAGAAGGTTCTGGAAAAGGAACTGGAATGGATCCGCGCAGGCGCCAAGGCGCGTCAGGCGAAATCCAAGGCCCGTATCCAAGCCTATGAGAAGATGGCCGATGAATCGGTCAAGGAACTGGTGGGCCGCGCGCAGATCATCATCCCGCACGGGCCGCGCCTTGGCTCCAAGGTCATCGAATTCGAGAATGTCTCCAAGGCGATGGGCGACAAGCAGTTGATCGAAAACCTCTCCTTCTCGCTGCCCCCCGGTGGGATCATCGGGGTGATCGGGCCGAACGGCGCGGGCAAATCCACCCTGATGAAGATGATCACGGGGCAGGAAAAACCCGACAGCGGCACGATCACCTTGGGCGAGACGGTGCAGCTTTCCTATGTCGACCAGTCGCGCGATGCGCTCGACCCCAACAAGAACGTCTGGGAAGAAATCACCGATAGCCTCGACATCGTGGTGCTGGGTGATGCCGAGGTGAACAGCCGCGCCTATTGCTCGTCCTTCAACTTCAAAGGCTCTGATCAGCAAAAGAAGGTCGGCATTCTGTCGGGCGGGGAACGCAACCGCGTCCATATGGCCAAGCTCTTGAAATCTGGCGGAAATGTCCTGCTACTGGACGAACCGACAAACGATCTGGACGTTGAGACGCTGCAAGCGCTCGAAGCCGCGATCGAGGAATTCGCGGGCTGCGCGGTCATCATTTCGCACGACCGCTTCTTCCTTGATCGGCTTTGCACCCATATCCTCGCCTTCGAAGGCGATGCGCATGTGGAATTCTTCGAAGGCAACTTTGATGCCTACGAACAGGACAAGATCCGCCGCCTTGGCCCGGATTCCGTAGAACCCAAGCGCGTGAAATACAAGAAGTTCACCCGCTGATCTTTCGGGGGGCGGTCACGGCACCGCCCCCCGAAACTCTGAAAATCCGATCTTTTACCCCCGCTTTACCCACCCTGCGCCACAGTCCCGCCATCGGGTGGCAAAGGGGTGGTGAGATGAAGCAACCGGGGGCAGAGACGGACATTCCCAAGGCAGATGTGGAATGGAAGGATTCCAACCCTCTCGCCTTTACCCTGCATGAACGTGAGAGCGATTCCCTTGCCATGGTGCGGGCCGCCCTGCGCAAAAGGCGGGTCTGTCTGGCCTATCAGCCCGTGGTGTTGGGCATGGATACCGCCCGCATCGGCTTTCACGAAGGGTTGATCCGCCTGCTCGACCCTTCGGGTCGCCCCATCCCGGCGGCAAGTTTCATGCACCGGATCGAAGCGGATGAACTTGGCCGCGAAATCGACTGCGCCGCGTTGGACCTCGGCCTTGCTGCACTCGCCGCTCACCCCGATCAGCGAATCGCCATCAATATGTCGGCCCGGTCCATCGGCTATCCCCGCTGGATGCGGACCCTGCGCGAAAGATTGGCCGAAGATGGCACTTTGGCCGAACGTCTGATCTTGGAAATTTCCGAAAGCTCGGCCATGGAACTGCCCGAAATCGTGATGGCCTTCCTGCGGCAATGGCGCCCGCGTGGCATCAGCTTTGCCATGGATGATTACGGCTCTGGCAAAGTGTCGATCCCGCAGCTTCACGCCTTTGATTTCGACATTCTCAAGATCGACGGCCGCTTCACCCGCCGCATCGCCCGCGAAGGCCGCTACCATGAGGTGACAGCCGCCCTTCTGTCCGTGGCACGACAGTTCGACATGATGACGGTCGCCGAAGCCGTGGAAACAGAGGATGACGCCCGCTGGCTCACCGCTTTGGGCGTTGACATGCTGCAAGGCTACGCTTTCGGCGCGCCGACCATCCGCCCCGATTGGCTCCTCATGCCCGACCACAACCGCGGCGCCAAGGCATAGGCCGACCAAAGACTGCGTCAACCTGACTGCGCAAGAATCTTGCGCTGCATGCATTTGCAGCATAGGTCGGAAGGGTCGCGGGGCAACGACCGCCCCGCCTTCTTGGGCATGGGAGAGGACCAGATGACCAACGTCGTAATCGTCGCCGCCGGGCGGACTGCCGTGGGCAGCTTCAACGGCTCTTTCGCCAATACACCCGCGCATGATCTTGGCGCCGCGGTGATCGAGGGGGTGATCGCCCGCGCCGGGATCGACAAGGCAGAGGTCGAAGAGACGATCCTCGGTCAGGTCCTCACCGCAGGTCAGGGTCAGAACCCCGCCCGTCAGGCCCATATCAAGGCGGGCCTCCCGAAAGAGGCCAGCGCATGGTCGCTTAATCAGGTCTGCGGCTCGGGCCTGCGCGCGGTTGCCCTTGGCGCACAGCATGTGCAACTGGGCGATGCCCGCATCGTCGTCGCCGGCGGGCAGGAAAACATGTCGCTTTCCCCCCATGTCGCACATCTGCGCGCGGGCACCAAAATGGGCGATATGAAATTCATCGACTCGATGATCAAGGATGGTCTGTGGGATGCCTTCAACGGCTATCATATGGGCCAAACCGCCGAAAACGTCGCGGCCCAGTGGCAGATCAGCCGCGACATGCAGGATCAGTTCGCGCTGGAAAGCCAGAACAAGGCCGAAGCCGCGCAGAAGGCGGGCAAGTTCAAGGATGAAATTTCGCGCTGGAAAGCCAGAACAAGGCCGAAGCCGCGCAGAAGGCGGGCAAGTTCAAGGATGAAATCATCCCCTTCACCGTCTCTACCCGCAAGGGTGATATCGTAGTGGATGCCGATGAATACATCCGCCACGGCGCAACGCTCGACTCGATGCAGAAACTGAAGCCTGCCTTCACCAAGGATGGCTCGGTCACTGCGGGCAATGCCTCGGGCATCAATGACGGCGCCGCCGCCGTCTTGTTGATGAGCGAGGAAGAAGCCGCCAAGCGCGGGCTGAAGGTCATCGCTCGCATCGCCTCCTATGCCACCGCCGGGCTTGACCCGTCGATCATGGGTGTCGGCCCCATCCACGCCAGCCGCAAGGCGCTGGACAAGGCAGGCTGGAAAGTCGGCGATCTTGATCTGGTCGAAGCGAACGAAGCCTTCGCCGCCCAAGCCTGCGCGGTGAACAAGGACATGGGCTGGGACCCATCCATCGTGAACGTGAATGGCGGGGCGATCGCCATCGGCCATCCGATCGGCGCCTCCGGCTGCCGCATCCTGAACACTCTCTTGCATGAAATGGCCCGCCGCGATGCCAAGCGCGGCCTTGCCACGCTCTGCATCGGCGGTGGCATGGGCGTCGCCATGTGTCTGGAGCGGTGATGCGCAATGGGCGCGCAATATTCTTGCGCGCCCTTGTTCGTTTCGGTAACACCATTTCAAAGCATACAACCGCATACGTCGAGGAGGACGTCGAACATGGCACGAGTAGCATTGGTCACAGGTGGGTCGCGCGGCATTGGCGCGGCGATTTCGCTGGCACTCAAGGCGGCAGGCTACAAAGTCGCCGCGAATTACGCTGGCAATGACGAAGCCGCTGCCAAGTTCACCTCAGAAACGGGCATCCCCACCTATAAATGGTCGGTCGCGGATTATGACGCCTGCGTCGCGGGCATCAAACAGGTAG
>JALOTC010000107.1 GCA_025458085.1 Cypionkella sp. | reverse complement strand
GTGGGGCAGGTGCGCTCAACGGTGAAAAAGCCCTGCTGTGCCCGAACCTTGCCCATGCCGGAACAAGTGGGGCAGGTGACAGGCTCGGCCCCGCCTTCGGCACCCGTTCCCCGGCAGACATCGCAACTTTGCGACGATGGCACGTTGATCGTTTTCTGCACGCCGGAATAGGCCTCTTCCAGCGAGACGCGCAGGTTGTAACGCAGATCGGATCCACGCTGCGCGCGGGATCGGGACTGTCCGCCGCGCCCGCCCATGAAATCGCCAAAAAGGTCTTCGAATACATCGGAAAAGGCACTGGCGAAATCGCCATTGCCGCTGAACCCGCCGCCACCGGGACGCCCGCCTCCCATGCCACCTTCGAAGGCGGCATGGCCATAACGGTCATAGGCGGCCTTCTTGTCGGCATCCTTCAGCACATCATAGGCTTCGTTCACTTCCTTGAACGAGGCTTCGGCATTGGGATTGTCGGCATTGCGGTCGGGGTGAAGCTCCTTCGCCTTCTGGCGATAGGCTTTCTTCAATTCTTCCGCTGAAGCCCCCCGCGCAACGCCAAGAACTTCGTAATAGTCACGTTTTGCCATGGGCAGGACCCTCTTCCCGGACCGGACGAGGGCGGCCCGTTGCCGGACCGCCCCCTTTTCCGTTCACTGCGGTCTCACTTCCGCTTGTTGTCGCCGAGGTCTTCGAAATCGGCATCCACGATGTCTTCGTCCACATCGCGCGGTGCATCCGCATCCTTGCCACCTTCTTCCTGGCTGGCCTTGTAGATCGCCTCGCCCAGTTTCATTGCAGCTTCGGTCAGGTTTTGGATGCCAGAGCGGATCTTGCCAGCATCTTCACCCTTCAGTGCTTCTTCAAGCGGCTGCATGGCAAGTTCGATCGCCTCGACCGTGGTGGGGTCCACCTTGTCGGAATGTTCGGCAATCGACTTGCGGGTCGAATGCAACAGGCTTTCGCCTTGGTTCTTGGTTTCCACCAGTTCCTTGCGGGCCTTGTCGGCTTCGGCATTCGCCTCGGCATCGCGGATCATCTTTTCGATATCCTCGTCCGAAAGCCCACCCGAAGCTTGGATGGTGATCTGCTGGCTCTTGCCGGTGCCCTTGTCCTTGGCGCTGACCGAAACGATGCCGTTGGCGTCGATGTCAAAGGTGACCTCGATCTGCGGCATCCCGCGCGGTGCGGGCGGGATGTTTTCCAGATTGAACTGGCCCAGCATCTTGTTGTCGGCGGCCATCTCCCGTTCGCCTTGGAACACCCGGATCGTCACGGCGTTCTGGTTGTCCTCCGCGGTCGAGAAGATCTGGCTCTTCTTCGTCGGGATGGTGGTGTTGCGGTCGATCAGTCGGGTAAAGACACCGCCCAGCGTTTCGATCCCAAGCGACAGAGGCGTGACGTCCAGAAGGACCACATCTTTGACGTCGCCCTGCAGCACGCCTGCCTGAATGGCGGCACCTGCAGCTACCACTTCATCCGGGTTCACGCCCTTGTGCGGCTCCTTGCCGAAGAACTTGGTCACTTCTTCGATCACGCGGGGCATCCGCGTCATACCGCCGACAAGAACCACCTCGTCGATGTCGCCGACCGACAGGCCCGCATCTTTCAACGCAGCGGCGCAAGGCTTCATGGACCGCTTGATCAGATCATCGACCAGCGATTCCAGCTTGGCGCGCGTCAGCTTGACCACCAAGTGCAGCGGCTGCCCGGTGTTCTTATCCATGCTGATGAAAGGCTGGTTGATTTCGGTCTGGCTGGAGGAAGACAGCTCGATCTTTGCCTTTTCGGCAGCTTCCTTCAGGCGCTGAAGCGCCATCTTGTCCAGCGTGAGGTCAACGCCATGCTCTTTCTTGAATTCGTCGGCGAGGTAGGTGACGATTCGCATGTCGAAGTCTTCACCGCCGAGGAAAGTATCGCCATTGGTCGACTTCACCTCGAACAGTCCATCGTCGATTTCAAGGATCGTGATGTCGAAGGTACCGCCGCCAAGGTCATAAACTGCGATCGTGCGGGTTTCTTTCTTGTCCAGACCATAGGCCAGCGCGGCAGCGGTTGGCTCGTTTATGATCCGCAATACTTCCAGACCGGCGATCTTACCTGCGTCTTTGGTCGCTTGGCGCTGAGCGTCGTTAAAATAGGCAGGAACCGTGATCACGGCCTGCGTCACCGTCTCACCCAGATAGGCTTCGGCGGTTTCCTTCATCTTTTGCAGGATGAAGGCAGAGATTTGGCTGGGGGAATACTTTTCGCCCCTTACTTCGACCCAAGCATCCCCATTTCCGCCGTTCACCACGGAATAGGGCAGGTTCTTCAGGTCTTTGGCGAGTGCCGGGTCGTCCTGACGGCGGCCGATCAGACGCTTGACAGCGAAAACGGTGTTCGAGGCGTTGGTCACAGCCTGCCGCTTGGCGGCCTGTCCGACCAGACGCTCATTCTCGGTGAAGGCGACGATAGAGGGCGTCGTGCGCGCACCCTCGGAATTTTCGATGACCCGGGGCTGCGACCCATCCATGATGGCAACGCAGGAGTTGGTGGTCCCAAGGTCGATACCGATGACTTTGGCCATGTTCGTGATCCCTTTCTACAGGCGATGGTCGCGGCGCGGGCCCGTTCCGGCACCCGGCCCATGGAACGTCCGGGATGACGGCCTCGTGCCGTTACCTCGGTGCAGGGCGTATATAGGAGCGGGTGCGAGTGCCTGCAACAGGGCTGACACATGCAGTTCGGTGAATTTTTAGGCGAGATAAAGGTGAATTCAGCGATGATCCAAGGTGCAGCACCCTGCAACCGTGGCGTTACCATCTGGCGCTTCGGTGAACATCAGTGCTGAAAAGCCGAATTCCCGATCTGACATGCCATCGTTGCACATCGCCCGCCGGACAATCACTGTACGGATCAGCGTAGGCCCCTCTTCCAGGCGAAACAGAAACCCTTCATCGGAAACCGCCTGCTCCAGCAAGGTCAAAGGAACTGGCCCCGTCTCTGGCGAGGAGAATTCCTCCCCCCTTGGCAGCAGGCTGGCAGACCAGAACGGTTCCGTCCCAAGGCAGGTCAGGGGCCGTGGCACGGCGGCGGGGTCCTCCACGGGCATCGGGGAAAGAAAGCGCATGGCAACCCAGCCGTTGCCTTCGGAAAGCCCGACCCGGCCCCAGCGACCGTCGTCAGAAAGACGCGTCACTTCCACATGTAGTCCATAGGGGCCGATCGTTCCCACGACGGGCGATGCCGCCGAAGGCTCTGCCCGGATGTTCAACACATCCCCCTCAGAAACATCGTTGACCTGAAAGGCGGCGGGCAAAGATTGCCCCGTGGCCGCCGATGAAAGACCCAAAACAAAGGCCAATGCCGCTCCTGCCACCCTCACCGCTTCGCCCCCCAGCTGATGGATGCGTGTTTGCGCGTATAGAACTCTCCCATCAGACCGATAATGACGCAAACCAAAGAGACAACGATAGGATAGGTCAGGGAACTGTAGCGTGGATCATAGTTCAGGAAGATATATCCCCGCGCCTGATCAATAATGTGGAAAAGCGGATTCCAGTCGAAATAGGCCAGCATATAGGTGGGCATGGCATTGGCCACGAACATCTTGCCAGAGGCGATCATGTTCGCGCGCTGGTAGATTTGCGAGACGAGACCAAAGAAATCCGGCTGCCATGGAATGCAGGGACGGATCAGCATGCCAAGTGCAACGCCAGACCCCCAAGCAAGCAAAAGCATCCCAAAGGTTCCAACCGGATCGTAAAAGGTCAACGGGCTGACGATGGCATGATAGAAGAACAGCACCACCCCGGCAGAGAGGACTTGGATATACAAAGATCCAAGCGCCGCCGCCCCGATGGCGATGATCGAATTCATCGTGGCATGTTTCATGATCTGCGAGGTCGGACCTTCGGCCCCCACCACTGCGGCCAATGCCTTGGTGTGGACCATGAACATGAAGATGCCAGACATGATGTAAAGCAGGAAGTCCCCGCGGATCGCGCTGCGCCGCATCCCCAAGAGGATGAACATCAAATAGAAGATGGCCACGAATAGAACCATCTGCGCAATGTTCAAAAGCAAGCCGATCACTGCGTTGCCGTGATTGCGGCGCACCGATCTAACAGAGGCATGGAAGATCAGCTCCAGCGTATCAAGCGCGCGTCCAAACGCAGATTTCCTGACCACTGGCTGAAACATGTTACCTACCCCCGAACCCAAGCCAAGCAACGCCAGCCGACTTATGGCGGAAACCTTTCCGTTTTCTTTGCGGCAATGATAAGGCCGTGCCGGTAATGAGGCAACTCTCGTGCCGATTGGAGGATGTCATGGACCGTTCCCGCGTTGTTGCAGTGATGCGCCGCTTGGCGCTGGAGGCCGGGGCGAAGATCATGGACATCTACGATGGCCCGGATTTCGAAGTGAAACAGAAAAGTGACCAAAGCCCGGTCACGGCAGCGGATGAGGCTGCGGATGCCATCATCGCCTCTGGTCTGCAGGCAGCTTTTCCCGAGATCACGCTGATCACTGAAGAACAGGCAGCAAGCCACGCACTTTCCGCTCAGACCTTTCTGATCGTTGATCCGCTGGATGGCACGAAGGAATTCGTCCAGCGCCGCGGCGATTTCACAGTGAACATTGCTTATGTCGAACAGGGTGTGCCTGTCCTCGGCGTTGTCTATGCGCCTGCGAAGGGGCGGTTGTTCTACACGCGTGCCGATGGCAGTTCGGTCGAGGAAGAGGGGCCATTTACCCTTGACCAACCGGGCAAGCAGCAGCCGCTTCAGGTGTCAAAGCCCGACAACTCGGCGCTGATGGTCGTGGCCTCCAAATCCCACCGTGATGCTGCAACCGATGCTTACATTGCCCGCTATGCCGTGAAGGACATGACAAGCGCAGGCTCCAGCCTGAAATTCTGCCTTGTGGCGACGGGTGAGGCAGATCTTTACCCCCGACTTGGCCGCACGATGGAATGGGACACCGCAGCCGGCGATGCTGTCCTGCGGGGTGCAGGCGGGCAGGTCGTACGCTTTGATGACCACAGCCCGCTGTCCTATGGCAAGAAGGCTTGGGAGAACCCGTTCTTCATCGCCTTCGCGCCCGGTGTCCGTTTGATGGCAGGCTGATGCTGCCGCGCCTTTCCGTCGTCCTTGTCAGCCGCCACCGGCCCGAGGCGTTGCGCATTTGCCTTCTTTCGCTGCGCCAACAGATCGGCGTTGCGCCAGAGGTGATCGTCGTGGCCGATCCGGCAGGTTTGGACGCAGTGGCCGCACCGGATGTCAAAACCATTTCGTTTGATACACCAAACATAAGCGCTGCGCGCAACCTGGGGCTTGCGCAGGCTGCGGCAGAAATCGTGGCTTTCATCGACGATGATGCTGTGGCCGAACCAACTTGGGCGGCGCGGTTGATTGCTGGCTTTGCGCAGAATGATGTGGTGGCCTCCACGGGCTTTGTGCGGGGGCGCAACGGGATCGGTTATCAGTGGCGCGCGGCCGAGGTAGATGCATTCGGGCGAGATCATCCTCTATCATTGGCTGAGGATGGGCTTCACCTGCCAGATCCGAACCAAGGCCGCGCGATCAAAACACCCGGCACCAATTGTGCCTTTCGCGCGCAGGCCCTCCGCCAGATTGGCGGCTTTGATCAGGGTTTTCGTTTTTATCTCGACGAAACCGATGTGAACTTTCGCCTGCGCGGGCTTGGGCGCACCGCGATTTCGCCACTGGCGCAGGTGGTGCATGGTTTCCTGCCATCAGACCGCCGCCGTGCGGATCGCGTGCCGCGCAGCTTGTTCGACATTGGGGCTTCCACAGCGCTATTTCTGCGCCGCCACGCGCCTGATCACATCAAAGAAGGGCAACGCTGGATGGAGGTGGAGCAGACCCGCCGCCTTCTCACCCACATGGTAGCAGGCCGGATCGAGCCGCGGGATGTCGGGCGCTTGATGGCGGATCTGCGCCGGGGCTGGGGCGATGGGATGGATCAGCCCCTGTCCGACCTTGCGCCGCTGCATCACACTCCGGCCCCGTTCCTTCCATTGGGGCTTTGCGCCTTGGGTCAGGGGCGGGTGCTTGCCGATTGGATGTGGAATCGCTCCAGACTTTT
Organism: Cypionkella sp.; assembly: GCA_025458085.1. Taxonomy (GTDB): domain Bacteria; phylum Pseudomonadota; class Alphaproteobacteria; order Rhodobacterales; family Rhodobacteraceae; genus Pseudotabrizicola. The sequence continues at coordinate 1,575 of JALOTC010000107.1, read as the reverse complement.
TGAACAGGCGCAGGCGGCTCGGGCGGCGGGGCATATTGTAACTTTGCTTCTTCTCTCGCCTGGCCTGCGACGTCATGTTCAGACGTTTACCCCGCAGGGGTTCTGGCTTCAGACTGGCGGGATTTGGGGTCGTGCGAAGCGCGATGCGCCGCCACCTATCGGGAGTGATGTCGCAGCGCGGCTAATTGAACTGATGGCAGAGGCGTCCCGCTTCCGGCCTATTTGCTAGAAAGTGAGCGGGAAACCGCGAGATTGACTTGCTTTTCGGCTTTTTCCCCGCAAGCGGATGACTGCCACCTATGGCGCAACTCGGCACTAGGCAGTATCCTTCACGCATTGCGCCGTGACTCATGTCAGCCACTGTAAAGCGAACCGCGAAGATGAAATCCAAAAAAGTCCTGAAAGCCGTTTTTCCCGTTGCTGGTTTGGGAACGCGCTTCCTGCCTGCGACGAAGTCTATCCCGAAAGAGATCATGACACTGGTTGACCGCCCTTTGATCCAATACGCGATCGATGAAGCGCGCGCCGCAGGGATCAAGGAATTCATCTTCGTCACCAGTCGCGGCAAGTCTGCGCTGGAGGATTATTTCGACTATGCGCCCGAGCTTGAAAGCGAGCTGCGCAAGAAGGGCAAGACGGACCTGTTGGAGGTTCTGAAGGACACCAATATGGACTCCGGGGCCATCGCCTATGTGCGGCAAAACCGCCCCATGGGTCTTGGCCATGCGGTCTGGTGTGCCCGGCGGTTGATCGGGAACGAACCTTTTGCCGTGCTTTTGCCCGATGATGTGATTGCCGCCGAAAAGCCCTGTCTTCAACAAATGGTGGAGGCTTATGCCGAAACCGGGGGCAATATGGTCGCGGCGATGGAAGTTCCGCCCGAAAAGGCCTCCAGCTATGGTGTGCTGGATATCGGCTCGGATATGGGCTCCATTGTCGAAGCGAAAGGCATGGTTGAAAAGCCGCCCGCTGGCACTGCGCCATCAAACCTCGCGGTGATCGGGCGCTATATCCTGTCGCCGCAGGTTCTGACCAATCTGAACAAGATCAAGCAAGGCGCAGGTGGCGAAATCCAACTGACCGATGCGATTGCCGAAGAGATCGGGAAGAGCAAGGTCTATGGCTATCGCTTCCGTGGTCAGCGGTATGATTGCGGGTCCAAGGCGGGCTTTCTTCAGGCCACGGTGGCCTTTGGCCTGTCGCGGCCCGATCTGCGCGATGAATTCAGCGCCTATTTGCACGATATGGTCGCTCTGCAAAAGGCGGCACAGTAATCCTTGGCGCCATCGGCGATCCTGTTGGATGTGACGCGGCTTTTGTCGCGTATTGGCAGCGGGGCGCTGACCGGGATCGATAGGGTTGAACTGGCCTATCTGCGCCATCTACCATGGCAGGGCATCCCCTGCCGCGGCCTTTTCCGCAGCCCTGCCGGTCTGATTGTTATCGACGCGGACGATTTGGCGCGGGTCGGCGATTGGGCAGAAGGCGCCCCCCTTCCCACCGGGAATGACTGGATCGGGCGCTTGGGGCGACGGGGCAAGCCTGTCTTGGCGGCGTTGGAGGCGGATTTAAGGA
>JALOTC010000232.1 GCA_025458085.1 Cypionkella sp. | reverse complement strand
GATGCCCTTGCCGCCCTGATCGGTATAGCCCGCAACGACGAGGATCTCCCCACCCGCTGCGGCCAGCGAGGCGACTTCCGCCGAATAATCGGCCTTGCCGTCTTCATGCGGTACCGAAATCGTGACCGTGCCACCCATTTCGGTGAAGGCGGCCTGGAAGCTGTCGGCCAGACCCTTGCCATAGTCGTTGTTCGTATAGGTCAGCGCGACAGAGGTGAACCCACGCTCCTTGATGATTTCGCTCATCACCACGCCCTGACGGGCATCGGACGGCGCGGTGCGGAAGAACAGACCGTCATCTTCCGCCGGCCGAGGGCGAGATCATGCCAACGCCATTCGGACGCGCCACGTTTTGCAAGATCGCCCCGGTCACGCCCGAGCAATCCGCGCCCATGATCGCCTTGATGCCTTCTGCGGTCACCAGACGCTCTGCCGCGGCGGTCGCCGCTGCCGCATCCACACAGGTCGAGTCGCCGCGCACGGCCACCAGATTGCCAAGACCCCATTTGCCGGAGTCATTGATTTCCTTCATCGCGATTTCCGCGCCCGCAGCCATGTTGGGCGTGATCGATTCCAGCGGCCCGGTGAAGCCAAGGATGATGCCGATCTTCACATCTTCGGCCGAGGCGGCACCCGCGAAAGCAGTCGCGGCAACCGAGGCCAGCAGCAGTTTTTTCATGATTATCTCCCATGTCGGATTTTTATCCTGCCGACGAACCTAGTGGGGCGTTCGGGAAAAGAAAAGTGCCTTCACCCCGGCATTTCCCGCCATTTTAGCAAAGTCTGTGGCCATCTCGCGCGCAATTTCTGTCGCTCAACCCTCTGTGAGCGCCCTTTTACCGCCGCGCCTCAGCCATAGGTTGAAGGCCCAAGCTTTTGCCCGCCCGCATGAAAGGACGCCCGATGCCCTCTGCCGCGCCCCGCTTCTCCCTCGCCCTGACCGCCAGCCTCGCCCTTCTCGCCCCCGCGGCCGTCGCGCAGGGACTTGTCGAAACCTCCGCCGGGCCGATGCAGATCACCCCCATGATCACGGGGCTAGAGGAACCTTGGGCCCTGGCCTTCCTGCCAGATGGCGGGGTCCTCGTCACCGAACGCGATGGCCGCCTCCTCCTCGCCCGCGACGGGGCGGCCCAACCCGTCTCCGGCACGCCCGACGTCTTTGCCGAAGGGCAGGGGGGCCTTCTCGATGTCATGGTCCCCGCCGATTTCGCCACCTCCCGCGAGGTCTGGCTGAGCTACGCCGCCCCCGTCCCCGGCGGGGCCGCGACCGCCGTGGGCAAGGGCCGGCTCTCTGACGATGGCACCATGCTTGAAAACTTCACCCAACTCTACGCCGGCGATGGCACCTCCGGCGGGCGGCATTTCGGCTCCCGTCTGGTCGAGGCGGCAGATGGCACCGTCTGGCTCACCACCGGTGATCGCGGCACCGGCCCCTCGGGCCTTCAATCGCAAGACCCGGCCCGGGCCGAGGGCAAGGTCATCCACCTCACCCGCGAAGGCCAACCCGCCACCGCGCGCGAAGGCTGGCGTCCCGGCGTCTATTCGCTCGGTCACCGCAATGCCCAAGGCGCGACCCTCGGCCCCGATGGCGCGCTCTGGCTCGTCGAACATGGCGCACAGGGCGGCGATGAACTCAACCGCGTCCAGCCCGGCCTGAACTACGGCTGGCCCGTCATCTCCTACGGCGTAAACTACGGCGGCGGCAGCATCGGCGAAGGCCAAGCGCGCGACGGCATGGAACAACCCCTCCACTACTGGGACCCCTCCATCGCCCCCTCGGGCCTCATCGTCTATTCCGGCCGCCTCATTCCCGCATGGGAAGGCGATTTCCTCTTCGGCAGCCTCAACACCAGCTACCTCGGCCGCCTTGACCCCGATACCCCCGCCCCCACCGGCATGGCCGAAGAACGGATCGAGGCGGAACAGACAGGCCGCGTCCGCGATGTGGTCGAAGCCCCCGATGGCGCGATCTGGTTCCTCTCGGTCCTCGATGGCGCAGCCTATCGCATGGCACCCGCCCCCTGAGCGGCGCGCTCTGAACGCGCCCAGCCCCTTCATCTTGGCAGAAATACTCCGGGGGTGAGCCGCCCCGCGGCGAGGGGGCGGCGCCCCCTCCCTTACCCGACAGCCACGCCCCATGCACGGTGGCCGCATGATCGCGCGACGTGGCCTCACCCGCAAAGACCAACCGCCCGTCCCAATCCGCCCCGGCAAGGGCCACGCGCGTCTCTGGCCTGGCCCCGGTCCGCACAAAGGAATAGGCCCCCCCGGCCCAGACATCGCGCCCCCAGTTTGACAGTTGCGCCCCCACCGGGTCGGCCAAGCTGCTCCCCACCATCGCGCGCAACGTCTCGACCGCCGTGGCAATCGCCTCCGCCTCCGGCATCGCCTCCACCGCGGCACCTGCCCCCGCGGCGGCAAAGCCCAAGACCAGCCCCCCGCCATCAGGCAGCGGCCCGAGCGCCCGCGCAGGGTTCACCCATTCGGCCCAAAGCGGCGTGCCCCCCGCCCCCGTCGCCGGATGCGCAGGCCCCACCCAT
>JALOTC010000106.1 GCA_025458085.1 Cypionkella sp. | reverse complement strand
CCCGATTGTCTGCGAAACCGGCATCCTGCCGCGCACGCATGGTTCGGCCCTGTTCACCCGTGGCGAAACCCAAGGTCTGGTCGTGACCACGCTGGGCACCGGCGAAGATGAACAGATCATCGACGCGCTGCATGGCAATTCGCGCTCGAACTTCCTGCTGCACTACAACTTCCCCCCCTATTCGGTGGGCGAGGTTGGCCGCGTGGGGTCGCCCGGTCGCCGCGAAATCGGCCATGGCAAGCTGGCTTGGCGCGCGTTGCAGGCGGTTCTGCCTGCGCCGACAGACTTCCCCTATACCATCCGCGTTGTGTCCGAGATCACGGAATCGAACGGCTCCTCCTCCATGGCTTCGGTCTGTGGCGGGTCGCTTTCCATGATGGATGCGGGCGTGCCGCTGAAGGCCCCAGTGGCTGGTGTGGCGATGGGTCTGATTCTTGAAGAAGATGGCCGTTGGGCCGTTCTGACCGATATCCTTGGCGATGAAGATCACCTTGGCGATATGGACTTCAAGGTGGCGGGCACCGCGAACGGGATTACCAGCCTTCAGATGGACATCAAGGTGGCGGGCATCACGCCTGCGATCATGGAACAGGCTCTGGCGCAGGCCAAGGATGGGCGGATGCACATTCTGGGTGAAATGGCCAAGGCGCTGACTTCGGCGCAGGCCTTCAGCCAGTATGCGCCAAAGATCGAAACCATGCAGATCCCGACCGACAAGATCCGCCAAGGTCGATATCAACGATGACGGCGTGATCAAGATCGCCTCGAACGATGCCAATGCCATCAAGCGGGCCTATGACATGATCTATTCGATCGTGGCAGAGCCGGAAGAAGGCCGCATCTACACGGGTCGTGTGGTCAAGCTGGTCGATTTCGGGGCCTTCGTGAACTTCTTTGGCAAGCGCGACGGTCTGGTGCATGTGTCCCAGATCGCCAACAAGCGCCTGAACCATCCGAACGAGATCCTGAAGGAAGGCCAAGAAGTGAAGGTCAAACTTCTGGGCTTTGACGACCGTGGCAAGGTGCGCCTTGGCATGAAGATGGTCGATCAGGAAACCGGCGAAGAAATCGTCGAAAAGAAAGAAGAAGCGGCGGAAAGCTGATCTTTCCTTTGCGGGTTCAGAAAGGCCCCGGCAGTGCCGGGGCCTTTTTCTTTGGCCGCAGCGCAGCATCACACAGGCGTTTGCAGGCAAATGTTGCGCGAAAGATCGGCTTGCTTATTCTGGTGGAACGGACCCCTGCCAAAGGCCTTTTGACATGACCTTCCCCTTGAACAGACGCAGGTTCCTTGCCACGGCCGCCTGTAGCCTTGCCGCGCCCGCCCTGATGACGCCGGCACTGGCGCAGACGCCAAACCGGCAGAACTATGTCGTGCCGCCCGAACATGCGCCTCAGATGGTGCGCCTGCGCGATGAATTCGCGCCGGGGCAAATCCTCGTCGATCCCAACACCTTCTATCTCTACTGGACGATGGAGGACCGCGAGGCCCTGCGCTTCATCGTGGGGGTTGGGCGGGGGAACCTGTATGAATCCGGCAAGTTTCGCGTGGGGGCCAAGAAGGAATGGCCAAGCTGGACACCCACGAAAGAGATGATCGCGCGCAACCCCGGCCAATATGCGCAATGGGCAAATGGGATGCCGGGCGGGCCGACCAACCCGCTTGGTGCGCGGGCGCTTTATCTCTTTGATGATCGGCGGGGCGATACGTTCCTGCGGATCCATGGCACACCGGATCCGTGGACGGTTGGCTCTGCCGTATCAAATGGCTGCGTCCGGCTGGTGAATGACCATATCATCCAGTTGTACGATCTGGTGCCGATGGATGCGCCCGTCACGCTTTACCCAAAAACCGCCCCCGCCGCCTGATGGCAGGGGCGCGCAGTCTTAGGCCGGGGCCTTGGCAAAGCGCAGATAGGGCAGGCGGATATCCAATTCCCCATATTTCGCGCGGGCCTGATCATCGGACAGCGCCAGCGCGACGATCACATCCTGACCGGGTTGCCAGTTGGCGGGCGTGGCCAGCGGCACGCCATCGGTCGCGCGCACAGCATCCAGCGCGCGCAGGATTTCGGCAAAGTTCCGGCCCACCGACATCGGGTAAGACATGGTCAGCCGCACCTTCTTGTCCGGCCCGATGATATAGACCGTGCGGACGGTTGCGGTATTGGCGGGCGTCCGCCCTTCGGTGGGCAGGTAGTAATCGGCAGGCAGCATGTCATAGGCCTTGGCCACTGTCAGGCTGGTGTCGTCGATGATCGGGAATTCGGCGGGGCTGCCGCCAAAGGCTTCGATGTCGCGTTTCCACTTTTCATGGTCGCCGACCGAATCGACCGACACGCCGATCACCTTGGTGTTGCGCGCCTTCCATTCGGCGGCAAGCTGCGCCACAGCCCCGAATTCCGTGGTGCAGACAGGTGTGAAGTCGCGCGGATGGCTGAAGATGATGCCATAGCTGTCGCCCAACCATTCGTGAAAGCGGATGGTGCCGGCAGTGGATTGGGCGGTGAAATCGGGGGCAAGGTCGTTGATGCGGACAGACATCTTGGTCTCCTTTGTTTGGGGCAATTATAGCGGTTCAGGAACAGAATTCCATCAGGTGGCGAAGGTTGTGCAGAAATCAAAACGCTGTTTTGCTCAGCCCGGCAAGATCATGCTGATTTCCCGGAACTTGGCCCTGCGCCGCCCCACCTGTCCCCGAAGCCCCGCCGAGGGGCGAAGCGTTTCCCGACGCCGACCTGTCGGTTGTGTGGTTGCGAGCAGGGGGCATCCCTGCCAAGATATGATCAAATTCGTGCCAAGGAGGCCCCGATGATCGAAAGACGCGCATTCTATATCAATGGCCAATGGGTCGCCCCGGCCCAAGCGCGGGATCATCTTGTCATCAACCCCTCGACCGAGGAACCCTGCGCTGTCATCAGCCTTGGCGACAAGGCCGATACCGATGCCGCCGTGGCTGCGGCCAAAGCTGCATTTCCCGCTTGGGCCGCGACCCCGCCTGCGGAACGCGCGCGGCTGGTCGCCCGCATCCTTGACCAATATGAGGCCCGGCTTCAGGAATTCGCCGAGGCGATCAGCATGGAAATGGGCGCGCCCATCGACTTTGCCCTGTCCGATCAGGCCCCTTGTCTGCCGTGGCATACCCAGAACTTCCTGAAAGCCTTTGAGCGGATCGAATGGATCCGCCCGCTTGATCCCAGCCTGCCACGCGATCAGCCACAGCCTGCGGTGGCGATGGACCCGATTGGCGTGGTGGGGCTGATCACGCCATGGAACTGGCCGGTGAACCAAATCGCGCTGAAGGCTATTCCGGCCATGCTGGCGGGCTGCACCTGCGTGCTGAAACCATCCGAGGAAAGCCCGCTGAACGCGATGCTTTTTGCGGAATTCTGCCACGATGCCGGGATTCCGCCGGGCGTGTTCAACCTTGTGAACGGCGATGGCCTGGGGGTGGGCAGCCAGCTTTCGACGCATCCGGATGTGGAGATGATTTCCTTCACCGGCTCTACCCGCGCAGGCCGCGCGATTTCCAAGGCTGCGGCCGAGACGTTGAAGCGCGTGACGCTTGAACTGGGCGGAAAGGGTGCGAACCTGCTCTTTGCCGATGCGGATTCGATGGCAGTGGAACGCAGCGTGCGGCGGATGATGGAAAACACGGGGCAAAGCTGCAATGCGCCATCGCGCCTGTTGGTGGAACGGTCGGTTTATGACCAGACGGTCGCCCGCGCGGCAGAGGTCGCCGAGAGCATTAAGGTAGGCCCTGCGCATGACCGTGGCCGGCATATCGGCCCGGTGGTGAACAAGCGCCAGTGGGATCAAATTCAGGGCTATATCCAGAAGGGCATCGACGAAGGCGCGCGGCTGGTGGCCGGTGGCCCCGGCCTGCCCGAAGGGTTCAATCGCGGCTTCTATGTCAAGCCAACGATTTTTGCCGATGTGCGCCCCGGCATGACCATCGAGCAGGAGGAAATCTTCGGCCCCGTCCTGTGCATGATCCCCTTTGACACCGAAGAAGAGGCGCTGCGCATCGCCCATGACACACCCTATGGCCTGACAAACTATGTCCAGACCGGTGATCCTGCCCGCGCGAACCGCTTGGGCCGCGCGTTGCGGTCGGGCATGGTCGAGATGAACGGCAAATCCCGCGGGGCGGGATCGTTCTTTGGCGGAGTCAAGCAATCGGGCCGCGCGCGCGAAGGCGGCATCTGGGGGCTGGAGGAGTTTTTGGAGCCAAAGGGCATCTCTGGCTATGACTTTACCCAGCCCGGCGCGACAGAGTAAGCCCCGTCTCTAAAGGTCAAAGCTGGCAAAGACCGGCGCGTGGTCTGACGGTTGTTCCCAACCCCGGACCGTGCGCAGGATGCGGCTGCCATGCGCGGCCTGTGCGATATCGGCGGTGGCCCAGATATGGTCCAGCCTGCGCCCCTTGTCGGCACTATCCCAATCGGGGCTGCGATAGGACCACCATGAGTAAAGCTGCCCACTGGGAATATCGGCGCGGGTTACATCGACCCAATCCCCGGCCTCTTGCGCCATGCCCAGATGCTCCACCTCGATCGGCGTGTGGCTCACGATCTTCAAGAGGGCCTTGTGGTTCCAGACATCATCCTCACGCGGGGCGATGTTCAAATCACCCACAAGGATCGCCTTGCCGGGTTTTTCCGCCCGAAAGGCATCGCGCAGATGGGTCAGGTAATCCAGTTTCTGGCCGAATTTCTCATTCTCGTCCCTGTCTGGAATGTCGCCCCCGGCGGGGACATAGCAGTTGTGGATAGTGACCCCATTTTCCAGCCGCGCCGCCACATGCCGGGCATGGCCAAGGTTCGCCCAATCGACAGACCCGGCATCCTGCAAGGGCAGTTTCGACAGGATCGCCACGCCGTTGTATCCCTTTTGCCCCCGCGCGACCATGTGGGTGTAGCCAAGCGCGCGGAACTGCTCGACCGGAATCTTGTCCACCGGGCTTTTGCATTCCTGAAGGCAAAGCACATCCGGGGCTTCTTCGACCATCAATCGTGCCACCAAAGCCTCGCGCAGGCGGACCGAATTGATGTTCCAAGTGGCAAGGGTAAAGGGCATGGCGCTCTCCTGTTGGCGGGCGGACCCTAACGGGGGGAGAAGGAACGCTCAACCCGTTCCGCCTGTCCCGAGGCCAAAGAAAAGCCCGGGACAAGGCCCGGGCGCAGTCCAACAGGGAGGTGCATTCTCTATGCGCCTGTTGGCGGTGATTCTCTTTGACGCAAATCAATATCTCTGCCGCAGCTTTGGTTTGCCCGTAAACAAAAAAAAGGCCGGGCACGTGGCCCGGCCAAGTCCAACAGGGAGGTGCCATGTCATAACCCCGACATGGCGAGGGGAACTTACGGAGGAGCGTGTCAACGACACTCAACTCTAAAGATATATTCCGAATGAATGTGGCAACAATAGGCCGTCACGCCACCAGCCGATATCCGCCGCTTTCTGTGACCAAAATGCGCGCATTCGAGGGATCGGGTTCGATCTTCTGGCGCAGGCGGTAGATATGCGTTTCCAGCGTATGGGTAGTTACGCCCGCGTTATAGCCCCAGACTTCGTGGAGCAGGATATCGCGGGCCACAACGCTTGATTGCGCGCGGTAAAGGAATTTCAGGATGTTGGTCTCCTTCTCCGTCAGTCGGATCTTCTTGTCTTTTTCATCAAGCAAGAGCTTTTGTGCTGGCTTGAATGTATAGGGGCCAAGCTGAAAGATCGCGTCCTCGGATTGTTCATGCTGGCGCAACTGCGCGCGAATGCGTGCGAGGAGCACCGGAAACTTGAAGGGCTTCGTCACATAATCATTGGCCCCGGCATCAAGGCCAAGGATCGTGTCGGCATCGGTGTCGTGCCCCGTCAGCATCAAGATCGGGCATTTCACGCCCGCCTTGCGCATCCGGCGGCAGAGTTCGCGGCCATCCGTATCGGGCAGGCCCACATCAAGGATGACAAGGTCATAGATCGCGGCCTTGGCCTTCTCCATCCCTTCGGCGCCATTCCCGGCTTCGAAAACGTCGAAATCCTCGGTCATCACCAACTGTTCCGACAGCGCCTCGCGCAGGTCGTCGTCATCATCCACCAGCAGGATCTTGCGCAGTTGGGGCATGGCCACCTCCGTCGTTTCTCTGGAACGGAGATGCGTCTGCCCTCTCGCTCCTGCAAGTTTTGCGACGATTTCCTCACGTGGACGTGTGACGGATCGGGCATATGTTTCAATTCGCCGTGCCAAAGGGTAGAGAACGGCAAGACAGAAGGAAGCATCATGACGCTTGGCCCCAGCATCGTGGAACGTCTGAACCGCGCGCGCAGCGATCTGCGCATGGGGGTGCCCGTGGTGCTGGCCGATGGGGGCAGGGCGGCGCTTGTCGTGGCGCTGGAAGCGTTGGAGCCCGGGCGGCTGGAAAGCCTGCGCAGTCTTGGAGCGCCCGAACTCGCTCTGACCGCGCGGCGGGCCGAGACGTTGAAGGTGCCTGCCTATGACGGCGATCTGGCCCGGCTTGCCCTGCCAGCCGACCGGGGGCTGGACTGGCTGCGCGCCATGGCCGACCCGTCCGATGACCTGCGCCTGCCGATGAAGGGGCCGTTTCATAGCCTGCGGGAGGGCGGTGCCGCGCTCCATCGCGCGGCCCTGTCGCTGGTCAAATCGGCGCAGCTTTTGCCGGCCGCGCTCTTGGTTGTGGTGCCGGATGGCATGGCCTTGGCCGCGCGCGAGGGGTTGACCTTCCTGCCCTTGGCAGAGGCGGAACTGGCCCTGCGCGCCCTTTCGCCTCTCCACGAGGTGTCTTCCGCCCGTCTGCCTATGGTTGCTTCTGATGCCGGGCGTGTGCATGTGTTCCGTCCCGATGACGGGACCGAGGAACATTACGCCATCGAAATCGGCCGCCCCGACCGGGCCGCGCCGGTTCTGGCCCGGCTCCATTCGGCCTGTTTCACGGGCGATGTTCTGGGCAGTCTGAAATGCGACTGCGGCCCGCAACTGCGTGCCGCCCTTGCGCACATGGGCGAGGCTGGGGCGGGTGTCCTCCTCTATCTGAACCAGGAAGGGCGGGGGATCGGGCTGGCCAACAAGATGCGTGCCTATTCCTTGCAGGATCAAGGCTTTGACACGGTAGAGGCAAACCACCGCCTTGGGTTTGAAGATGATGAGCGCGATTTCCGCATTGGCGCGGAAATCCTGCGCCGCATGGGTTTTGGCGCGGTACGCTTGCTGACGAACAATCCCCGCAAGATCGCCATGATGGAAGATTGCGGGTTGCAGGTGGTGGAGCGTGTGCCGCTCAAGGTTGGCAAGACCGAGGAAAACGCCGCCTATCTGGCCACAAAGGCGCGCAAATCGGGGCATATGCTGTGAAGGATGCCGATATTGTCGTGACCGCTTGGGGCGCGCGCTTTATGGGGCGGCAGTTTCCCTGTTCCATCGGGCGCGGCGGCATCGTTCCCGCGCGCAAGAAGCGTGAAGGCGATGGCGCAACGCCTGTAGGGGAGCATCGGCTGGTCGGGATGCTTTACAACCCTGCCCGTCTTGCACGTCCGGCGGATTGGGCGCTGCCTGTCAGCCATGCGGATCGTTGGTCGGATGATCCGCGCGATGCGGCCTATAACACGATGGTGCGGATGCCCCATGGCTTTGGCCATGAACGGTTGTGGCGGGCTGATCCGCTCTATGACCTGATCCTGCTGACAGACTGGAATTGGCCGATGGCGGTGCCGGGGCGGGGATCGGCGATCTTTGTGCATCGCTGGCGGCGGCCACGCTTTCCGACTGCGGGCTGTGTGGCCTTTGCGCGAGAGGATCTTTTGTGGATGGCGCCGAGAATCCGCCATGAAACGCGGTTGATCGTGCGGGGGTAACGCCACCAACTTCCCCTTTCCAAAGCGCTTTGGAACGCCTATCCTCTGCCAGAAAACGGGGAGGAGACATCCATGGCCAAAGCGCCCGCATCTGCGCAGGACGATATTTTTTCCCTGCGACTGGACCGCTCCGGTCCTGATCTTTGGCCGATGCTTCAAGCACTCTATGGCCATCGGCCGGACTATGACGCCTTTTGCGCCAAGCTTTTGAAAACCTTGCGGAAGGCATGGGAGGCGCGGCCTGCTGATCTGCGGCGGTTGGATTTAAAGCGCGATCTGGAACCGGACTGGTTTCAGCGCCCCGATATGGCGGGCTATGTGTTCTATATTGATCGCTTTGCCGGAAACCTGCAGGGGGTTCTGGAAAAACTCGATTATCTGGAGGACCTTGGCATCACCTATGTCCATCTGATGCCCTGTTTGGATCAACCCTGCCTATGGCACGATGGCGGATTTTGAGGAGGTGAGTGCGGCACTGCGGGCGCGGGGTATGTCGCTGTGCATTGACCTTGTGCTGAACCATACCGCCAAGGAGCATGCCTGGGCGCGGAAGGCGGCGAAGGGTGATGCGAAATATCAGGATTATTACCTGATGTTCGACACGCCCGATCTGCCGCGCCAGTATGAACAGACCTTGATCGAGGTTTTTCCCGACAATGCACCGGGCAGTTTTACCCATTACCCGGATTTCGGGAAATGGGTCTGGACCACATTCAACGAACATCAATGGGATCTGAACTGGGCCAATCCGCAGGTTTTTCTGGAAATCGTGGAGGTGATGCTGTTCCTTGCGAACCGTGGGGTCGATGTGCTGCGGTTGGATGCGGTGGCCTTCATGTGGAAGCGGATGGGCACGAAATGCCAAAGTGAACCAGAAGTTCACATGCTTTTACAAGCCCTTAGGGCCTGCTCGCGGATCGCGGCACCTGCCGTGATCCATCTGGAAGAAGCCATTGTCGCGCCCGCCGAGATGCTGCCCTATCTGGGCCGCGGGGTGCATGATGGGAAGGAGGGGAACCTTGCCTATCACAACAGCCTGATGGTGCAGTTCTGGTCGGCGCTGGCCACGCGCGAGACGCGGTTGATGGCGCATGTGCTGGCCACGCATTTCCCCGAACGGCTGACCAATGCGACCTATGCCACCTATATCCGTTGCCATGACGATATCGGCTGGGCAGTGACGGATGAGGATGCCGCAGCAATCGGGCTTTCAGGGGCGGGGCATCGGGCCTTTCTGTCAGATTTCTATGATGGCAGCTTTCCGGGCAGTTTTGCACAGGGAGCTTTATTCCAGGTTAATCCTGCGACGGGAGATAAGCGGATATCGGGGAGCTTTGCCTCCCTTGCCGGGCTGGAGAAAGCTGAGGCGGAAGGGGATGTGGCGGGGGTGGAGATGGCGGTGCAGCGGATGCTGATGGGGCATGCGCTGATCGCCAGTTTTGGCGGGATTCCCCTGATCTATATGGGCGATGAATTGGCTTTGCCGAATGATTACAGTTATTTGCAGGTTCCAGAGCAGATGCATGACAGCCGCTGGATCCATCGGCCCATGATGGATTGGGGGCGGGTGGACACGCGGCATTTGGGAGAAAGTCCTTATTCCAGAGTGTTTTGGGGGGTGCGGCAGATCCTTGCGCGGCGGCGTGCGGTGGCGGGGCTGCATGGGGCCTATGGGACGCGGATCCTGCACCCGGAGGGGGGCGGAATTTTTGCCTTTCTGCGCGATGCGCCGACCGGGCCGATTGTGTGCCTGTTCAATTTTACTGAGCAATGGCAGCATCTTAGCGAGGATTGGGCGCGGGGGCAGGGGGTGCGGCGGATGCATGATCTGCTGTCGGACCACCCGGTTGAAACCTATCACGGCCATATCGCGCTGCCGCCCTATGCGCGGGTTTGGCTGGTCTGAGGGGCGGCGCGAAGGGGTGTCACCCTGCGTACACCCCCTGTACACCCCCCGTACAGACGCGCGGCACCGGAGCCTGTGCTGGTGTGGCGCGTTTGATGGCCCTTGGGGAGGGCTGTCTGCCCTCCCCAAACCCCTCCCGAGGATATTTGGGAACAGATGAAGAGCCGTGGGCCGAGTCAGGCCGCGCGGTGAGTCAGCTCTTGGGGCGGGCGCTGGAGTCGCGCGCGCCGAAGATGGCGCTGCCGACCCGGATATGGGTGGCCCCATGGGCGATGGCGGTTTCGAAATCCCCGCTCATCCCCATGGAGAGGCCGGCGAGGCCGTGATCGGCGGCCATGCGGGCGAGCATGGCGAAATGGGGGGTGGCATCCTGATCTTCGGGGGGGATGCACATGAGACCCTTGGGCGCGAGATCAAGCGCATGGCAGTGGCGGAGAAAATCGCCCAAGGCCTCGGGCAGGATGCCTGCCTTTTGCGGCTCTGCCCCCGTGTTCACCTGAATGAAGAGATCGGGGCTGGCGCCGCGCGATTGCGCGAGGCGGGCGAGTTTTTCGGCGAGGCTGGGGCGGTCGAGCGTGTGGATGGCATCGAAGAGTTCGACCGCCTGTTTGGCTTTGTTCGTTTGCAGGGGGCCGATCATATGGACCTGCACCGGGCCGAAGGCGGCGCGGAAATCGGGCCATTTGGCGGCGGCTTCTTGCACATAGTTTTCGCCGAAGAGGCGGTGGCCCTGTTCCAGCACGGCCCTGACGCGATCAAGCGGTTGCACTTTTGATACGGCGATGAGCTGGACCGAGCCGGGGGCGCGGCCATGGGCGGCTTCTGCCTTGGCGATACGGGATTGGATTTCGGACAGGGACATGGCGGCCTTTGCTTTCTTTGGGGCAGATGACCATAAAGCTGGGGCGGGGAAAAGGGTTTGGGCAAAATGAAAAGAGCGGGCCAAGGCCCGCTCTTTCCCTTCGGACTGATCGAGAGATCAGAACG
>JALOTC010000231.1 GCA_025458085.1 Cypionkella sp. | reverse complement strand
GCCACTGAAGCGGCCACCGCCATCATTGTCGATGTTGAGTTCGTTGGACGCGGGGCCTGCCACGCAGGCGGAGGTGGTGAGGATGAGGGCGAGGCAGGCGGCGGCGCGAAGGCTGGTCATGGGAACTGATCCTTACTGAAACAAGAAAACGAGTTTATGCCAAGGGGCGGATGGGCCAACTGGCGCGGCAAAGAAAAAGCCCCGAAGCGATCCGGGGCTTTGGTCTTTTCTTAGTGAGCGTGGGACTTATCCCAGTCTTCGCGCTTCGGCAGTTGCTCGAACGTATGTTCGGGCGGGGGCGAAGGCAGGGTCCATTCCAGCGTATCGGCGTATTCGTTCCAGTAGTTGTTCTGGGTCACGCGCTGTCCGAAGCGCAGGGTGTAGAACACGACCCCGATGAAGAACACGAAGGAGGCGAAGGAGATGAAGGCCCCGATCGAGGAGATGTAGTTCCAGTAGGCGAAGGCTTCCGGATAGTCGATGTAGCGGCGCGGCATCCCCTGACGGCCCAGGAAGTGCTGGGGGAAGAAGGTCAGGTTGGAGCCGATGAACATCGTCCAGAAGTGGAGCTTGCCCGCCCATTCCGGATACTGACGGCCCGACATCTTGCCGATGTAGTAGTAAATCCCGGCGAAGATGCCGAACACGGCGCCAAGCGACATCACATAGTGGAAGTGCGCGACCACATAGTAGGTGTCGTGATAGGCGCGGTCCACGGCGGCTTGGCTCAGCACGATGCCGGTGACGCCGCCAACGGTGAAGAGGAACAGGAAGCCGAAGGCCCAGAGCATCGGCGTCTTGAACTCGATCGAGCCGCCCCACATGGTGGCAATCCACGAGAAGATCTTGATGCCGGTTGGCACCGCGATGACCATCGTGGCCAGCATGAAGTAGGACTGCTGGGTCAGCGACATGCCGACGGTGTACATGTGGTGCGCCCAGACGACGAAGCCCAGAACACCGATGGCGACCATGGCATAGACCATCGGCAGATAGCCGAAGATCGGCTTTTTCGAGAAGGTCGCGATCACCTGGCTGATGATGCCGAAGGCGGGCAGCACGATGATATAGACTTCCGGGTGGCCGAAGAACCACAGGATGTGCTGGTAAAGCACCGGGTCGCCGCCGCCCGAGGGATCAAAGAAGGTGGTCCCGAAGTTACGGTCGGTGAGCAGCATGGTGATCGCACCGGCCAGCACCGGCAGCGCGAGCAGGATGAGCCATGCCGTGACGAAGATCGACCAGGCGAACAGCGGCACCTTGTGCAGCGTCATGCCAGGCGCGCGCATGTTGAGGAAGGTGGTGATGATGTTGATCGCGCCAAGGATCGACGAGATGCCCGAGAGGTGCACCGCGAAGATGGCGAGGTCCATCGAATAGCCGCCTTCGATGGTGGAAAGCGGCGGGTAAAGCACCCAGCCCACGCCCGAGCCAAGCTGGTCATTGCCGCCGGGCGAGAGCACCGAGGCGATGGCGAGCGAGGTGCCGGCGACATAGAGCCAGTAGGAGAGGTTGTTCAGGCGCGGGAAGGCCATGTCCGGCGCGCCGATTTGCAGCGGCATGAAGTAGTTGCCGAAACCGCCGAAAAGCGCCGGGATAACCACGAAGAACATCATCAGGATGCCGTGGCCGGTGATCAGCACGTTCCACAGATGCCCGTTGGGGGTACATTCCGCGGTGGAGGCAGCGGTCAGGCGCGCGCCTTCCATGCACATGTACTGCACGCCCGGCTCCATCAGCTCCATCCGCATGTAGACGGTGAAGATGACCGAGATCAGGCCGACAAGGCCCCCGGTGAAGAGATAGAGGATCCCGATGTCCTTGTGGTTTGTTGACATGAACCAGCTGGTCATGGCCATGAATGGCTGCGTCCGCCATAGGCGTCTCCCGTTCTTGCGATGTCCGCGGGTTTTCCCGTCGGCCGTGTTCCCTCTGCGTCCGGCTCCGCAGGGCGGAGTCGGGGCGACACTTCGGGTAATAGCCTGCACCCGTGGCCTCGGCAACGCCGGAATTTGATATGGATCAAGAACAAACGTCGCAGGCGGGGCTGGCGCGCGGGGCAAAGACGGCGTGAAAAAAGGCGCAAGGAGGGGCCTTGCGCCTCTGGGTTTCGGCGACTGAGCGGGGTTAGCGCTGCAAGGCGAGGAAGGCGGCGATGTCTTCTTGCTTGCTTTTCAGCTTGAAGGTCATTTTCGAGCGGGCAGAGGCGGAGCCGGTCGTTTCTTTCAGCCATGCGGTGGGGTCGGTGACATAGGCGGCAAGGGCCGCTTCGTCCCAGACTGCGCCCGCGGCCCCGGCGGCGAGGAGGTCGTCGCCATAGCCGGTGAAATCGGGCTGGGTTCCGGCGGTGCGGCCGATGACTCCCCAAAGGTTGGGACCGGTCTTGCCGCCTTTGACCACTTCGGTCCCGTCAGGAGCGACGATGGCGTGGCAGGTTTTGCACTTGTTGAATTCTTTCTCTCCGACCGTGGCATCCCCCGCGAGGGCGGGAGAGGCAAGCAGGGCGGCGGTGGCGGCGATGAGGGCGGATTTCATGCACAGGCTCCGAATGGCTGCGGGGGCTTTCTTGGGCGCAAGGGCGCGCGAAGGCGGCGGTTCTGCGCGGGAAGGGCGCAGGCTGCAAGGGGCGCGCGCGGAGGCAAAAGGATAGGGTGGCGCTTACGAAGTGGCGCAGGCCGGGGCAGAGCGGCCATCGGGATGAAGCCCACCTTCGGGGAAGAAGCGGGGGAAGGTGGCCATGAGGGCGGCGTCGAGATCGGCCATGGTGACGGGAAGGCCAAGGTCCACAAGGCTGGTCACGCCATGGTCGCGGATGCCGCAAGGCACAATGCCGGAGAAATGCGACAGGTCGGGTTCGACATTGATCGAGATGCCGTGAAAGCTGATCCAGCGGCGGAGCTTGACGCCGATGGCGGCGATCTTGTCCTCGGCGGGGGACCCATCGGCCTGTGCGGGGCGGTCGGGGCGGGTGACCCAGACGCCGACGCGGCCGGGGCGGATTTCGCCGCGGATGTTGAATTCGGCCAAGGCGGCGATGACCCAGTTTTCCATCGCGCGGACAAAGCAGCGCACATCGCGGCCGCGCGCGCCCACGTCGAGCATGACATAGACCACGCGCTGGCCGGGGCCGTGATAGGTGTACTGCCCGCCGCGCCCGACGGCATGGACGGGAAAGCGGGCGGGGTCGGTCAGATCCTCGGCCTTGGCGCTGGTGCCTGCGGTGTAGAGGGGCGGGTGTTCCAGAAGCCAGATCGCCTCGTCCGCTTCGCCGCGCGAAATGGCTTCGGCGCGCGCCTCCATCGCGGCGAGGGTTTGCGCATAGTCAGACAGGCCGGGAAGGGTGGTCCATTCGGGCATCGGCGAAGCCTTTGGTCCTTGGGGTGCTGCACCTCAGATGCGCCGAAATGGCGGGGGAATCAACAGGGCTGCGGCGTGCGATCTATGGCGCGCGATTCGGGCGAGGGGAGGAGGCGCGTGAGGGCGGCGGCCTGTGGTGCGGGCCTTTTCCTGCAAAAGCCCAAGGCGGCAGAGTTCACGGGGCGGGGTGAAAAATCCCCCTTCCCTTTCCTTTGCGGCTTCGCTACTGCGGATGTGGCGGAATTGGTAGACGCGCAGCGTTGAGGTCGCTGTTCCTTAACCGGAGTGAAAGTTCGAGTCTTTTCATCCGCACCATCGGGATCATGGCAAGGGCGTCTGCTGACCGCAGGCGCCCTTTGCCGTTCCGCCGTGCAGAAGATGGCCGAGGGATTGGCTGACTTTCGCGCGGCGACACCAACTTTCGGGTGCCGCTGGAAAGGGCGGAAGCGGCGCAAAATGCCCGGTTTTTGTCCTTGACCCGTGCGAGCCGTGGAAATGTCGCAAGCTTGTTGCAATGCCCGGCGGCATTTGGTTCAGTCAGGCAAAGACGAGCAGGGACACTGCCAGAACACACAGGGAGACCACACCGTTGGGTGCAGCCACCGCTGACGCGTTTGTCGCTTTTGAACATGTGCAAAAGAGCTATGACGGGGTCACGCTTGTCGTGAAAGACCTCAACCTTCGGATCGCGAAGGGGGAATTCCTGACGATGCTTGGCCCTTCAGGCTCGGGCAAGACGACCTGCCTGATGATGTTGGCGGGGTTCGAGACGGCGACCCATGGCGAGATTCGGCTGGATGGCCGCCCGATCAACTCGGTGCCGCCGCACAAGCGCGGAATCGGCATGGTGTTTCAGAATTATGCGCTGTTTCCGCATATGACGGTGGGCGAGAATCTGGCCTTTCCGCTGGAAGTGCGGGGGATGGGCAAGGCGGAGCGCGAGGTCAAGATCAAGCGCCTTTATCAACCGGCGTCCGGCGCAGATGTCGGGGGGGCAGCAGCAGCGGATCGCACTGGCCCGCGCCTTGGTTTTTGACCCGGCGCTGGTGTTGATGGACGAACCGCTTGGCGCGCTGGACAAGCAGTTGCGCGAACATATGCAGATTGAAATCAAGCATCTGCACGAAAACCTTGGGATCACGGTGGTCTATGTGACCCATGATCAGGGCGAGGCGCTGACGATGTCGGACCGGGTGGCCGTGTTCAACGATGGCCGCATCCAGCAGCTTGCCCCGCCTGCCGACCTTTATGAACGGCCCGAGAACAGTTTCGTGGCCCAGTTCATCGGCGAGAACAACAAGCTGCCCGGCACGGTGGAGGAGCTTTCGGGCGACCGCGCGCTTGTGCGCCTGACGACGGGCGAGTTGATCGATGCAACCCCCGTGAATGTGACCCAGAAGGGGCAGAAAACCCTTGTCTCCATCCGGCCTGAACGGGTGGAATTCAAGCCCGAGATGATGCCTGCGGATGCCCATACGATCGACGCCGAAGTTCTGGAGACGATCTATATGGGCGACATTCTGCGGGTCGTGATGCGGGTGGCGGGATCGGATGATTTCGTGATGAAGATGCGCAATACGCTGGGCCAGACGCGGCTGTCGCCCGGCGAACATATCCGGATTGGCTGGGCTCCTGCGGATGCCCGCGCCCTTGATCCGGTGTAACACCGGCCCCTTGGCCGGAGACTGCAAAACCAAAACCAAAACCAACACGGGAGACTGATATGAAAAAGCTGCTGATCCTGTCCACGGCGCTGGGCGCGATGGCCCTGCCTGCCATGGCACAAGAGCAGATCACGGTCATGGGCTGGGGTGGAGCTTATTCCAACAGCCAGATCGAGGCCTATCACAAGCCCTTTACGGCAGCGACGGGGACTGTTGTGGTCTCGGTCGATGCAGATAACCCGGCCACGCCGATCAAGGCACAGGTCGAGGCGGGCAATGTGACGGTCGATGTGGCCAGCGTGGAAATCGCCGATGCGGTGCGTCTGTGCGACGAAGGTCTGGTGATCCCGATTGATGCGGCGAGCCTGCCTGCCGGGGCCGATGGCACGCCCGCGACCGAGGATTTCATCGCCGGCACGCTGTCGGACTGCATGATCCCGACCGATGTGTTCGCGACGGCGATCGCTTATGACACCAGCAAATTCCCCAATGGCGGGCCGCAGACCATTGCCGATTTCTTCGATCTGGAGAAATTCCCCGGCAAGCGGGGCGTGAAGAAAGGGGCCAAGACCACGTTGGAAATGGCGCTGATGGCCGATGGTGTGCCTGCGGCGGAAGTCTATGCCGTTCTGGAAACGCCCGAGGGGCAGGACCGCGCCTTTGCCAAGCTGGACCAGATCAAGGCCGAGTCGGTGTTCTGGGAAGCCGGGTCGCAGCCGCCGCAGCTTTTGGCCGATGGCGAAGTGGTCATGACCATGGCG
>JALOTC010000105.1 GCA_025458085.1 Cypionkella sp. | reverse complement strand
GAGCGGAAGAACACCGCTTGGCCCGCCGGGACATGGTCGGCCGTGGCCTTGATCACCGCGCTCATCACGATGAACACAAGCACAGAGGCGAGTTTGAGCGCGATGCCGCGCAGCGGGCGCGAAGGGGGGCGGGAGGTTGGTTGGGTCATGGCCCGCTTAGGGAAGCGCGGGGCGCGGCGGCGTGCAAGGGCGCGATTGTGCGGGGCACAATCGGGGCGGGGGCCTTGGGCTTTTCGTGGCCTTTGGCCTGTGCCAGTCTGCCCACGACAAGGCGGGAGGGCAGGCGATGGCTGCGCAGGGCAAGGGTTTGGCGGTGGTGACGGCGGGGGTATCGGCCATCGGGCGCGATCTGGTGCGGGGGCTGGCGCGGGCGGGCTATGACCTTGCCTTTACCCATCTGGGGGCAGAGGCGACGGCGGCGGGTTTGGTGGCGGAGGTGGAGGCCATGGGGCGGCGCGCGCGGGCCTGGGAGACGGACGCGGGCGATGCCGATCAGGTCGCGCGGTTCTGGGCCGAGGTGGGGGATTGGCACGGCGCGCCTGCGGTTTTGGTGAATAATGCAGGCATTCAGACCTGGGCGCGGCTGTTGGACCTGCGGGTCGAGGATTGGGACCGGGTGATGGCCACGAACCTGCGCGGCGCGTTTTTGAACACGCAGGCCGCCGGGCGGGCGATGGCGGCGGCGGGGCGGGGCGGCAGCATCGTCATGCTCGGGTCGGGCTGCAACAAGCAGGCCTTTCCTCGGCTGGTGGATTATACGGCATCGAAAGGCGGGATCGAGCAGTTCACCAAGGCGGCGGCGGTGGAGCTTGGGCCTTTGGGGATTCGCGTCAATTGCGTGGCCCCCGGTGCGGTGGCGACCGAGCGCACGGCGGCGGAGGCGGGGGATTATGCCGGCACTTGGGCGCGGGTCACGCCCCTGCGCCGGGTGGGGGTTCCGGAGGATATCGTGGGGCCGGTGTTGTTTTTCTGTTCAGACGCGGCGGGATTTGTGACGGGGCAGACCCTGTGGGTGGATGGGGGCGTCTTTTCGCAGGCGACATGGCCCTATGATCTGGAGGATTGAGGGGGCTGTCTGCCCGACCCCATTCTTTGAGAGAGACCCCCGGGAGGGCTGTCTGCCCGACCCCGTCGCTTTGGGACACCCCGGGGAGGGCTGTCTGCCCGACCCCGATCTCTCTTGGTTACACCCCGGGGAGGGCTGTCTGCCCTCCCCGGCCCCCTCCCGAGAGTATTTGGGCCAAGATGAAGGGGAAGGTGGGAGGGGTATTCGTGTCGCGGACGGGCTGGGGCTTGTTCTTGGCGGGGGGCGGATTAGGCTTGGCGCATGATGGATGATGTGATCCCCCTTGTTGGAACGGCCCCGGCGGCCTTGATCGTGGCGCATGGCCAGCCGTCGGACCCCGGCCCGGCGGCGGCGGAGATTGCCGCTTTGGCGGCGCGGGTGGCGGCTTGCCTGCCCGGGTGGCGGGTGGCGAGCGCGACCTTGGCCGAAGAGGGGGCTTTGGCCGCGCAGGTGGCCGCGCTTGGGCCGGAGGGCCTGGTCTATCCTTTGTTCATGGCGGGGGGGTGGTTCACGCGGGTGAACCTGCCGGCGCGGCTGGCCGAGGCCGGGGGGGCGGGCTGGCGGGTGCTGGCGCCCTTTGGCACCGATGCGGGGGTGCAGGATTTGGCCGAGACTTTGGCGCGTGAGGCGGGGCTTGGGCCGGGGGGCGAATTGCTGTTGGCGGCGCATGGGTCGTTTCGCAGCCCCGCACCGGCAGAGGTGGCGGAGGCGGTGGCCGCGCGGATCGGGCGGGCCTTGGGCCTGGCCCGGGCGGAGGCGGCCTTTATTGACCAGAGCCCGCGCTTGGCCGAGGTGCGGGGGTTTGGGCCGGGAGCCGTGTGCTTGCCGTTTTTTGCGGCGCGGGGCGGGCATGTGATTGATGATCTGCCAGAGGCCTTGGGCGCGGCGGGCTTTGCCGGGCGCATCCTGCCGCCGCTTGGCCTTGATCCGCGGGTGCCGGGGCTGATTGCCGGGGCCTTGCAGCGGGCGGCAGCGGGGGGCTGATCAGCCCTCGAAGCCGGACCGTTCCGGAATGAGGCTGGCTTGCGCGGCCACCAAGGCGGCGCGGGTGCCCTGCCAGAGCGCGGGGAGGTCTGCGGCGACGGCCGTTGCCCGATCGGTCTGGTTGCGGAGGGTGGCGGTCTCATAGGCGATGAGCGCCTGCCCCAGTGCGGTCGCGCCGAAGGTGGCGCAGCTTCCCGCGAGGCGGTGGGCGAGGGCGGCGGTCTGCTGCGTTGGGGCGAGCGGGGGTGTGCAGGCGCGGATGGTGGCATCGGCCTCCTCGATCAGCCGGGAGAGCAGATTGCCCGCGATCGCGGGGCCGAGTTCCTGGAATAGGTCCTGGACCGGGGCTGGATCGACAAGACGATCTGCGGGCGGTGGGCGTTTGGCCGCGGGTTTTGCGGCAGGCTTCGGTTTTCTCTTCGCCTCGGGGGCGGTGGGCGGTGCGGCGGCGTGGACTTCGGCCAGAAGGCGGGTGCGGTCCACGGGTTTGGCAAGGCATGCATCCATGCCGGCGGCGTGGAAGCGGGCGACCTCCTCGGGCAGGGCATGGGCGGTCAGCGCGATGATGCGGGCTTGGGCAGAGGGGCCTTGGCCTGTGCGGATGCGGCGGGTGGCTTCGATCCCATCCATTCGGGGCATCGAGATATCTGTCACGATCACGGCGAAAGCCTCGGCCATGGCCAAGGCGACGCCTTCGACGCCGTCCACGGCTTCGGTGACCTGGTGGCCATCTTCCTCGAGAAAGCGGCGCAGGAGGAAGCGGTTGATTTCATTATCTTCGATCACAAGGATGTTGTGGCCGGACGCGGCCCGGCTGCGGCGTTTCCGGGCAGAGGCAGGGGGGGTGGGGGTGGCAAGTTCGGCGGGCAGGCTGGCTTCGCGCAGGGGGAGGCGGAGCCAGAAGACGCTGCCTTCGCCCGGTTCGCTTTCCACGCCGATTTCGCCGCCCATCGCGCGGGTGAGGCGGCGGACGATGCCAAGGCCCAATCCCGTGCCGCCCGCGGCGCGGCCATAGCTGGAATCGAGGGTCTGGAAATCTTCGAAGATGCGGGCCTGATCTTCGGGGGCGATGCCGATGCCGGTATCAATGATGCGGAATTCCACCATGCCGGGGCGCCCGCCCACCGCCTTGGGCGAGAGCCGTTCGGTTTCGATGGTGACCGTGCCGTTTTCGGTGAATTTCACCGCATTGCCCACGAGGTTGAGCAGGATTTGCCCGACGCGGGTGGGGTCGCCGCGCACGACGCCCAAGGGGCCGGTCAGGGCCGCATGGGTGATGGTGCAGCCCTTGCGGCTGGCCAGACCGAATTGATTGTCGATCACGCCTTCGATCACCTGATCGAGGTCGAAGGGTGTGTCGGCGAGGCTGATCTCGCCCGCTTCGGCGCGGGCGATATCGAGCACGGAATTGACATGGCCGAGCAGGATATTGCCCGACACCTCCATCACCTTGAGCAGATGCGCCTGTTCGGGGCTAAGCTTGGTGTCATGCAGAAGGTCGAGCGAGCCGATCAGGCCATTCAGCGGCGTGCGCATCTCGTGGCTCATCACGGCGAGGAATTCGGCCTTGGCCTTTTCCCCGGCGCGCGATTTTTCCAAGGCTTCGGCAAGGGCGCTTTCGGCGGCTTTGCGCGCGGAAATATCGCGCAGGAAGGCGACGGAGATGCCCCCTTCGGCCAGATCGCGCACGGCGAGCGAGATTTCCAGCGGGAAACGGCTCCCATCGGCGCGCAGACCTTCGAGTTCAAACCGCTGTGGGCCGTTCACGGCAGAGGCGGCAATGGCACGGTCCAGCGCCTGCTGGGTTTCGGCCTGCCGGTCGGGTGGGAAGAGAAGCGGCAGCACCTTGCGGCCAAGGACTTGCGGACGGGCAAGGCCGAAAATCGCCTCGGCCGCCGGGTTGAATTCTGCGCTGAGTCCATCGCGGGTGATGACGACAATGGCATCGGGCGAGGTGGCGATGATGAGTTGCAGCCGCCGCCCCGTGACAAGGTTCTGTTCGGCCTGTTGTCGGGCATGGCGATAGGTCTGCAGCAGGATGACGGCAAGCAAACCCAGCAGCAGGATCATCGCCCCGGTCGTGACCGCCAGGCGCACCAGCGTATCCGAGATTTTGTCGCGCGTGGCATCGGTGCTGGCGGCAAAGCCTTGCAAGGCGGAGAGCGACAGGTTGCGGGCCAGATCATGCAGTTCGATGCCTTCATCCCGCATTCGGGGCAGGATCTGTGACAGGGCGGAATCCGGCCCATCGATCGCGGGCATCCAGCCATCGAGCAGAACAAACATCCGCGACAATTGTTCTGCCGGTTCAGGCAGGCGGGTGAATTCGGTGTAGAGCGGGCTGCGGCGCAGGAGGTTGAGTCGGCTGTAGAGCACATCGAACCAGCGCCGCACCTCGGCCAGTTCGACCACCCCGCCCGGAGAGGACAGGGCCGAGCGCACGGCATAGCGCAGGCGCAGGACCTCTACCTCCGTCTGCATGATCACCCATTGCCCGTTATCGGAATCGGCCTGTTTCAAGGCGGCAAGGCGGCTTCGGACTTCCAAGGAGAGGGCGCCGATCGCAATCAACAGCCCGAAGATTATTGCCAGAACAAGGCCAAACCGGAGCCTTTGCGCCAAAGGCGACAGGGTGGGCGGCAATTTTGCAAAGGTGTCCGGCATGGATTTGCTTGCAAGCTCGTTTCGGATACAGGCTAATTGAGCCTGCGGCGGTGATCCATGGGGAGTTTGCCATTCCTCGGCATTATCGTCACGTGTAACCAGAGAGACGAGTAACGTGCGCCTGCTTCTTGCCGATGACCATGATCTGTTTCGTGAAGCCATTGCCGCGATGGTAGAGGCAGATGGGGCGATCAAGGTCGTGACCGCATCGGATTTTGACGGTGCGCTGCAGATCTTGCAGGGCGCCACATTCGATCTGGTGCTGTTGGATTATGCCATGCCGGGGATGAACGGGCTGGCCGGCTTGGATGCGGCGCGGGCCGCGGCACCCGGAACGCCGGTGGCGGTGATTTCAGGCACCACGCGGCGCGATCTTGCAGAAGAAGCGCTGGCGCGGGGGGCGGTGGGCTTTGTCCCCAAAACGCTTGGCGTGCGGGCGATGATCGCGGCGGTGAAGCGGATGGCGGGGGGCGAAACCTTCGCGCCGCTGACGATGCTGGAACTTGCGCCGGAGCTGGGGTCGCAGCTTGATGAACTGACCCGCCGCGAATTGGAAGTTTTGCAAGGCATCTGTGCGGGCAAGTCGAACAAGGAAATCGCCCGTGATCTGGATGTGCAGGAAGTGACGATCAAGCTGCATGTCAAGACATTGAGCCGCAAGCTTGGCGCCAAGAATCGCACCCATGCCGCGATGATCGCGCGGGATGCCGGGCTGGAATAAACCTGCGCCGCTGCCGGATCAGACCCGCAGCAACCTGCTCTGCCCCTTCATCTTGGCAAAAATACTCTCGGGAGGGGTTTGGGGAGGGCAGACAGCCCTCCCCAAGGGCGGGAGGGGTTTGTGGAGGGCAGACAGCCCTCCCCAAGGGCGGGAGGGGTTTGCAGATGGCAGACAGCCCTCCCCAAGGGGGGCAAGATCACACTGTATGCAGATACAGGTCGTAATCGACCTCTGACACCGTGCGCATCACGCGGGCGTATTCGGCGGCTTTGATCGCGGTGAAGGTGCGGTGCATATCCGCGCCCAAGGCATCGCGCAGGAAGGCGGAGCCTTCTGCCGCGCGGATGGCAGAGCGCCAATCGTCGGGCATGGGGGGCGCGTCTTCGCCGCCTTGATAGCCGTTTCCGGTGGTTTCGGGGCCGGGGTCTATCTTATGGGCGAGGCCGTGGCGGATGCCGGCCAGAACGGTGGCTGCGACCAGATAGGGGTTGGCATCCACCCCGGCGGGGCGGTGTTCGATGCGGCGTGCCTTGATGTCGCCCGCCGGGATGCGCAGCGCGACCGAGCGGTTGTTCACCCCCCATGTGGGGCTGACGGGGGCATAGCTTTGGCTGGCAAAGCGGCGCCAGCTATTGGCATGGGGGGCAAAGACCAGCATCGACTCGCCCATTGTGGCGCGCAATCCGCCAAGGGCATGGAGGATGGTGGGGTTCCACTTTCCCTCCTCGGCCTCGATAAAGATGTTCTGGCCCTTGGCATCCAGCATGGAGACGTGGAAATGCATGCCGGAGCCAGCATAATCCTCGTTCGGCTTGGCCATGAAACAGGCGGTGACGCCATGGGCGCGGGCCTGTTGGCGCACGATGCGCTTGAGCCGCATCAGGTCATCCGCGGCCTGCATCACATCGGTGCGGTAGTGCAGCGTCAGTTCATATTGGCCGGGCGCATATTCGGAGATCATGGTTTCGGCGGTGATGCCCGCCAGTTCCGCGCCTTTGTAAATGTCGGAGAACAGGGGCAACATGCCGTGGAGGTGGTCAACCGAATACACCTCGGTCTTGGCGGATTTGCGGCCATCGAGCACATCGCGGGCCGGTTGCACTTTGCCATCGGGGCCGCGGTCATTGGACAGGAGGAAGAATTCCAACTCGAAGGCACCGGCGGGGAAAAGCCCTTCGGCGGCCAGCGCATCGACTTGGCGTTGCAGCGCGTGGCGCGGGTCGGAGGTCATGGGGCGGCCGTCGAGTTCATACATGGACATGAACACTTCGGCGCGGGGCGGGCTGGTGTTGTGGAGGCGCTTGAGCGTGCCGGGAATGGGCCAGGCGCGCAGGTCGCCATCGCCTTGGTCCCAGATCAGGCCGGTTTCATGCACATCTTCGCCGCAGATATCGAGGCCGAGGATCGAGATCGGGAGGTGGCGGCCTGATTTATAGAAGGACATCAGTTCGTGCCGCCGGATGATCTTGCCGCGCCCGATGCCATTGGCATCGTGCAGGACGATATCCACCGCCTCGATATCGGGATTGGCGGCGAGGAAGGCTTCGGCCTCGGCGGGGGAGGAGCCGGAGGGGGAGAGGTCGGTCATGGCTGTCTCAGTCGAAAAGGGCGGTCAGGATTTCGTCGAAAGAGGCGATCAGGCGGTCGATCTGGCGCATCTTGGTGACGGGGCTGACGAGCATCATGTTGTGGAAGGGCGCGATGAGGCTGCCGCGGTTGAGAAGGGCGGTGTGGACCGCGCCTTCGACCTGGGGCATGTGGGCGGCGGCGGCCTCTGTCCCGTTCTTCAAGGGGCCGGGGGCGCAGATGAATTCGACCCGTGCGCCGACGCGGACGACATGCCAAGGCGCCTTGTGGCGGGCGATGGCGTCGGACAGGCCCTTGGCCAGACGTTCGGCCCCGGCTTCCATCTGGGCGTAGTTTTCCGCTGTCATCACCTCGGCCAGTGTGGCGGTGAGGCAGGCGAATTGCATCGGATTGGCCGAAAGCGTGGTGCCCATGCCGGAATGGCCGGGGGCGCGCGTCGCGTCATAGGCGTTGAAGCGGGTGGCGATATCCTCGGTCATGCCCCAGACGGCGGTCGGCATCCCGCCCGCGACGCATTTGCCGACCACGAACATATCCGGGGAAAGCCCATGGGTGCGGGTATAGCCGCCAAGGCCGGTAGAGATAGTGTGGGTTTCATCAATGATGAGGAGCGCGCCGTATGTTTGGGTCAGGGCGCGCAGACCTTCGAGAAAGCCCGGTTCCGGCAGGACCATGCAGGAATTGGTCATCACCGGTTCGGTCAGGATGGCAGCGATATCGCCCTGTTTCAAAAGCGCCTCGACGCCGGCGAGGTCGTTGAATTCGGCGACTGTTGCGGC
>JALOTC010000104.1 GCA_025458085.1 Cypionkella sp. | reverse complement strand
GGGCGCTGGCCGTCATGTCCTGTCACTTTCCGAGATATGGGTCACTTTGCGCAGCGCCTCGGCGCTGGAGGCGAGATCGGCCGGGTCATGCGCGCCCTGACGGATCAGGTCGAGGATCGCGGGCCAGCACTGGATCGCCTCGTCCAATTCAAGGTCCTGGCCGGGGGCATAACTCCCCATCAGCATCAGATCGCGGTTTTCAAGATAAAGCGAAACCATCCGACGCAGCTTTTGCGCAGCCT
Source organism: Cypionkella sp. (assembly GCA_025458085.1). Lineage (GTDB taxonomy): Bacteria > Pseudomonadota > Alphaproteobacteria > Rhodobacterales > Rhodobacteraceae > Pseudotabrizicola. The sequence goes on along the minus strand of JALOTC010000104.1, from coordinate 12,032 downwards.
TTTGGTGATCGGCAGGCACGATATCCGACATGACCCGGCTGACAGATTGCGGCAGGTCGATTGCCGGATAGATGCCCATCTGTGTCTGGCGGCGTGACAGGACGAAATGGCCATCCAGAATGGCACGCGCAGTATCGACAACAGGGTCATTCGTCGTATCATCGCCATCGGCAAGCACCGTGTAGATCGCGGTGATCGCGCCCTGCCCCGGCAGTCCCGGCCCGGTGCGTTCAATCAGCGACGGGATCATCGAGATGACGGAGGGCGGATAGCCCTTGGCCGTGGGCTGTTCGCCAAGGGCAAGGCCGATTTCCCGCTGGGCATGGGCGACGCGGGTCAGGCTGTCGATGATGAGCAGCACCTGCTTGCCTGCGGCGCGGAAGTATTCGGCGATGGCCGTAGCACGCCGTGCCGCGCGGATGCGCAAAAGCGGTGAACGGTCAGCAGGCACCGCGACCATGCAGATTTTGCGCGCGGCTTCACCCTGCATCAGCTTTGCGGCAAAGGCCCCCACCTCGCGCGCGCGTTCACCGATCAACCCCACGACAACCACCTCGGCCCCGGTAAAGCGGGCCATCATTTCCATCAGGACCGATTTTCCCACGCCAGAACCGGCGACGATCCCGATGCGTTGGCCTTGGCCCACCGTCAGCGCGGCATTGATGATGCGCACGCCCACATCCAGCGGGCGGTCCACCGGGGTGCGGGCCAAGGGGTTCATCAATTGCCCCGCCATGGGCCAACGCTGTGTGGTGACGGGGGCAGGTCGTCCGTCGAGCGGTGCGCCGCCTGCATCTATCACCCGGCCCAGAAGTTCGGGGCCGACATCCGCCTCTTGCCCACCGGGGATGACGCGGACCCGCGCCCCCGCTTCGATCGCAGCGCTGGGTTCGTTGCTGAACAAAAGGTTCTGCCCATTGGCAAAGCCGATCACCTCGGCCTCGACCTCGGTGCCCGATTGGGTCGTGACCATGGCAAGCGTGCCGGGAGAGGCGGGAAAGCCTGTCGTTTCAAGCAAAAGCCCGTCAAAGCGCAGGACGCGGCCTTCGATCCGGGGCGCTGGCGGGGCAAGGCGGGCGATGCGGCCCGACAGGGTGGACAGCATGGCGTTCATACTGCAACCCCTTCGGCCAGCAGATCGGCCAAAGTGACCCCGCCCGCACGGATGAGGATATCACCGCGAGATAGGGCAGCATCGGTCGCAAAGGCGGCAGGTTGCGGCAGGGGGCCGGGCAGATGCGCGTTGATGGCGGCGAGGTCAGCGGGGTGCAGCGTCAGCGTGATCGCCCGGCTACCCTGTGCCACGCGGTCCGCCAGAAGGGCGATGCGGGCAAGAAAAGCTTCGGGATGGTCGGCAATCGCCATCCCGGCCCGGTCGGCGGCAAGGCGCGCTACCGCAGCTGCGAGGGTGGCTTCCAAGTCGCGCACAGAGGCGGGGTCGGGTGCTGCAAGGGCCGTCGCGGCGGCCATGAACAAGGCGCGGGCCTGTGCCAGATCGGATTCCGCCGTGTCCTGATGTTCGGCCAGCGCAAGGGCGCGGCCTTCGACAAGGCCTGCGGCATGGCCTTCGCTGCGCCCCTCTGCCCGTGCGGCGGCCAGTTCCGCCTCGATATCCCGCGGCGGTGCAGGGGGCGCGGCTTCAGCAAAGGACAGGGCCGGTCGCGGTTGCGGCGCGGGAATGGCCGTTTCCGCCGCTACGGTCCCAGGTGTGCTGTCTTCTGTCTGCGGGGCAGGGCTGACCCGCGCCGCCGTGGCGAAATCGGCGGCCCGAAAGGCTGTGGGTTCGGCGGCGATGCCGCCCATTGTGCCGGAATGCCCCCCCGGCAGGCCCGGTGCGAAACCGCGACCTTGGCCACGCGCAACGAGGGCGGCGATTTCGGCCGGGGTTATGACGGCCTGCGGGGCGCTGCTGCGGTCTTGCATCGCTTACACCATTTGCTCGCCGCCGCGTCCGGCAAGGACAATCGTGCCCTCGTCCGACATGCGGCGCGCGATGGCGATGATGGCCTTTTGCGCCTCTTGCACATCGGTGAGGCGCACCGGCCCCATCGCCTCCATCTCGTCGCGGATGTTCTGGGCGGCGCGGGTGGACATGCAGCGCAGAATCTTTTCCTTCAGCATGTCATCGGCGCCCTTCAGCGCCACGCCAAGCACATCGGCCTCTACGCTGCGCAGCAGGGTTTGCAACGACCGGTCATCGGATTTGATCAGGTTATCAAAGACAAACATATTGTCCTGAATAGCCTGCATCAGATCCTTGTCGTCCTTGCGAATATCTTTCAGCACACGCTGTTCCATATCCTGCCGCGTGAAGTTCATGATCCGGGCCGAGGCTTTCACCCCGCCGATCTGACTGGCGCGCGAGGTGGTAGAGTCCTTGAATTTGCGCTGCATTACCATCTCAAGGTCGCGCAGCGCCTCTGGCTGAACCGTGTTCAGCGTGGCGATCCGGCGGACGACTTCGGGCTGCACTGACTCTGGCAGAAGTTGGAGCACTTGGGCGGCAAGCGCGTAATCCAGACAAGCGATGGTCAGCGCCATGATCTGGGGGTGTTCATCCATCAGGAGTTCGGCGATGGAGGGCGCATCCATCCAGTCAAGGATTTCAAGCGGGCGTTCGGTATTGGCCTGCCCGATGCGTGACAGAACGGTCTGCGCTTTGTCATCGCCAAAGGCATAGGACAGGACCGACCGCACATAGCCTGCCGCGCCAAAGCCAAGGCCAGTTTGCAGGCGCAGGGTTTCGAAGAAATCTTCCAGCACCAGCGCGACCGTATCCTGATCGACGCCACGCACCGAATACATCGCGGCACCCAGATGCTGCACCTCGCGCGGGGTGAGGTTGCGCATGATCTTGGCCGCCGTTTCCTCGCCAAAAAGCATCATCAGGATCGCTGCCTTCTGCGTGCCAGAGAGCGCCTTGAACTGAGCCTTTTCCTTTGCCGCCATGGCCATGTCCCCTCAGTTCACCTTGTCGAGTTCTTCGGAAATCATCTGGCGGAAGGTCGTGGCGATACGGCCTGCATCTTCATCCACCAGTTTGCGGATCACGACGATCTGGTCCTCATGCGATTTCGCGGCATCCAGCATGTTCTTGGTCAGCGCACCTTGCCGGGCTTTCAGCCGAGCGCGAACTTCGTCGAGCGACTCGCCTTCTTGCACCTCGACCTCCTCGCTCAGGCCTTCGGCCAGAAGCTTGCCTTCGCCAGGGAACAGCACCTTGAGCAGGATCGGGCGCACGATGCCAAAGGCGATGATGGCCAAGGCCACGATCATGCCCAATTGGCGCAGGGCATCGGCCAGCCATGGCATTTCGAAAAAGCTCGGCTCGGGTCCAACAACTTCATCAAGGAAGGGGCGGGCAAGGACGGTCACGCTATCACCACGTGTGCCATCAAAGCCGATGGCGGTTTGGGCCAGTTTCTCCATATCGGCCAAAAGCTCGGCCGGAATGTTCGAGATGGGGGGCAGGCCTTCCTCGGCAGCAGGGGAAAGGGTTTCGCGCACGACAATAGCCGCATTGATCCGCCGCACCTGCGCGCCGCCGGGTACGGTGGTTTCTACCGTGCGGCTGACTTCGTAGTTCTTCGTCGATCCGGTGGAACGGTTGCGGATCGCGGACTCTACGCCTTCGCCAGCGGGAGCGTTTTCGGTGAGCGCGACTTCGGGCGGTGGGGTGTTCGAAACAGCGCCGGGAATACCGCGGGCCAGATCGTCCCGCGTTTCCTGAAGCTGTGCTTGTTCGCTGCGCAGCGCGGTGGCATTCGGGTCCACCCGTTCGGCCATGATCTCGGTCCGGGTGAAATCCATGTCCACTGTCACTTGAACCGAAAGGTTCCCTGGCCCGGCCAAGGGGGTCAGCAGCGCCTCGATCCTTTGGCGATAGAGCGTTTCCACCTCTAGCCGCTGTTGGAGCTGGCGATCATTGGTAAAGGCTGTTGGATCGTCGCTTCCGCGTGACAAAAGCTTGCCGGTCTGATCCACCACCGTCACATCCTGCCGCGCCATGCCGGGGACCGAGGAGGAGACGAGATTCACGATCGCCTCGACCTGCGCAGGCCCGATGGCACGGCCGCGTTCCAATTGCAGAAAGACCGAGGCGCGGGGCGGCGCGGTTTCGCGCAGAAAGGCTGATTTTTCCGGCAGGGCCAGATGGACGCGGGCAGCGGTTACGTCTGACAATTCCATGATCGACCGCGCCAGATCGGTTTCTTGCGCATATCGGACAGCATGGCATCGCCATCGGGCAGCGAAGAAGGCACACCCGCCGTCGCGAGCGCCATCCGTGCGCGATAGTAATCGTCGCGCGCCACGGCTACCTCGCCCGAGAGGCTGTCGATTTCGGCACTGATGCCGCTTGCAGCAAGGGTTTCGATGACCTTGGCCTTTTCCGCCTCTGGCAAGCCCGGATAAAGCGGGCGGCGCGGCGGTTCAGAGGCCAGAAGCCAGAGAGCGAGCGCAATCCCCGTGACCGTGACGATCACGATCGCAGGCAGCGCGCGGCGGACCGAAGGCTGCTGCGTCAGGCCGCCAAGCTGGGCCATCATACCTTGCGCACGGGCAATAAGGACATTGGCAGGCCGCGTTGTGGGCGTGTTTGTCGTCATCGACATGGGGGGACCCGGTTCCTGTTAGTGCTGGTCCTAGACCGGCATGTTCATGATATCGCGATAGGCCCCAAGCGCCTTGTTGCGCACATTAAGGGCCATCTGAAAGCCAAGCGAAGAGACCTGTTGGTCGATCATGACCGAGGCAAGGTCTGTCTCTTGCCCGAGCTCATAGGCGCGGGCGGAATCGCTTGCCTGTTTCTGCGCCTCGGCAAGCTCTTTCACCGCATCGCCCATGCGGTCGGCAAAGCCCGGCCCCTCGGTACGGGCCGGTGCTTCGGGGCGCTGGACTTGCCCGGCGACAAAGGGCGGAAGGCCGCCCGATATGCCTGAAATGCTCATGGATCACCCGTCACACAGCCTGCGCAAGTGGCGGCAGCGGCAGATCGGCAGCGGTGTCGATCACGATATCTTCGGGGCGGATGACCCCATCCGTGTGCAGCACGATGGCGCGCTGCATGACATTTTCCAACTCGCGCACGTTGCCGGGCCAGAGGTGCGCGCAGAGCAACGCCAATGCCTCGGGTGTGATCATCGGCAAGGGTTGACCTTCGGGCAGGTGGCGGCGGATCAGGCTGACCGCCAATGCCGGAATGTCATCGGGGCGTGCGGCCAAGGCACGGGTTGCAAGGGGAAAAACGTTCAGACGGTAGTAGAGGTCTTCACGAAAGCGACGGGCAGCCACTTCATCGGCCATGTTGCGGTTCGACGTCGCCACCACACGGATATCAACCGGCACCTCGGTTTGTGACCCGATCGGCGTGACCTTGCGTTCCTGCAACACGCGCAGCAACTTGGCCTGAAGGCCCATCGGCATTTCAGAGATTTCATCGAGAAGCAGCGTGCCCCCGTCAGCAGCACGGATGATCCCTTTGTTGTTGGCCTGCGCGCCGGTGAAGGCCCCTTTTTCATGACCAAAGAGAATAGCCTCCAGCATGTTTTCGGGGATCGCGGCGCAGTTGATGGCGATAAAGGGCGCGGCTGCGCGGCGCGAAGCGGCATGAACCTGGCGAGCCAGAACCTCTTTCCCGCTGCCGGTGGGGCCGTTGATAAAGACCGTCACATCCGTGCGGGCCACACGGGTGGCAAGATCGATCAACTGCCCAGTCGCAGGATCGGCCGCGACCATGGCCTGCAGCTGACTGCCGACCATATCCGCGAGGTAAAGCAGACACACATCACGCAGAACGGCTATGTCTTGTGGAGCAAGCGGCATATCCACGCGCAGGAGGCGCCCGCCAAGCTCCTCTGCCATCGCCATGGTTTCAGCCCCTTCACGCAGGACGAGGATGGATTTTGCGCCAAGGGCACGGGCTTTTTCCACCACGCCACGCTGACCACCCAACTGCGCCTCATCTTTCGAGGAAAGGACAAGGACAGCGCAGCCTTCTTCGGCGGATGCGCCACGGGTCACTGCAATCCGCCGCCGCGCCAGAAGTTGCGTCAACCGTGCGGCTGATGTCAGCGTCGTGTCGATGATGTGAACCTGGCTCATGTTTCGCTCCCGATTTCCGGCGTCAGGGAAACAAAGCAGGTGCCGTGCCAATAGGGAGAATAACCAGAAAAAAATTTCAGCAGGCCCTAAAATGCGGTTATTGCGATCCGAAGAGGCCTATCGACAGCACTTTATTCAGAAATGGTGGTGGTTTTTCTGACGCAGCATCTTAGGCGTCGAACTTCCAACAGTCCGAAGGGATAGGATTTCTCTCAATTGGGAGATTTAAATTAATTATCAATAAATATCATTATGTTAAGCGGTAATTTACAATATTATCACCCAAAAGAAGGTAAAAATCCCATACGTTAGGATGTATTAAATGGTTCAGATCGATACCGTCTTTTCACAGGCGTGTTAAAACGGTGATCCACGTCCATGTTGTCAAAAACCTACCATTTGAAGTTTCCCAACCTTGACGCAGCACAAATTGCTGCGCCTTTCGTGGTGGAGGCTTTGGGGAATGCTATTCCCTCTTGCAGGATATCGGGGCTGAACGTCCTGATCAGCAAGGAAGGGGATATTTCCATCAATGTCTTCTTCCCCGGGATCGCCGATCTGAAAACCTTCGAAAAGAAGCACGGCGGCTTCCTCGACACAATGAAGAAGACCTTCCTCTTCAAATCCACCGGATTTGATGGGGTCTGCATCTTCAACTTCGAAGGCGAAGACGAGGCAGCCTAACCAGGCCTAGCCGGTTTGAGCCAAAAGCAAGAGGCAAGGCAAAGTGAAGGCGCTGTCCAACATATCCTGCACGGGCCTCCCCCTTTTCCGGGGGTTGGCATGAGCAGTTCAACGGACAAGGCCGATGGTGGGTTGCTGCGCATCTCTGCCGACAAGGTCGGGCGGCTGATGGACCTTGTGAATGAATTGTCACTTGGCATCTCGGCAACCTTGCGCCTGCCCGAACTCGAAGGGTTGGACCTTCCAGGGTTCGAGGCCGCGTCGCATCGGCTGAGTATGATGATGCGCGACGTTCAGAACGCCGCTGCCGAACTGCGCATGGTCGAGGTGGATGAGGTTTTCCGTCGCCTCCGCCGGATGATCCGCGAAATGGAACGCGAGACGGAAAAGACCATTCAGCTTGCTGTTCACGGGGAAGATACGCTGGTCGACAAACTCGTCGCGGACCGGCTCTATGAACCCCTTCTGCATGTCTTGCGCAACTCGGCCGATCACGGGCTGGAAAAGCCCGAGGCACGACTTGCAGCCGGAAAAACTGCAGCGGGAACAATTACGCTTGCGGCGCGGCAAACGGGAAACGAGGTCCGGATTTCAGTTTCCGACGATGGCCGCGGACTGGATTATGATCGTATCCTGCGCAAAGCGCAGGAAAAGGGCGTTCTCGCGCCCGATGCACGCCCCGCTCCGGCTGACCTATGGCCCGTTATCTTTCTCCCCGGCTTTTCCACCGCAGAAACCGTAAGCACACTTTCGGGACGCGGGGTGGGGATGGATGTGCTCAACACAGCCCTGACCGCCCTTCGCGGGCGAATTGGGATTGAGAGCGAGGCGGGGCAAGGCACGACAGTCAGTCTATACATCCCTCTGACCCTCTCCTTCCTCGATTGCGTTATCCTGCGCCATGGCCCCCGGCTGTTTGCTATCCCCGTTGATCTTGTTACGGAAATCCTGCGGCCAGCGCCCGAAAATCTGGTTCCGTTGCGCGCCGGGGTTGACGCGATGGTATTGCGCCAACGTGGGCGGATGGTCCCTGTTGTCCCGCCTGCTGAAGGCCAGGGCTCATCGGATGGCACCAGCATCCTTGTTGTCGTCGAAACCACCCATGGTCCACTTGCCATCGCAGTCGATGAGGTTCTGGATCGTCAGCAGGTTGTAATGAAGCCTCTGACCGGTCGGCTTGTGGCCCTGCGCGCGAGTTGGGGCCTCGCCTTGCTGAGTACAGGCGAGGTGGCAACGGTGCTCGATTGCGAACGCCTTGTTCAGCGCGAGGCCGCATGACAGCGCGTGATCTGGAGATGGAGGATTATGAAAGCATTCGGGACTGGCTCTCGAACCGAAGCGGTATCCACTACCCCGAACACAAGCGTGATCTTCTGCGCAAGCGTTTGGGGCGCGTCCAACTGGCCTTTGATTATCGCGATCTTGGCAGTCTGCTACGCGACCTGAAAAGCGGTGCGCGCGCCGAAGTGGAGATGGCTGTACTCTCCGCCGCATCGACCAATCACACCTATTTCTACCGTGAGGCAGATATCCTTAACAGGATGCGGGAGACGATTCTTCCTGCACTTTCGGCACGCGATGAAATCCGGGTCTGGAGTGCTGCCTGTTCCACTGGAGATGAAGTCTTCACGATCGCCATGCTGATCGCAGAGGCACTTGGACCAGAGGCACTGGAGCGGACCTCGATCCTTGGAACCGATATCAGCGCGCCGGTCATCGATCGGGCGGAACAGGGCATCGTCAGCGCTCGCCAGATAGCCGAAGTGCCCGAAGCCTTGCGTCGGAGGTTTCTGTCGCCCCTCGGGCTTGGGCAATATGCGGTCAGCGCCGCGATCCGCGACCGCTGCACCTTCCGGCGGATGAACCTCAAGACCACTCCTTATCCGTTCCGCAACAGCTTTCAGATCGTTTTCCTGAGGAACGTACTTTACTACTTCGATCCCGCTGATCAGATCGCCACGCTCGAGGCCGTGCATGAGGTCACCGAACCGGGCGGTTGGCTGATCACCAGCGTGACGGAAAGCCTCCGCGGCCTGCCCACGCCATGGGTGCAGCAGTCCAACGGCATCTTTCAAAAGGTGCGGCCATGAGGGCAGATCGGGCCATATCCGTTCTGATCGTCGATGACTCGGCCATGGTGCGCAAGGTGCTGACCTTGGGTTTCGAGGCTGATCCGGGCTTTCGCGTCGCCGGCGTGGCCGCGAATGTAGAGGCGGCGCAGCGTCTTTTGGATGAAACACAACCCGATGTCGTGACGCTGGATATCGAATTGCCGCAGGTCGATGGCCTCACTTGGTTGCGGCAGATCATGTCGTGGCAGCCGATCCCGGTTGTGATCATCTCCTCTCGCGGTCAACCAAGTTCTGATGCGACAATTGAAGCGCTGGAAATTGGCGCTGTCGATGTGATCGCAAAGCCGATGGTCGGCGCTGCCTCGGGGCTTGGGCCGATGATGGAACAGATCCGCGAACGCGTTCGTGCGGCGGCCCGTGCCCGGTTGCAAAATCCACACCTGCCACGTCGTGCCGCCCTTGCACCCACTCGTCCGGCATGGCCGCATCGGGCGGGGCAAAAAATTATCGCGCTTGGCTCTTCGACCGGAGGGGTACAGGCGCTGACCCGCATCCTACCCCTTTTTCCCGCCGATTCCCCCGCCATCCTCGTGGTCCAGCACATGCCCGAGGGTTTTACCGGCCCCTTTGCCCGTAGACTGGATACGCTTTGCCCGATGGAGGTGCACGAGGCTCGAGATGGCGATCTTATTCAGGATGGCCAGATCTTGGTTGCCCCTGGTGGGCCTCGCCACATGCGGGTTCGGCGCACAGGCTTTTTGTTCCGCGCTGAACTGGTCGAAGGCCCGCCTGTCTGTTTTTCCCGGCCCTCGGTCGATGTGTTGATGCAATCCCTGGCCGAAGCCGCAGGCCCGCGCACATCGGCTGCTGTTCTGACCGGAATGGGGCGGGATGGGGCGGCGGGGCTCTTGGCCCTGCGACGGGCCGGAGCGCGTACCTTCGCGCAGAATGCCGAAACATCGGTTGTTCCCGGCATGCCCAATGCCGCCGCAGAACTGGGCGCAGCCATTGCCCGCCTGCCTCTCGATGCCATTCCCAGCCAGCTTTTACTGGATGAACCGCGTGCTGACGAAATCGGCACGCCACCTGCACTGGTGCATGGCGCCATCCCAAAGATATGAACAGGAGAGTGTGATGCAGCCCATTCACGCCAGCATGACCGCCCGCCCCGAAGATGCCGTGGGCATGCTGACCACCGAAAACCTTGACGACATGTATCTCAGCTTTTCGCTGGGCGACGAGGAATATGCCGTCAACGTCCGTCAGGTGGCAGAGATCGTTGGGTTGCCCCGCATCATGGCTGTGCCAGATCTGCCTGAGTATATTCGCGGTGTGATGAATCTGCGCGGCAAGGTCGTGCCTTTGCTGGATGTGCGGCTTCGGTTCAGAATGCCAGCGCGGGAAAGCGATGAACGCACCGTCGTCATCGTCATGGAGGTGGATGCCGCCCCCATCGGTCTGATCGTGGATGGCGTGACGGAAGTGCGCGAAATCCCCCCCGCGAATATCCGTCGGAGCACTGCCCCATCGCGCGGCGCGCAAAGCGCTATTCAAGGGCTTGGGCGGGTGGGCGAAAGGATCATCGTAATCCTTGATGCCGCTGTTCTCTCGTCCGATTGCGAGATCGTCATGGCCGATGCAGGAAGTGATGAACGGAGACCTGTCTGATGCGGGTCCTGATCGTCTCGGCGATGCCTCAGGTTGGTAAGACCACAACTGCGGTCAATCTGGCAGCCGCGCTTTCCCTTTGTGGCGCACGGGTGCGGCTTGTCGATCTGGACAATCGGGGCCATCTGCAAGCCGCATTGCACGGGCTGTTGCCTGCAACAGCCGCCGGAATGGCGGAGCCAATGCCCCTATCTGGCTGGCCGGGAATCGAACTGATGCCTTCGGTTCCTCAAGGCGCGGGTGTACCATGGGCCAAGAGTGGTACATGGACCTTGATGGACGCTCCATCGGATTGGTCCGACGATCTGGCGACTATCGCAGGTGATAGCGACCTCGTGCTGATCCCTGCTCCCCCAGTTATTGAAACCTTGGCATCGCTCGACACTTTTCTGCCTCAGGTTGAGGCAGCGCTCGGGCCAAACGGGCGCGTTCACGTCATGATTATGCGCCTTGCAAACCGTCACCGGCATCACCGACTGATCCTTGGCGAGGTGATCTCTCGCATTGGTTCGCAACGGGTACTTCCGATCATGATCCGCGCATCGACACGCTTTGCCGAAGCGCAGGAAAAGGGCCTGACAATTTACGACGACGCGCCCCAAAGCACTGGCGCGTCGGATTTCGCGCAATTGGCGCGCGCCTTGCACTTGCATCACGCGCCATCGCGCCAGAACCGAGGATGACCAAGTCATGACTTATCCAATCCCGCATGACGACAAAGCTGGCAGCCATAGCAGCTTGGTCCTGGAGTGGCTTGAAGATGGCGCTTCAGCAGCGACGGCCGAACAAGGGGGCGTCGGGCTGATAGCGGCGCTTGACCTGCTCATAGAACAACGTACTGCGGGGGATGCAAATGCTTGGCTGGATTGCGAGGCGCTCCATGGCCAGGAATTAGACATCGCGCTACGGGTGAATGATCTGCTTGGGCTTTGTGCTCCAGCGGTGGCGATGCCCGCGACACTGTCACCTACCCAAACGAAAGACGCCTTGCCGATCCAGCATGAGATTGATGCGCTGCTGTCCGAACTAGACAGAATGTCGGATGCGCATGGCGTGGGGGATATCGACAAAAAGCTTGATTGTGATGCGTTTGACGGCCCGATGCGAGCACTGGCCACAAAGGTCAATGATATGGTCTTTGGCCATATTGCAACGAAGCGGATGGTCATTGACCAACTTCATGCATTCAGCGAAGGCGACTTTGATCGCCCCTTCCCGACTTTGCCAAGAAAGAAAGCTTTCGTCTCTGATGCTGTCGAAGCGCTGCGGAGTACGTTCCGCACCCTCTTCGGGGAGTTGTCGCGCGTCGCCTCAAGCATTTGTGACGGCCATCTTGATCTGCAACCCAACACGGCACGTTTCTCGGGCGATTATCAGCGAATCCTGATGGATTTCACCCGACTCATCGACACGCTGAACACTGTGTTTTCGGCGATTGGCCTACAGGTGACACAATCTTCTGCGGCGGTGTCGCAAGTCTCTTCTGCCGCGCGGGAACTGGCGTCG
>JALOTC010000103.1 GCA_025458085.1 Cypionkella sp. | reverse complement strand
GAAGAGCCCCCTGTCGTGCTTGACGCGACTTCAGCCGAGGAGATCGCTGTCTCGGCAGGAACGCTGGCGCAATCGGAGCTGGCCGATCCAGAGGTCAGTCTCGGACCTGATGTCGCCGCCGAGGTTGTGGCGGAGGCCCCGGTGCCTGCTTCCGTGCCGGTGCCTGCTTCCGTGCCGGTGCCGGATGCCGCTGAAGATGAGGCTGTTCTGGCCCGCCTTGGCACGATGATTGATCCTGATGAGCCCGGTGACGAGCAAGCTACCTCGCCCGTGGTTCCAGAGGCTTTGCCCGCAGTGGCGGACAGCAGCCTTGAAGAGGAGTCGTTCGGGCTGGATACGATCCGCGCGGCCTTAGCCGAAGACCTTCCGGCTACCCCGACCTTGCTCGCCCAAGAGGATGACGGATCCAACGCGATTGCCGTGGATGAGGATGCGTCCGATCCGGCAGAGCAGATGGTGATCGAGGCGGAGGAGACGGCCAATGCAGCGGCAGAGGCAGACGCAGAGGTAGAGCCTGCACTCGCCCATCAGATGGATCCATCGGACCAGATCATTGAATCTGCGCTTGCGCCCGCGCCTATGCCGGAAAGTGATGGTGCTGACGAAGGGACTGTCGCCGATGCGCCAGTTGATGCACCACGCGGTGTTGATCTGACGGCAGAACCTTTGCCACCGACCGAAACTGTCGCCCCTGTGCCACGGCGGCCTGTTCGTCCGGTTCGCCCTTTGCGCCCGGCGGTCACCCCAGAAGCTATGGTTCAGCCTGCCGCCGAACCGGCCCCTGCCGCGCTGCCGGTTGCAACGCCCGCGCCTGCGCCCGCGGCCGTAGCGGATCGTGCGGAACGGGCGCGGGCGCGGATCATTCGGATCCGCCGTGGGGATGCACCGGCACAGCCTGTGGCTGCAGCGATGGGTTCTACCCTTAGCCCTGATGCCGAAGCGGCCCTTCGCGCAGAACTCGCCGCCCTTGCAGAGGGAAAAGCGCCCGCTCCGGCACCATCGGCGGGCCCTGCGGCTGCACCGACCGCCCGTCTTGCCCCTGCCGCAGAGGAAGCGGTGGATCGGTTGATGCAGGAAGCCTCCAGCCAGATGGAAGGCCCCGAATCGCGCCGCCGCCAATCTGCGATCCAACATTTGAAGGCTGCCGTCGCCGCCACGCGGGCCGATCAGCAGGTTACTGGACCCCGCAAGGATGATGGAAGCCGGATGGAACCCTATCGTTCCGCCTTGGCAGAGGTGGTCAAGCCAATGACCGCCCCGGCCGCTTCCTCGGAACGCCCTGCGCCGCTTGTGCTGGTCTCTGCGCAACGCATTGATCGTCCAGCGGAACCGACGATGGTGGCCCCGATCGCGCCGCGCCGCCCGATCCGTGCGATGTCCGCGACCGGGCTTGCGCCGCTGGCTGTTGACGAGTCCTTTGAAGATGATGAGGCGGAGGAGGAAGAGGCCGCGGCGAATATTTTTGGCGATCAAGCAGCGTCATTCGCCGAATTCGCAGAACGGCTTGGCGCGCGGACGCTGGCAGAAACGATGGAGGCCGCCGCTGCCTATATTGCGACGGTTGAAGGGCGCGACAGCTTTACCCGACCTCAGCTTATGGGCTATGTCGCCGCCAACCATGCGGATGTGATGCGCGAGGACAGTTTGCGGAGCTTTGGCGTTTTGTTGCGCGAAGGCCGTATTCAAAAAAGCCGCCGCGGGCAGTTTGCCATAAGTGAGGCCTCCGCCCTCTTGGCAGAAGCCAAAAAGATCGCAGGATAACACCTGTTTCAAGGATAGTGGGCCGAGGCTGCCATCAAGGCCCCGGGGAATGGGCGAGGCGCGAAAGCACCTCGCCCTTTCTCATTCCTCGTGCCGGGGGGCATCCGGATCGGCTTGGCCGACGCCGAGGAAGATGCTGCGCAGGGGCAGGATCCAGACGATGCCAAGGCCGACATAGACCGCGAATTCCACCCAGATCGACGGGCGTTCAAACAGGCTGACCACAAAGACCGCCGCTGCGATATAGAGCGGAAGCCCAACCAAAAGAACGAGCAAGGACAATCGCTTGCGGGTCTTGTAGCTGAGCGGCATGCGGTCTCCTGTAGTTTTTAATCTGCGAAAGGATCGGTCACGAGGATCGTGTCATCCCGTTCCGGCGAGGTGGAAAGTAGGGCGACGGGGCATTGGATCAACTCTTCGATCCGGCGCACATATTTGATCGCCGCACCCGGCAGGTCGGCCCAAGAGCGTGCGCCTGCGGTGGAGTCGGACCAGCCTTCCATTTCTTCGTAAATCGGCTTGACGCGGGCCTGAAGGTTCGCGGCGGTGGGAAGGTAATCCAGCTTTTGGCCATCGAGTTCATAGCCGACGCAGATTTTCAACGTCTTGAAGCCATCGAGCACGTCAAGCTTCGTCAGGGCGATGCCCGAGACGCCAGAGGTGGCGCAGGTTTGACGCACGAGCACGGCATCGAACCAGCCGCAACGGCGTTTGCGGCCGGTGACGGTGCCGAATTCATGGCCGCGCTCACCCAGTCTTTCTCCATCAGAATCAAAGAGTTCCGTGGGGAAGGGGCCTTCGCCCACGCGGGTGGTATAGGCTTTGACGATGCCAAGGACGAAATCCACCGCCGTGGGGCCAAGGCCTGTGCCGGTGGCGGCCATGCCGGCCAGCGTGTTGGAGGAGGTGACGTAAGGATAGGTGCCGAAGTCCACATCCAGAAGCGAGCCTTGCGCGCCTTCGAAGAGGATGCGCTTGCCCGCGCGGCGGGCGTCGTGCATCACCTTCCAGACGGGCTTGGCATAGGGCAGGACTTTGGGCGCGATTTCAATGAGTTGTGCCTTGAGTGCCGCCACATCGATCGGCTCCAGCCCCAGCCCGGCGCGCAGTGCGTTGTGGTGCGTGAGAAGCCGCCCGATGCGGGTATCGAGCGTAGCCTCATCGGCCAGATCGGCCACGCGGATCGTGCGGCGGCCCACCTTGTCCTCATAGGCCGGGCCGATGCCGCGGCCCGTGGTACCGATCTTGGCGACGCCGGTTTGACCTTCGCGGGCGCGGTCCAATTCGCCGTGGATGGGCAGGATCAGCGGGGTGTTTTCCGCGATCAGCAGATTTTCCGGATTGATTTCAACCCCTTGGGCAGAGAGCTTTTCAATCTCGGCCATCAAGGCCCAGGGGTCGAGCACGACGCCATTGCCGATGACCGACAGCTTGCCCCCCCGCACGATGCCCGAGGGCAGGAGGGAAAGCTTATAGACCTTGCCGTCGATGACGAGCGTATGGCCCGCATTATGGCCGCCCTGAAAGCGCGCGACGATGTCGGCGCGTTCCGAGAGCCAGTCGACGATCTTGCCCTTGCCCTCGTCGCCCCATTGGGCGCCCACGACAACCACATTGGCCATTTGTGCGGTCCTTGCATCAGGTGAAACCGCGCATCCTATAGCGGGGGCCGGGGCCGGTTGGAACCGCAAAATGGGGCCAATGCGACGATGCACCACCCGTACACCCCCTGTACACCCCCCGTACAGACAGATGGGCGGCAGGGCGGCGCAGGAAAAAGCCCGCGTCCCAAGGGGGCGCGGGCCATCATGGCGCGATCATGGGGCCGATGCAGCGGCGGTCAGATCTGCTTTTCGGGCATGAAAACCTTGAGCCCATCCAGCGCATCGCTGACCTTGAGTTGGCAGGTCAGGCGCGAGCGGCTGGCATCGGGCTTATAGGCGAAATCGAGCATGTCCTCTTCCATGCTGTCCTTGGCGGGGAGGCGGTCCACCCAAGCGGGGTCGACATAGACATGGCAGGTGGAGCAGGCGCAGGCGCCGCCGCAATCCGCCTCGATCCCCGGGATGCCATTGTCGCGGGCGCCTTCCATCACGGTCAGGCCATTGGCCACATCGACCACATGTTCCTTGCCGCCGAATTCCACGTAAGTGATCTTTGCCATTCCCAGTCCTTGCCTTGATGCGCGCGCCCGATCGGGCGCCGCTTGCCTTGCGCTTCCAGTCTTGGACATAGGCCAAATCGGGGGGCTTTGCCAGAGGGGCGGGGGATGGACATTCCGGGCAAATGTTCCATATTTGTTCTTATGACTTTTGCCCCCTATGGCCCTGCCGATTTTCTTGCCCCGACGCCCGCGCCGGGCACTTGGCCGCGCCCGCCTGCGGCGATCCAAGCTGCGCGGTTGGTGGAGCCATCCGTGGGGGCGCGGGTCTGTGTGGCGGGGTTGGTGCTGCTGCGCCAGCGGCCCGGCACGGCAAAGGGGGTGATCTTCCTGACGCTGGAGGATGAGACGGGCACCTGCAATGTGGTGGTCTGGGCCAAGGTTTACGAACGCTTTCGCCGCGCGGTGATTGCGGGGCGTTTGCTGCGGGTGACGGGCCGGGTGCAGCGCGAGGCGGGCGTGGTGCATGTGGTGGCCGAAGCGATCGAGGATATCTCGGACATGCTGGACCGCCTGTTGGACCCCGGCTTTCGGCATGATGGGGTTCGGGCGGGGGATCAGCCCTGAGGGGCTATGGGGGGCTTTTCCCATATGCGCCGGGGAGGGCTGTCTGCCCGACCCCTCACTCCTTGTGATTAACCCCGGGGAGGGCTGTCTGCCCTCCCCGGACCCCTCCCGAGAGTATTTGGGCCAAGATGAAGGGGCAGGGTTGGTTTTGGGGAAAATGGGAGGGGGGCCTTGTCGGCCATGGGCGTGGAGGGTGGCGGGAGAGTCACGGCATGGGCCGCGTTTTGCGCGGCATCGCCAAGCGGCTAGGAGGCGGGGGCGATTTGCGTTATGGTCGCCTGAAGCCGGAGCATACCGGACGAGATGAGCAGGACCACAGCGCAGGATTGATGCCGCTTTCATGACGCGCCGCCCTATGGCCATGTTTCTGGCAGGGATTGCCCTTGCCGCCTGCAAGCCCCTTGGCAGCCATCTGCCCGAGGCGCCGACGCGTGCCGATTTGTCGGCGGAATTGATCCGCCTGTCCGAACCCGGCCCGCCGCGGGGGCCGGAGGGGGCCTGCTGGGCCAGCGATGTGACGCCGATGATGATTGAGACGGTGAGCGAGCAGGTTCTGGAACGGCCCGAGCGTCGTGGCCCGGATGGCGCTCTGATACAGGCGGCGGTGTATCGGACTGAGACGCATCAGCGTATCGTGCAGGAGCGCGAGGAAATCTGGTTCCGCGCGCCCTGTGCGGCGGAATGGACGGTGGATTTCGTGGCCAGTTTGCAGCGCGCCCTGAAGGCGCGGGGCTATTACCTCTTGCCGGTGACCGGGGTGATGGATCGCGCCACCGCCGAGGCTGTGCAGCGGTTTCAATTGGATCGGGGGTTGGACAGTCCGCGCCTGTCGCTGGCCGCGGCGCGGGAACTGGGCTTGGCCCCGGCAGAGATCGCGCGGCGCTAAGACAAACGCCCGGCGGTGGGGCCGGGCGTTTGGGGAGCGTTTGAGGGTGACGACCTATTCGATGCCGAGCGCCACGAAGCGTGGATCGCCCCCGCGCCGCACGAGGAGGAGGATGGACTTGCGCCCGCCATCGCGCGCGGCCTCGATCTGCGTTTCCAGATCGGCGATGCGGGCGACGGGCTGTTGGCCTGCCTCGGTCACGATATCGCCTTCGCGCAGGCCTTTGGCATAGGCCTCGGAGGCGACATCGACGGCGGTGACGACGAGCCCTTCGGCATCGGCGGGCAGGCCCATCTGGTCGCGCAGCTCTTGCGTCACGGGGCCGAGGGTGAGGCCGAGGATTTCGGCATTGGCCGGTTCTTCCGGCGTGGCTTCGGGAGAAGTGCCGGCTTCCGCGGCTTCGGCCTCTTCGCGGCGGCCAAGGGTGACGTCGATCGTTTGCGTCTGGCCTTCGCGCAGGATCACCACCGGCACCGCCTCGCCCACCGGGGCATCGGCCACGCGGCGGGTGAGGTCGCGTGTATCGGCGACGGGCTGGCCTGCGAAGGTGGTGATGACGTCACCGGCGAGGATGCCTGCATCCTTGGCCGGACCATCGGGGACATCGGTCACAAGCGCGCCTGCGGCCTCGGCCAAGCCCATGGCTTCGGCGACATCGGGGGTGACGTCTTGGATGCGCACGCCGAGCCAGCCGCGGCGGGTTTCGCCGAATTCCTTGAGCTGGTCGACGACCTTTGTCACCACATTGGAGGCCATGGAGAAGCCGATGCCGATGGAGCCGCCGTTGGGCGAGAGGATCGCGGTGTTCACGCCGATCACCTGCCCGTCCATATTGAACAAAGGCCCGCCCGAGTTGCCGCGGTTGATGGCGGCATCGGTCTGGATATAGTCGTCATAGGTGCCCGACAGCGCGCGGTTGCGGGCGGAGACGATCCCGGCCGAGACGGAGAAGCCCTGACCCAAGGGGTTGCCCATGGCCACGACCCAATCGCCCACGCGCATCAGATCGGAATCGCCGAATTGCACGAAGGGCAGGGGTTCGTCGCTTTCCACCTTGAGCACGGCGATATCGGTATTGGTGTCCTTGCCGATCACCGTGGCGGGCAGCCGTTCGCCCGAGAAGAATTCGACCTCGATCTCATCGGCGTCGCGGATGACATGTTCGTTGGTGACGATATAGCCATCTTCCGAGATGACAAAGCCGGACCCCAAGGCCTCGGACCGGCGGGGGCCGCGGTCGCCGGGATTGTTGCGATCCATGAAATCGCGGAAGAAATCCTCGAAGGGGCTGCCTTCGGGCACCATCGGGCCGCCCCCGGTGGGGCCAGCGACCACGGCGGAGGTTGTGATGTTCACGACCGAAGGGCTGATCTGATCGGCCAGATCGGCGAAGCTTTCGGGCGCGCCCCTGGCGAAGGCGCCTTGGGCCTGACCAAGGGCGAGGGCGAGACCCAGACCAAGGGCCAGAAGCAC
This sequence comes from Cypionkella sp., assembly GCA_025458085.1. Classification (GTDB taxonomy): domain Bacteria; phylum Pseudomonadota; class Alphaproteobacteria; order Rhodobacterales; family Rhodobacteraceae; genus Pseudotabrizicola. The sequence continues at coordinate 986 of JALOTC010000103.1, read as the reverse complement.
GGCTCTGGCCCGCCGGGGGAGGCCCTCTGAACGGGTGAGGGGGATGGCTTTGGATTGCACTCCGGAACTCCTCTTGTCTCGGGCGGCGGATCGCACCGCCGCCACCGGCGCGGGTTGCATCCTTTATCTGTGTCGTGACGAATGCAATGCAAAGACTGTTACGATGCGTCAAAGCAATGTGAAGGGCAAAGACGGGCAAGCGCCCCCTTCATCTGTTCAAAAATATCCTCGGGAGGGGTTCGGGGAGGGCAGACAGCCCTCCCCGAGGGCCAAGGGTGCGGCGCTGGCCGCGTGTCGCCTTAGCGATTGCCGCGGGTGAACATGCCCGCATCTTCCGCGGCACGGCGCAGCGCGCGGGATTTGTTGACGGTTTCCTGCCATTCCGCCTCGGGGTCGCTGTCATAGACGACGCCGCCCCCGGCTTGGATATAGAGCTTTTCATCTTGCAAGACGGCGGTGCGCAGCGCGATGCAGAAGTCCATCTCGCCATTGGCGGCGAAATAGCCGACGCCGCCGCCATAGACGCCGCGCTTCTCTGGCTCCAATTCGTCGATGATTTCCATGGCGCGGACTTTGGGCGCGCCGGAGACGGTGCCGGCGGGGAGGCCGGCGAGGAGGGCGGAGAGGGCGTCCTCATCTTCCCGGATCTGGCCCACGACATTGGAGACGATATGCATGACGTGGGAATAGCGTTCGATGATGAACTTCTCGGTCGGGTGCACGGTGCCGACCTTGGCCACGCGGCCCACATCGTTGCGCCCCAGATCGAGGAGCATGAGGTGTTCGGCCAGTTCTTTCTTGTCGGCCAGAAGATCTGCTTCGAGCGCCTTGTCCTCTTCGGGCGTGGCGCCACGGGGGCGAGTGCCTGCGATGGGGCGGATCGTCACCTCGCCTTCGCGCAGGCGGACGAGGATTTCGGGGCTGGCCCCCACCACCTGAAACCCGCCGAAGTTGAAAAAGAACATGAAGGGCGAGGGGTTGGTGCG
>JALOTC010000102.1 GCA_025458085.1 Cypionkella sp. | reverse complement strand
TCGCCTCGGCCCAATTTTCCGCCGCGGCACAGCTCGCCCCGACTGGTCGGCTGTGCGAACCATCTGATGTTGCAAGCCTTATCCTTTATCTGCTGAGCGGTGAAGCACGACAGATCAACGGTCAGGTTTTCCATGTCGATGGTGGTTTGGGATTAGCATGATGAAAGGGAATGTGATCCTGACGACCGCCGCTCTTCCTCTGATCCCGACGGGTTTTCCCGAATGCCGTCGTCGAAAGGCCACGAGGAGCGCTCAGAGGGAGCGACCTTTTCCCGTCCTCACCAATCGCTGCGAGGCAGTCTAAGGTGACAGGGCAGTCCCGAAGCATCATCGCTCGTGGGTGATGATATCCCGGGCCGAGGGGCCTCGATCTGGAATGCCGGAGTGCTTGCAACATCTTCGCTTTTGCCGATGTCAAACCCGGCGATTTACGGACAGGTTCCTGCGATTCTGTCGGGAAAACATCCTGGCGTTCGTGTCGATTGGGGCGCGACTGGGCGTGTCCTGCCATGGGCGCTACGGTTTCTGCGTGCCAGCCGAGGAGCGACCGTCACGCCGCGTGTTCGGGCGCTTTCCGCCCTGATCACACGTTCGGCAGAGGTCCACGCAAACTGGCTGGCTCGGGCCCAGAGGTCCTCTGATCTTGTCAGGAACGGCTGGATGTTCCTCTTCCGCAGCACGGATAGCCTCGACGCGGCCAAAGGTTCGCAAGATTTCTACCGCGAGCATGATGTCAGCTGTCAGCTTCTGTCCCCGGACGAGGTCGGGGAAGCCGAACCTGTGCTGGTGCGCCGATATGCCGGTGCGCTTCTGTTCAAGGATACAGCGGCAGTGCGAGAGCCCGCTTGGGTGATGGACGCCTATTTGGCCCTGTTCCTCGCTGCGGGCGGGTCCATCCTTCGGTCAACAGTCACCAAACTCTGGCCATCTGCGCAGGGAGAAGGCGTTCTTTGCGCCAACGGCGCACGGCTTGAGGCGACCGATGTCGTCGTGGCAACGGGCGCGCGATCCCGCAGCCTTCTTGCAGGTATCTATGACCTCCCGATGATCAGCGAACGCGGCTACGCCCTTCGCCTTTCGGTTCCTCCGGACAAGGTCCTTTATCGACCGGTCTATGATGCAGCGGTGGGGGTGGTCCTGTCGCCGCGTCCCGATGGCATTCAGGTTTCGACGGGCACATATCTGACCACGCCAGATCGTCCAACCCATCACATGCAGGCCGAATTGGCCCGTCGCAACGCCTGCAAGATCCTCGATCTCCCGGATCAGCCGAATATCACTGTTCATCATGGTGATCGGCCGACCTTGCCCGATGGATTGCCAGTTGTCGGCAGAATGCCGGGCCGACCGGGGCTTTGGCTCGCAACCGGGCATCAGCACATCGGGTTTAGCACCTCCGCCGGAACGGCAGAGCTTCTGGCTGATCTGCTGACCGGTCGCAGCCCGAAATTGGACCCAAATCCATTCCGGCCAGAAAGGCCAGAAATCCTGCGCGGTTTGCCGTTTTAGGGCACGCTTTTCCCCTTTATCTTCGCCGGACAGGGCGCTGAAGATCAGGCCAGCATGCTTCACAGATCGCTGAGTCGGCGCCGCAGCCGATCAGACACCCCACCAGCGCAGGGTATGGGCCAGATGCTGCCGGATCGCCGCGACGGCGGCTTCTGCGTCGCGCGCTTCAAGGGCCGAGATGATCGCCAGATGCTCCTCCATCGCCGAAACGATGCGGTCAGCCAGAAAGGGGCGCTGGTTCTGGATGATGGCAATCCGGTTGCGGTTGTCGTCATAGATGCGCTGTGCAAGCTTTAGCCCCATGCCTGCGGCCAGCGCATCATGCAGCGACAGATCGGTCAGGATCGCCCGACGCTGCACCTCTGGCGTCACATCGGTCAGCGCGGCATCGCGCAGCCGCTCATGATCTTCGCGTAAGCGGGCAAAGGGCAAGATGGCATTGGTTTCGATCAACCGCCGCGCGCCCTCACTGTCCAGAATAGCCCGAAGTTCCAGACATTCGCGTGTCATTTCCGGCCCGGCATCCATCACAACCACGCCGCGCTTTGGCAGCACGCTCACTAGCCCTCCCGCCTCTGCCAGTTTGACCGCCTCGCGCACCGCGGCGATGGGCAGGCCGAGAAGATCCACCAGCATCGGCATGGATAAAAAGGCACCGCTGCGGATCTGACCCTCGCGCAGGGCGCCGATCAGAGCCTGATGCGCTTGAACGGACAGCGAAGCATCGGTGCCTGCTTTGGGCTCGGTCTCTTCGATCTCTGCCAGTACCGCTGTCATCTTGGCCGCCTTCATCCCAAACCGCTGCCCATCGATTATTCGGGAAATGCAGAAAGTCATATCCGCTTTTTCCCTGTATGCTTGCGTAAGATAGTTTGTAACATTTTAGATGCAATACCAGATGCGGCCATCTTGAGGTTGGGCCATCAGGCATTCGCAGGAAAAGACCGCGCCGCCCGCATCGCAGCGGTCAAAACGGGAGGGACAAGAATGCATTCCATGACTGCCGAAGGGGTAGAAGTGTCCGAAGACGCTCTGCGCCCCGTGACCGCCGAGGAGAAATCCTGGGGCTGGTTTGCGATTTTCAACGTATGGGCCAATGATATCCAATCGCTGTTTGGCTATTCGCTGGTGGCCTCCCTGTTCATCTCTTACGGGGTGACGGGGTGGACAGCCTTTGCAGCGCTGATCGCGGCGGGGCTGTTCGTGATGTTCATGGTCAACCTGTCAGGAGCCGCGGGCGAGCGCTACGGGATTCCCTACCCGGTCCTTGCCCGCGCGAGCATGGGGACCGAAGGGGCAAAGCTGCCCGCCATCCTGCGCGCGATCGTCGCCGTCTTCTGGTATGGGGTGCAGGTCTATTTCGCCTCTACCGCGCTGGCGCTGCTGATCCGGTCGCTGACCGGCATCACCGACGGCCCTGCCTTCATGGGCTTGACCGGGGTGGATTGGCTGTCCTTCCTTGTGGTCTGGGCCTTTCACATCGTCATCTTCTGGCGCGGCATGGGTTGGGTCGAAAGCTTCCTGAACTTCGCCGGTCCCTTTGTCTACGCGGTGATGATCGGTCTTGTCGCCGTGCTCTGGGTCAAGTCTGACGGTCAGCTCTTGGCGCAGGCGCAAACGATCTTTGCCAATCCCGAAGCGACCTGGGGTACCGAATTCAAAGGTTTCATCGTCATCTTCGGTACCATGGTTGCCTATTTCGCCGCCGTGATGATCAACTTCAGCGACTTCTCGCGCTACGCGAAGGACAAGCCCGCCATGGTCAAAGGCAACTTGGCCGGTCTGCCGCTGAACATGATCCTCTTTTCGGCCTTGGCGCTTCTGACCACGGCAGGGGCCGCCGTCGTCTATGGCGAGGCGCTTGTGAACCCGACCGAGATCGTGGAGCGGACAGACAGCGTCTTTCTGGCGGTGATCGCCGCGATCACCTTCTTCGCGGCAACGGTGGGCATCAACCTTGTCGCCAATTTTATCCCGGCCGTGAACGGCATCGCGAACCTGTCGCCCTCCACCATCGGCTTTCGTAAGGCGGGTCTCATTACCTCGGCCTTCGCGCTGGTGATCGGCGGGTTCTGGACAGGCTTTATCAGCCAGTTTGGGATCAGCGGCTTCGTGAACACCCTTGGCGCCACGCTGGCACCGCTCTTCGGGATCATGATCGCCGATTATTACCTGATCCGCCGTCAGAAGCTGAAGCTGGACGATCTCTACAACCCGGCGCGGGGAACCTATCACTATCGCAAGGGGTGGAACGACCATGCCTTGGTGGCCTTTGCGATCGCTGCCGTATTCTCTGTTGCAACGGTCTGGGTGCCGGCGCTTGGTCAGCTTGAAGGATACGGATGGATCATCGGCGCGGGTCTGGGTGGTGTGATCTATCTGGCACGCGCACGCGGCAAGGTCGCCGTCTGAACTTTCCCTGTCGGCCTGAAGGCATGGCCTTCCGGGCGGACCCAACCAACTGGTCCCGATTGCAACAGCATCGGGGCCATTTTTCATGACGGCCAAGGCGCTGGTCGTTCCGAAATCCGCCAAGGCGCATGTCTGCGGGCAGGGTCCGGATGGGGCGACCTATCTCGGGAGTCCTGACGCATGAAGGTTATACATCACGAAGTTGCGAGCCCTGTAACGTCAGGCCTCCCCTTTGCGAATTGTTCTAGGAAAGGCGGCACTGCCTTTCCGTTCACACAGGGAGACTGAGATGACTGCGATGACATCCCGACTGGTTCTTGGCACTTCGCTCGTTTGCGCATTGGGCGCGATGGCCGTGACGCCGGTCATGGCCAATGAGATGGAAAAGTGCTTTGGCGTTGCCCTTGCAGGTCAGAATGACTGCGCGGCAGGACCGGGCACGACCTGTGCCGGCACGTCGAAGGTCGACTATCAGGGCAATGCGTGGAAACTCGTGCCAACAGGTACCTGCCTGACGATGGAACTGCCCGCGGCAGAGGATGGCGCGGCGCGCATGGGCGCGCTCGAAGCGCTTGAGCGCGACCTGCCAAACGCCTGATCCAGAGAGGCGCGCGGGATGACTGTGCGCCTCCTTTCCTTTTGGGGGCAAAACCATGTTGCCAGCCTTGCCGGGAGTGGGCTTCAAGCCCGAACATTTCGCCGCGATTTGCCAGACGGCGGGCGGCGTCGGTTTTTTCGAAATCCATGCCGAAAATTACTTGGGTGCCGGTGGCCTGCCCCATGCCCAGCTTGCCGCGATCCGGGCCGATTTTCCAGTGTCGATCCACGGGGTGGGCCTGTCCATCGGTGGGGCAAATGGCGTGGATGCGGCGCATCTCGACCGGGTGCGTCGGCTGTGTGAAAGATACGAGCCTCAGAGCTTTTCAGAGCATCTGGCATGGTCGAGCCATGGGGCAGAGTATCTGAACGATTTGCTGCCCTTGCCCTACACCGAAGAAACGCTGACCATCGTCTGCGACCATATCGACAGGGTGCAAGAGGTGCTGGGGCGCAGGATGCTGCTTGAAAACCCGGCGACCTATCTCTGCTTTGCCAACTCGCTGATCCCCGAGACTGAATTCCTGTCGGAGGTGGCGCAGCGCACCGGCTGCGGGCTGTTGCTCGATGTGAACAATGTCTTCGTGTCCTGCATCAACCATGGAACCGACCCGTACGCCTGGCTTGCAGCTTTACCGCTGGACCTGGTGGGAGAGGTTCATCTGGGCGGACATGATGCCGATGAAATGCCGACTGGCAACCTGCTGATCGACAGTCACGCCGCGCCTGTCGCCGATCCGGTCTGGGCGTTGTTCGCAGAGGTGATCATGCGGGCAGGTCCTCTGCCCACGTTGATCGAATGGGACAATGATCTGCCGGAATGGTCTGTGCTTTGTGCCGAGGCGGCACGGGCAGGCGCGATCTTGGCGAGGGGAGGGAACGGCTTTGCCCACGCATGCTGAATTCATGCGCAGCTTCGACGCAGCTCTGCGCGGAGACGTGCTGCCTGCCGGACTTCAGGCGCGCAATATGGCCGAGGTGGAGCGGCGGTTCGCTGTCTATCGCAACAACGTGGCCGTCAGTCTGACAGCGGCGCTGGCCAGTCGTTTTCCGGTGATCCGGCGTCTGGTCGGCGAGGCCTTCTTTGCCCCGTTGGCGCGCCTTTATGCCGAGATGGATCGCCCCAAGAGTCCGGTCCTTGCGGAATGGGGAGAGGGCTTTGCCGATTTCCTTGGCGCATTCCCTCCGCTGGCGCGCTATCCCTATCTTCCAGATGTTGCGCGGATCGAATGCGCAAGGGGGCGCGCTTTTCACGCTGCCGATGCTGCCCCGGTCGATCCGGCAGTTCTGGTGGCGGCGGATACCAATCGCGTGACCTTCGTCCTGCATCCGTCGGTCCATCTGCTGCACTTGGCCTCTCCCGCCGTGTCGATTTGGGCGCGCAATCAACCGGGTGGGTCGCCCATACCCCTCCCGGCCAGAGCTGAGACCGCGCTGATCCTGCGGGATGCGTCCTTCGCTGTGCAGGTGCGCGCCCTTGGGGCCGGGGATGCGGCCCTCATCGGTGCGATCCTTGCTGGCTCGACGCTCTGTGATGCCGCGCTGACAGCGCAGGAGGCCGAGGCGGGGCATGACCCCGCGCCGATGCTGGTCGCGCTGATGCGGGCCGGTGCGATCACTGATGCGCAGGAGTGAACGATGACTGCGATTGCACGGTTGTTTGGTTGGTTCGACCGTATTCCGGATGCCCCCGTCGCGCTGATCTTGCGCGTCTTTCCAGCGCTGGTCTTTTGGCAGTCAGGGCGGACCAAGGTCGAGGGATTGTCGATCAAGGACTCGACCTGGTTCCTCTTCGAGCATGAATATGCCCTCCCAGTGCTTCCGCATGAACTGGCCGCTGTCATGGCGACCGTGGCGGAACACCTGCTGCCGGTGCTGCTGATCCTCGGGCTGTTTGCGCGTCTGTCGGCGCTCGGATTGCTGGGAATGACAGCAGTGATACAGGTCTTTGTCTATCCTGAGGCTTGGCTGACCCATGGTTTATGGGCCGCGCCCTTGCTCGCGGTGGCGGCACGCGGACCGGGGCGGTGGTCGGTCGACTATCTGCTGCGCTTTGAACGCGGCGCGCGCCTTTAGATGGAGGTGGTCTTTGCCTATCATGCAAAGCGCAGAGGCTGACTGATCCCTGCATGCTGCCAATCTGATGGCTGTGAACCCCGACCAGAATACGAACCTGCGCTTCACCGTGGCGGAGAGGGACAAGTTTGGTCACGGCGATCTGTCGCGCACTTTGAACCCCCCCCACGGATCTACCCTCATGGCCCAAAGGCAGTTCCCTCAGATCGCCAGCACGGCCGCTGCAACCGCCCAAGACAAGATCAGGGCCAAGGCGCCGTTCACTGCGGCCGTATCGGGTCAGGCATGACGACGGCGCCCGCGCTCTCACCGAGGCGTGACTGTCCGGCCAAGACGGTCTCTGGTACACTTCGCACGGGGGAAAAGGAGGTCAAGCTGGCACAGGATGAAACTTGGGAAGTCCTGCTGGCGCGCGCAAATGATGGTGACGGTGCAGCCTTCGGGCAGTTCCTGAGAGCTGTAACCCCAAGCTTGCGCAGGATCATTCAACGGCGGGGCGATGCCTTGCCCCCTGACCAGCACGAGGACATCTTGCAAGACGTCCTTCTGGCCATCCATCTGAAGCGGCACACTTGGAGGCGGCAAGAGCCTGTGCGACCTTGGCTTTACGCCTTGGCACGGTACAAGGTAGTCGATGCCTTCCGGCGCAGAGGGGCCTCTGTGACGCTGCCGATTGAGGACTTCATTGAGGTCTTGCCCGAAGACACCGCCAGTTTACCGCTTGCCGCACGAGATGCCGATGTGATGCTGGCCCAGATCGACGCCCGGTCAGCCCTGCTGGTGCGCGCCGTTGCTCTCGATGGCAAAACGACAGAAGAGGCAGGCGCGATGCTTGGCCTGACGGCAGGCACGGCCCGCGTGGCCCTGCATCGCGCCATGAGGCGGCTGACGGATGTGGCTGAAAGGATGCTGAAATGACCGCTCATCGCACCACCGATGCGCTGATCCAAGAGCTTGCTGGAACGCGAGTGCCGCCGCCTATGTCGGTTGTCACAGTGATTTGGGGCATGGGCCTTGCGTCTTTTGTGCCGGTTGCCCTGTTCTGGGTGATCTTCGGACTGCGCTCAGACCTCGGTTCGGCGCTTGTGCAGTTTCCTGTCATGGCGAAGAGCCTGCTTCCCCTGTGTCTGGCCATTCTTGCGACTGGGCTTGCCTTCACCTCCGGCCGCCCGGGAAGACAGGTCAGTTTCTGGCCACTCGCCTTGCCCGCTGTCGCTGGGCTTACCCTCGTCGGCCTGAGATTGGCGGAGGGGCCTGATGGTATCTTTTCGGAAGTGGTGGGGCGGAGTGCTTTGGCTTGTGTGACGTCGATCTTGGGGATGTCCGCTCTTCCGGTTTGGATCGCGATACGGTTGTTCCGGCAGAGCGCACCTACACGTCCCGCAGTGACCGGGGGCTTGCTTGGCCTTGCGGTGGGGGCAGCGGTCGCAGCCGGTTATGCGCTGCATTGCACGGAAGATTCCCCTTTGTTTTTCATGACTTGGTACGTTTTGGCGATTCTTGGAGTGGCGGGGGGCGGCGCACTTTCGGGGCGGCGCTTGCTCCGTTGGTGAGGTGACGGTCAGATCAACGGGGGCTTTCTGCATCA
>JALOTC010000101.1 GCA_025458085.1 Cypionkella sp. | reverse complement strand
ATTGTTCTGGTGATCGGCGCGCGCCTTTTGGTCGATAGCGCCACCGATATCGCCCGCACCTTCGGGATTTCCGAGGCGATCATCGGCCTGACCATCGTGGCTGTTGGTACCTCGCTGCCGGAACTCGCCACCTCGGTCATCGCCGCAATCCGCAAGCAGACGGAAATTGCCGTGGGCAATGTGGTCGGCTCCAACATCTTCAACATCTTCTCGATCCTCGGCATCACCGCGATCATCACCCCCATCCCCGCCGATCCGCGCTTTTCCGCGATCGATATGCCGTGGGTCGCGGGCACGGCGATTGGCCTCACGCTGGTGGCCTTCCTGCTCAAGGGCGTGCCGCGTATCGCCGGTTTCGGCCTGCTCGCCGCCTATGCGGGCTATGTGGCGCTGATGATGGCCTGAGGCTGGTTGCAGGAAATCAAAAGGAAAGGGGCGGTCCTTGCGGGCCGCCCCTTTCCTTTGCCCTTTCCGGGGCTTACTTCGCCAGACCTTCGGCCTTTAGCGCCGCCTGAACGCTGGGCCGCGCCGCGATGCGGGCACGCAGCGCCTCGATCCGGGGGAAGCGCGACAGGTCATGCTTGATGAAGCCAGACCAGTTGGTCACGGTAAATGCATAGGCATCCGCCGGGGTGAACTCTGCCCCCAGCATCCATTCCCGCCCATCGGCGAGGCTGTCTTCGATCAGTTGCAGCCGGCTTTCAAGTAAGGCCACCTGCGCCGCACGCGCCTCTCCCTCGATCCCGCGGAAGAAGGGGGAATAGGTTTTGTGTACCTCGGTCGCGAGAAAGTTCAGCGCCTCTTGCAGACGCGCGCGCGCCAGAGTGCCTGCCGCCGGCAAACGACCGGGGGCCGCGCGATCCATCACATATTGCATGATGGCCACGCCTTCGGTCAGCACCTCGCCCCCATCCAGCGCCAAAACCGGCACCGCGCCCCGCGCGCTGACGGCGGTGAAATCGGCCCCGGTCTCCGTCTTTTTCGCGCGGATATCGGCGCGATCCAGCGTGAAATCCACGCCCGCCTCGCGCAGAGTGATGTGAGAGGCCAAAGAACAGGCGCCTGGCGAATAATACAACTTCATGGTTGTCCTCGATTGAAGGAAGGAGTCACGGATAGCGTGACAGGATCACCATTCGCAGGTTTTGGAAAGCAGGTTACACGACTCAAACCCGCGCAGAGCCTGCGCTTATCCGCGCAAAAATTGCGAATGTTTCCCTCGAAAGTCACACCACGCAAGAAAAGTTCATAATTTACCCCCGCACGCGACACTTTCTTTGCGCTTTTGCGGTTGACGCCCCCCACAGGCCGCCATAGTTTCCGGCCCGTGAGACGACGGGGGCGGAATGCCGGGCATTCTTGTACTTGGGGGAACGTGGCGCATGGGCCGGTGACGGCATCCAGAACGGAACCCATGCGCCCTCGGGAACCCCTCCCCGGGGGCTTTTTGTTGGCAAGGTCGGACGCGAAGCGGAGAGAGACATGACACGTCAGATGACGGGCGCGAAAATGGTGGTGCAGGCGCTGAAGGATCAGGGGGTCGATGTGATTTTCGGCTATCCCGGCGGGGCCGTTCTTCCGATCTATGATGAATTGTTCCAGCAAAACGACATTCGCCATATCCTCGTGCGCCATGAGCAAGGCGCGGTCCACATGGCCGAAGGTTATGCGCGCTCTACCGGCAAGCCGGGCGTGGTTCTGGTGACCTCTGGCCCCGGTGCGACCAATGCGGTGACGGGTCTGGTCGATGCGCTGATGGATTCGATCCCTCTGGTCGTGCTGACGGGTCAGGTACCGACCTTCATGATCGGGACCGATGGTTTTCAAGAGGCGGATACGGTTGGCATCACCCGCCCCTGCACGAAAATGAACTGGCTGGTGAAGGATACGGCGGAACTTTCCGCAACGATCCACAAGGCCTTTCAAGTCGCCACCACTGGCCGCCCCGGCCCCGTGCTGATCGACATTCCGAAAGATGTGCAATTCGCCAATGCCGAATATACGCCCAAGGAAAAGATCAAGATCAGCCATTATCAGCCCCGCGTGAAGGGCGATATCGACCAGATCACCCGTCTGGTGGAGATGATGGAAACCGCCGAACGCCCGATCTTCTACACCGGCGGCGGCGTCATCAATTCTGGCCCGGCGGCAAGTCAGTTGTTGCGCGAATTGGTGGAGGCGACGGGCTTTCCCATCACCTCCACTCTCATGGGCCTTGGATGCTATCCGGCAAGCGGCAAGGCATGGCTTGGAATGCTCGGGATGCATGGGCTGTATGAGGCGAACCTCGCCATGCATGGCTGCGATCTGATGATCAACATCGGCGCGCGCTTTGACGACCGGATCACCGGCCGGGTGAAGGATTTCTCGCCCAAGTCGAAGAAAGCCCATATCGATATCGACCCATCCTCCATCAACAAGGTGATCCGGGTGGATGTTCCCATCCTGGGTGATGTGGGCCATGTGCTTGAAGATATGCTGAAAATCTGGAAGGCACGCGGTCGCAAGGTCAACAAGGAAGGCCTTGCCAAGTGGTGGAAGCAGATCGAGGAATGGCGCGCGGTCAAATGCCTGTCCTATCGCAACAGCGAGAAGACGATCAAACCACAATATGCGCTGGAACGGCTTGAGGCGCTGACCAAAGGCATGGATCGTTACGTCACGACAGAAGTCGGACAGCACCAGATGTGGGCGGCCCAATACTTGGGCTTCGAAGGCCCGAACCGCTGGATGACCTCGGGCGGTCTTGGGACCATGGGTTATGGCCTGCCGGCCTCCATCGGCGTGCAAATCGCCCATCCCGATGCGCTGGTGATCAACGTGGCGGGCGAGGCATCATGGCTTATGAACATGCAGGAAATGGGCACCGCCATTCAATTCCGCGCCCCAGTCAAGCAGTTCATCCTGAACAACGAGCGCCTTGGGATGGTGCGCCAATGGCAGGAATTGCTGCATGGCGAACGCTACAGCCATTCGTGGTCCGACGCTTTGCCCGATTTCGTGAAACTGGCCGAGGCTTTTGGCTGCAAGGGTATTTTGTGCAAAGACCCCAAGGATCTGGACGATGCGATCATGGAGATGATCCGCTATGACGGGCCGGTGATCTTTGATTGCCTTGTCGAAAAGCATGAAAACTGCTTCCCGATGATCCCTTCGGGCAAGCCGCATAACGAGATGCTGCTTGGCGAGGCAGAGACGCAGGGCGTGATTCAGGCAGGCGGCGCGGTACTCGTGTAAGACCCGTGCCGCAGGGGGGCTGTCTGCCCCCCTGCACCCCCCGAGGATATTTGAGAACAGATGAAGGACAGGCGATGTCGCCCCTGAATATCAAGAAAGGCTCCACGAGCCATTCCGCCTATGACCTGCGCGACCACAACCCCGATGTGGTCGAAAGCCATACGCTGGCGATCATCGTGGAAAACGAACCCGGCGTTCTGGCCCGCGTGATTGGCCTGTTTTCTGGCCGTGGGTATAATATCGACAGCCTGACCGTGGCCGAGGTGGACCATACGGGGCATCGGTCGCGGATCACGATTGTCACGCGCGGCACACCTGCCGTGATCGACCAAATCGAAGCGCAACTGTCGCGGATGGTCCCGGTCTATGAAGTGCATGACCTGACCGCCGAAGGGCCAAGCGTGCAGCGCGAACTCGCGCTTTTCAAAGTGAAGGGCAAGGGCGAGGCGCGGATCGAGGCTTTGCGTCTGGCCGAGATTTTCCGGGCCAATGTGGTGGACAGCACGCTGGAAAGCTTTGTCTTTGAAATGACCGGCACGCCGGACAAGATCGACGCTTTCGCCGAACTGATGCGCCCGCTTGGCCTCACCGAAATCGCGCGCACAGGTATTGCGGCCTTGTCGCGCGGCGCTTGATCGCCGACGCACAACAGAAAGGGCCGGGCAGAATTGCCCGGCCCTTTTCCTTTGTTGCAGGCAGGTTATACGAGGTCTTTCAGACGCGCTTCCTCTTCGGGCGTCAGCGCCGCTTCGCCCGCCGCCACGGCATCGGCCCGGCGGCGTGTGTAGGCAAAGGCAAGCCCCCCACCAAGGAGCAGAAGGATCGGTCCGGCCGCCCAAAGCAAAAGGTTCGCCCCTTCGGGTCTGGGGTTGAACAGGACGAATTCGCCATAGCGCGCGACGATGAAGTCCAGCACTTCTTCGTCGCTATCGCCCTCCAACAGGCGTTCGCGCACCAAAAGCCGCAGGTCACGGCTGACCGGCGCGTTGGAATCGTCAATCGCCTCGCCCTGACAGACCGGGCAGCGCAATTCGCGACTGATCGCCCGCGCACGCGCCTCCAGCGCTGGATCAGACAGGATTTCATCGGGCTGCACGGCCAGCAAGGGCAGCGCAGGCGACAGCGCCAAGGCCGCGGCGAGGGTCAGGGCACGAATGAACATCCCCCTCACTCCGCCGGAACCGCGGCCTGCGACGCGCGACGTGCCGCACCCGCTGCCACCCGATAGCGTCGGTCGGTCAAACTGAGCAGCCCGCCGAAGGACATGATGAGGATGCCCGCCCATAGCCAGTTGGCAAAGGGTTCGATATAGGATCGCACGGCCCAGCCCCCGTTCACCTGCCGATCCCCGATCACCAGATACACATCGCGCCAGAAGCCATAGTCGATCGCGGCCTCGGTCGTCGGCATGGCCTGAACGGGATAGACGCGCTTTTCAGGGAAAAGCGTGGTGACCAGCGCGCCATCCCGGCGGACCTCCATCGTCGCCATTGTGGAATAGTAGTTCGGTCCCTGCACATCTTCGACCTTGGCCAGCGTCACCTCATAGGGGCCAAGTGCATAGCTGCCACCCTCGGGAACCACGCGGATATCCTCGGTCTTCCAACTGAGCATGGCGGAGACCGCGAAAATGGTCACGCCAAGCCCCGCATGCGCTGTGGCCTTGCCCCAATCCGCGCGCGGCAGGCGGCCCAGTCGGGCGAACCGCCCCGCAAGAGCGCCACGCCCCGTGCGCGCCCACAGATCCCAGAGCGCACCGAGCAGCACCCACAGGCCCAACATCACACCAATCGGGCCAAGCGTCGTGCGTTCGGTCTGCATCGCCCAGACGAGGAGGCCGACAGCCACCGAAAAGACCAGCGCCGGCATCAGGCCCCGCAGCACGCGCCCAACATCGCCCCGTTTCCACGGCATCATCGCACCTAGCGGCAACAGTACCGCCAGCCCCACAACAAAGGGCGAGAAGGCTGCGTTGAAGAAAGGCTCCCCCACGCTCAGTTTGCGGTCAAAGAACATCTCGGCAATCAGCGGCCAGATCGTGCCAATGAAAACGACAAAGGCTGAAACGGACAAAAGCAGGTTGTTCGCCACCAGCGCGGATTCGCGGCTCACCATGGCAAAGACGCCCTTCGCCTCCATTGTGCCTGCACGCGCTGCAAACAACATCAGCGCGCCCCCCGTAAAGAAGCCAAGGATCATCAGGATGAACACCCCCCGGTCCGGGTCATTGGCAAAGGAATGGACCGAGGTGATGACGCCCGAGCGTACGATGAAGGTGCCGATGAGCGAAAACCCAAAGGCCATGATCGCCAGAAGGATCGTCCACGCCTTCAGGCTTTCGCGCTTTTCCACGACAATCGCGGAATGCAGCAGCGCTGCCGACAAAAGCCATGGCATGAAGGAGGCATTTTCCACCGGGTCCCAGAACCAGAAGCCGCCCCAGCCCAGCTCATAATAGGCCCACCACGAGCCGAGGCCGATCCCGATGGTCAGAAAGACCCATGCTGCAAGCGTCCAGGGCCGGACCCAGCGGCCCCAGGCGGCATCGACCCGGCCCTCGATCAGCGCGGCCACGGCGAAAGAGAATGCCATCGAAAGCCCGACATAACCGAGATAGAGGAAGGGCGGATGGAAGGCGAGACCGGGGTCTTGCAGCAGCGGGTTCAAATCCTGCCCGTCCAGAGGCGGAATCTCCAACCGCAGGAAGGGGTTGGAGGTGAAGATCATGAAAAGCATGAAGGCCACGCCAATACTGCCCTGCACCGCAATCACCCGCGCGCGCAGGCTGGGCGGCAAGTTGTTGCCAAACCACGCCGCACAGGCCCCGAAAAGCGCGAGGATCAGCACCCAGAGCAGCAGCGAGCCTTCGTGATTCCCCCAGACGCCCGAAATCTTGTAGAGCATCGGCTTGAGTGTATGGGAATTCTGCACGACAAGGAGCAGCGAAAAGTCCGATACGACAAACGCATAGGTCAGGGCCGCGAAACTGGCTGCGACCAGCACGAACTGGATCACCGCAGCAGGTTCCGCCACAGCCATCAGCGCCGCGTTGCGGGTATGCGCGCCCCAGAGCGGGACGATGGTCTGCACCAAGGCCACGCACAGCGCCAATAGCAGGGCGAAATGCCCAAGTTCCACGATCATGCCGTGTCTCCCTCTTTGGTCGTGATCTTAGGCATTTTCGCGTCTGGCTTCCATGCCCTGTGCGCCTAGGTCGCGGTCAGAACCGCGTGACCAGAGCCAACCCTCTTGGGCGCGATCATTCGGGCTTCCCTTGCGCCGCGATCTGCCAGAGGATGCGGAAAAAGAAAGGAAGAGCCATGGCTCGTACCATCCTGATCGGCGCACCTGTGGATACAGGCCAGCGCAGGGCTGGTTGCCTGATGGGACCAGCGGCTTATCGCGTGGCGGGGATAGCGCAAGCCATCGGCGATCTGGGCCATGGGGTCGAAGATTGGGGTGACCTGTCCCCCGCCTCACGCCCGGCGATCACCCATGGCAATCCGGCGGTTCATGCCTTGGCCGAAACCATCGGCTGGACCGAACTTCTGGCCGACCGGGTCGAGGATGCCCTTGCCGAAGGTGGCCTGCCCATCGTTCTGGGCGGCGATCATTCACTGGCACTCGGCAGTGTCGCGGGCGCGGCCGCCCATGCGGCGCGGGAAGGGCGGCCCCTGTTTCTGCTCTGGCTCGATGCCCATTCCGATTTCCACACGCCCGTAACCACAACAAGCGGAAACCTGCATGGCACACCTGTCGCCTATGCCGCCGGACGCAACGGGTTTGAGGACTTTCCGCCCTTCCCCGCGCCCTTGCCAGCGGAGCGCATCTGCCTTTACGGCATCCGATCGGTCGACCCTGCCGAACATGCGGCGCTGTTGCAGCATGACATCGCCCTCCATGACATGAGGGTGATCGATGAACAGGGTATCGTCGCCCCCCTGCGCACCTTTCTGGACCGCGTCCGTGCGGCGGGGGGAATGCTGCATGTCTCGCTGGATGTGGATTTCCTCGACCCCTCCATCGCCCCCGCCGTGGGCACCACCGTGCCGGGCGGCACCACCTTTCGCGAGGCGCATCTGGTGATGGAACTCCTGCACGAAAGCGGCCTTGTCACCAGCCTCGACCTCGTGGAGTTGAACCCGTTCCTCGACGACCGCGGCATGACCGCAAGGCTGATGGTCGATCTGGTGGGAAGCCTGATGGGCCGAAAAGTCTTTGACCGCCCCACCCGGTCGAAGTGAGGGCATAAACCCATTTTTCGCCCTTTATCCCCTTTGCACCGGGGAAAACCACACTGCCGTCTAAATGACGGTTTAAGACAATCCACAAGATCTCACTGATCTGCCCCACGCACAACTGACTGCGCGGCAGGTACAGGCAACCTGACACAGACTTTATAATCAAAATCTAACGTCAAACGAAAGATTCTAGGTGAAAGGGCGGGGGCTAGCAGTCTCAAGGACTCAGGCGCTTGCTGTAGATCGGGTTCTCTTCGCCTCGAAGTGCGCGATCAACGTACTCCAATGCATCTTCTGCCGTATGTGCAACTGGACCGAAGCCATTGTCTTCAAAGGAAAAATAACCGCGCTTAATAGTATGCTCACCTCCAAAAAAAGCATCAGCATCGAATTGGAAGTAAACAACCGGACGATCAAGAAATGCAACCTCAGTAGCAGCTGATGAAAAGCACGTTACTGCCAATCTCGCCCTTTCGAAAAGTTCTTGATATGACGCGCCCTCCAACATGTTCGCAACTTCAACGTAGTCTGGTAAGTTCATGTCTTCGTTGTACATGGCCAAATTAGGATGTGGAGCAAACACAATCCTTAGGCCATGCTCACGCGAAATAGATCTGAGTCGTGGCGAACCGAGAAATTCATGCCAATTTCGCGAATATTCACTATCTCTAAAATGATCAATCTTTTCGCGAGCCACCCCGTTCTTGCCACTCTCATCAACTAGAAACTTCCGCCAAGTTGGCATGACAACGATTGAGTCGCCTTTCTGATTTTGCCCCCTTAACCAGCGTACATCGTGACGCGGCAGGCCACAAAGAAATACTTCTCGCTCACTAAACACATAATTTCCATCATGCCGAACAATATCGTGGTATTCGTCAGGCGTCGACGTAACGAAACCACGGATAGGTTTTAAATTGAGCAATTGCGACAGATCATTTTGAATAACTCCATGTTGCAAGAAGACAAATCGATAGCGCGCAATATCTGCGAAATCCGACCGCGCCACCGGCCACAGGATTGCATGGTGCGCATGCGATGAAACAAGCAGGTCCGCATTCATCTGTGCAGCAATGTGCTCGTCAGACATAAAAGCAAGAAGCTTGAAACCCTCAGCCTCTAGACGCGGCCAATCTGGAGAACTACTGGAGAGAACAAACCACGCATTACCCGCGCGACCGGTTGCCAGAAGATACCGGTACAAGTGCTCCGCGTTATCCTCCGCCCTATCCTCCTTATCCATAAAGACTAGTCCGGCACGATAAGCATCACGACGCGCGACTACATATTCTCGCAGCCTTTGCGTCTCTTCATCTGGAGCGCGTGGGCTGTCAGGCACCACCGCATTACGCAACATAAGCCAGTCCACGTCCTCGCCAAGGACCTTGGGGCCTCGCTTGATCTGGCAGGCAACACCATCGCGCAGAAAACGCACATCGTCGCCGTCTTTGACAGCCAACCAGAAGAAGTGCTGCCGGTAATAGGTGCGTCCAAGAAAATCAGCCGTCCGCCGGCTACGAAAACAC
>JALOTC010000230.1 GCA_025458085.1 Cypionkella sp. | reverse complement strand
ACCCTTTATGGTTCAGAGATACCGCCGTCTTGCTGGCGGCGACATGGGCATGTGTATCGCAAAGCCAGCGGCAAAGAACACAGTCATTTGCCAAAAGGGCGTGCAAACGACCGGGGCTGTAGCCTGAATGCAACAATGCCTGCGGTGCCCTTGCGCGGTCACGGGTGGGACTGGGCCCGGAAAAAGCGAAAGGCCCGCGCGGTTGGTGGCGGTGGCGATCAGGCCAGCGCAGCCTTTGCCTGTGCGGCGATGGCGTTGAACGCCTCCGGCTCATGCACGGCGAGATCGGCCAGAACCTTGCGGTCCACCTCGATCCCGGCTTTGGCAAGGCCGTTGATCAGGCGCGAATAGGTCATTTCGATATCGAACAGGCGGACAGCGGCGTTGATCCGCTGGATCCAGAGGGCGCGGAACTGACGCTTGCGCACCTTGCGGTCGCGGGTGGCGTATTGCTGCGCCTTGTCGACTGCCTGAGTCGCGGTGCGGAAGTTGGTGGAGCGGGCGGCGTAGTAGCCTTTCGCCTTGGCAATCACCTTGCGGTGGCGGGCGTGTGTGACCTTGCCGGATTTGACGCGAGACATGGGTGCAGATCCTTAGCGGTTGTAGGGCATGTACTTCTTGACGATCGTCGCATCGGAATCGCACAGGAGCATCGTCCCGGTCGCTTCGCGGATGAACTTCGTCGAGCGCTTGATCATGCCGTGGCGCTTGCCTGCCACGCCGGCTTTCACACGGCCCGAGGCGGTGAAGCTGAAGCGCTTCTTGGCCGCGGATTTGGTCTTCATCTTGGGCATTTCGATCTCCAATCGTCAAATGCGCGACTCGGCATGCCACATTGGCCGGCCCCGCAGGCTTTCCAAGGTGCTCCCCTTAGCGGGGGAGGGGAGAGAGCGCAAGGGGTTTCAGAACAAGGGGTTTCAGAACAAGGGGGTCAGATGTAGCGGGCGAGGACGCGGAAGAAGATATCGGGGATTTCGCCAAGCGTGAGGCCGCCCGGACGCTGGACGAGGGCGGTGCCGAGGAGGAAGCCGCCTGCGACAAAGAGAATGGCCGCGACACGGGGGGCGCGGCCATCGGCATAGGCGGACATGACGGAGGGGATGGTGAGGGCGCAGACCGTGGCACCGATGACGAACATGAGGTCGTAGTCCATCGCGCCCCTCCTTTGGGATGACCGAGGTTACTCCGGATCGGCCTTGTAGATCAATCTTTCGTCGCAGGGGGCGACGCGCAGGATGTTGGTGGTGCCCTGAACGTTGAAGGGCACGCCTGCGGTGAGGACGATCTGGTCGGATTCGGTGGCGAAGCCGTGTTGGCGCGCGGCGCGGACGGCAGAGATGACGGCGCCTTTGAAGCGGTCTTGCTCTTCCGTGATGACGCAATGCGTGCCCCAGGTGAGGCAGAGGCGGCGCGCGGTGCCCATAAGCGGGGTGAGGGCGATGATCGGCACGCGGGGGCGTTCGCGGGCGACGAGGCCGACGGTGGTGCCCGATTGCGAGAAGCAGGCGATGGCCTTGATATTCGTTGCCTCGGCGATTTCGCGGGCTGCGGAGACGATACCATCGGCCACGGTGGAGCGGTTGATGGTGCGGCTCGCCTCGATCACCTGACGGTAGGTGGGGTCGCTTTCGACGGAGATGGCCACGTTGTTCATGGTGGCGACCGCCTCGATCGGGAATTTGCCGGCGGCGGATTCGGCGGAGAGCATGATGGCGTCTGCGCCTTCGTAGATGGCGGTGGCGACGTCCGAGACCTCGGCCCGGGTGGGCATGGGGGATTCGATCATCGATTCGAGCATCTGCGTGGCCACGATCACCGGTTTGGCGGCGGCGCGGGCGGCGCGGACGAGGCGTTTCTGGATGGGCGGAACGGCGTGGACGGGGAGTTCGACGCCAAGGTCGCCGCGGGCCACCATGATGCCATCGGAGACGGCGAGGATGGCGTCATAGGCTTTGACGGCGGCGGGTTTTTCGATTTTCGACAGCACGGCGGCGCGGCCACGGGCGAGGTCTTTCGCCTCGGTCACGTCTTCGGGGCGCTGGACGAAGGAGAGGGCGAGCCAGTCGACGCCGAGGTCGCAGGAGGGGGAGGACGACATCGGGAACGTTCACGCCCTTGCGGTTGGAGATGGTGCCGCCGACGATCACGGTGCAATCGGCGAAATCCTTGCCGCAGGCATCAACGCGCAGGCGGATCTTGCCATCGTTCACGAGAAGCGAGGCGCCGGGTTCGAGGGCGGCGAAGATTTCGGGATGGGGCAGTTGCACGCGCTGCGAGTCGCCCGGCGTGGGGTCGAGGTCGAGGCGGAAGCGGTCGCCATCTTCAAGATCATGCGCGCCTGCGGCGAAGGTGCCGACGCGGAGTTTCGGGCCTTGAAGATCGGCCAGAATGGCGATGGGGCGGCCGGTATCCGATTCCACCTGACGGATGATCTGGTGGCGGGCGCGGATGTCGTCATGTGTGCCGTGGCTCATGTTCAGGCGGAACACATCGGCCCCGGCCTCAAACAAAGCGCGGATGGTTTCATAATCGCTCGAGACCGGCCCCAAAGTGGCCACGATCTTTACGTTCCGAAGGCGTCTCATGCCTTTTTCCCTTTCGGTTCATGTTTCGTGGTGGGCCGAGGGAGGGAATAGAGCAATCCCATCCGGGGGGCAACTGGCGCTTTGTCCCATGATCGCCTAAAGCCTGAGGGCGGGATTTTGGACAACAGGGCGGCGGGGTGGCGGGCGATGCGCCATGAGGCTTTCGAGATCGTGGGCGAGGATCGGCCGGGGCCGTGGCTGGTGACCTGCGACCATGCGACGAACCGGGTGCCGGATTGGATGGGCAACGATCTGGGGATCGCGCCCGAGGATATGGCGCGGCACATCGCCTTTGACATCGGGGCGCGGGGGCTGGCGCTGGCCTTGGGGGCGGCGTTGAACAGCCCGGTGATCGCCTCGGATTTCAGCCGGTTGGTGATTGACCCGAACCGGGGAGAGGATGACCCGACGCTGGTGATGCGGCTTTATGACGGGACGATCATTCCCGCCAATCGCCATGTCGGACCGGCCGAGGTGGAGGCGCGTTTGGACCGGCT
>JALOTC010000006.1 GCA_025458085.1 Cypionkella sp. | reverse complement strand
GGCTTCCGTCGTGGTCGTGGTGCTGGACGAACCACCGAGCAGTGCGCCAAGCACCAGAACGCCAGCGGCTGCACCAAGAATTGCGCCGTTGTTGGTCGACTGCGGAAGAACAACGACCTGCGGCTCTTCTTCTTCCTGCACAACAACCGGGCCACCGGCGAAAGCTGCGGAGGACATCACAAAAGATGCCAGCGTGACGATTGCGATTTTTTTCATGTGATCACTCCTACTCCTGAAAAGCGCATTCCAATTTTCCGTAGCACAATCCAGATGGCGAATAAACCACTTTCACACTACCGGTCAAAAATACGTTCGATCACCGCATAACCAAGGTCATCCGAAAGGAACTCTTTGGATTTCCTTACTTTTCCGTCAGCTTCAATCCAATATTCATTCACTATTTTGCCGCCATCAGCGACGCAGCTCTCTTGCACCTTGGTAGTCAGATGTTGCTTTTCAAGCACAGTGATCATCATGGGTCCAACGACCGTAACCGAACAGTCATAAGATACTTTGCTGATTTGGTCAGTTGCGCCCAGATAACCGGCGCTTCTCTGACCGGATTGTCCCGAAAGAAGCGCACGCGCCGAGGGGGTAGACGATTCGATCACATCGACAGCTAAGCCCCGCGTTGCGGCCAAAACATCGCTTCGAAACGAAAAGGTTATGTCGTTTGAGGTAGACCACGTCACGACAGCGCCATTCTCTGCCACAGGTGCCATATAGAACCTCAGCGCCTTTTCGGGCACTTCAGCAACAATCATGGGTGTGTTGAATTGGGCAAGCTCGGCACGCGACAAAGCAGGCACTGGGGCGCTTGTGGCGGGCATGACGAAGCTGGACAATGACTTTGCCAGAGCCTTTTGTGCCTGAACTTCGTCTGAGTTTCCGCAAGCT
This sequence comes from Cypionkella sp., assembly GCA_025458085.1. Lineage (GTDB taxonomy): Bacteria > Pseudomonadota > Alphaproteobacteria > Rhodobacterales > Rhodobacteraceae > Pseudotabrizicola. The sequence continues at coordinate 42,456 of JALOTC010000006.1, read as the reverse complement.
ACTAAAAGCATTCCTGAAACGACAAGAAGACCAGCAGGCAGAACGCGAAAGCTAAAGCAGGTCATCGCCAGAACCTCCCCCACTGATCTTCAAGCCCATCTGCATGCACCCCCCTGACCGACTCATACAGACGACCATTCACAGACAGGCGCGCTCCGCCATCGCGCTGAATCGGCCGTAGGACCATTGGGAAAGATTGCGTTGAAGGCGTTCCTGTTCCCCATGTGAGGGGAATTGTCAGGTTGATACCTTTGTCGAAAGACCCCTCGCCAAAATCTGCGGCGGAAACATCCGTCTTGGTCGCAAATGCACCAACGCGCCAACCGTTTTCGAATTCACGTGTCAGCGTCAGCGTCGCTCCAACGTCACCCGCCAGATAACGTCCGACATCCACCTGAGCCAAGTATCCTTCGCCGAAAGTGTAATAGGCAGAAAGATGGCCAGTGGTCACGCTGTAGTCACGCAGCCCAAATCCCCGGTCATAGTCACGCTGCTTTACGTGGTTGATCTCAACCCCAAGCGCCAAAGGCGAATCTACCGGCTTCCAGAGGATTTCACTGGAGACACCGGCAAACATCGATTCAAGATAACCGGCTGTCACGCGTCCATAGAGGTTTTTACCAGGGCGGAAGTACCAAGCCCCGGTCAAAGTCTCTATCCCGAAGTCTCCCTGCTGATCGTAAAGAATTCCATCCGTCCGTACACGCGGCAGCACAGAGTTAGAGAGGCGGCGCGAATCGCTGATATTGCCAACGAGCGTCTTTGTTAAAGAGCCAGAGAAGACCAACCCCGGGGCAGCCTCTACGCTACCGGCAAGACGCAAAGCAAGGTCTGCACGGAGAGGCTGATCCGGATCAAATAATGATGTCTTCAAGAACGGCGCCAATGACCAACGGAAGCGTGGGTAGCGATCTTCGGCGATTGTCAAAGTGCCGGGAACCGACCCGACTGCGTCAGCCACGATGATCCTGCTCAACATCCCCGCTGTTGCGCCAGGCGCGAATTCAAGCCCTTCAAGATCTCCTCTCTGGACGATGAAGCGCGACGAAGGCATGCCGTTGTAAACGGGAACGATTTCAAATTTTTCGATAGACGCTGGAAGAACATTGGCCATGGCGCGCGCCACGCGGCCAGCCATTTGCGCCTCAGAATCATAACGCCTGTTCGTCACCCGAACCTGGGCTGTCGCGCCGTCATAGGCGATACCATCAACTTCGATACCATCATCCTGCAATCGACGATTCAGGTTCCCGATCAAAATCTCCGCAGCACCTGATTGTGCAACCCATCCGCGGTCAAACGCTTCAGGATCAGCAGTCCGGGAGGGACGCACAATCACCGGATCGGGCGCGCCATCATTCAATCCCCTTGTGGACCTCTCTTTGGGATTGAAGAGAAAATGTGCCGCAAGGCCAACTTCGGACCCATGCATGACATAGGCTCCGAGCCGCATTCCTGGGCCGTTCTGGTATTCAACACCAAAGTTGAAGGGGCTCTGCCGGTCAAAGGTTGCACGGCGCCCAACCTCTTCGATATAGGCATCGGAAGAATATTCCGCCTTGACTGTCCAGTTGTCGTTTACAGCCCATTCTACCCCGCCAAAAGGAGCTGCGGGGCCACGGAACCACTGATTTGGATTGAAGTCTCCGCCTCTCCCGATGTTGACCGCTGGCCGTTGACCAAAAGGCGCACCGATGCTGCCCTCCGTCCCAAGCCGACCCCACCCTAGCCCGGCCGTCACCTTTAGGTTGGGTGCGACATTCTTTGTCGCAACGACGAACTCGCCTGCAAAGAGGCCCGTACCGGCAAGATCCTGCAATCCGATAGTCACGGCCGGAAGATAGCGCCCTTCATCCAGGACGCGAAAACGCAAATCAAAAGACCGATCGTAATAGGTCTCGAACGCGTCAGTCCCGACACAGGCGGGACGACATCCGATGTTTAGGTTCCAATCCCGGATTCCGACATACCGAAAACTCCCGGAAAGGCGCGGCGTTATCTGAAAGGAAAGTGTCGTCCGACTGACTGGTCCGAAATGTGTTGTGCTGAAGGTCAGCGCACCATCCGGCTGGCTTTCAGCCGATGGCATATCGATCAATCCTGTCGCGCCATAAAGATTGAGACTTGGCCGTTCCGCCCACGCAGGATCAACATGAAGGACCGCTGCAGAGAAGCAGAGTACCGCCATTTTTCGAAACAACCGTCGATCTGACATATCGTCTCTACCCTTCTCCAAGCGACCTGCGCCCCTAGCCAAGTTCATCTCGCACTGACCCTCTTGGATCAGAAGTGCATTTACTTATTGCGCAGCAATCACGCGCGATCGATCAGAGACGAAACCTTCGACGACACGCGCCATAACAGCAACGGCCTCTGCCTCCCCGCCATTGGACACCGCAGCCCGGAGGTCACGCAAGGCACGCGCAATTTCGAAACTGCTGCAGCTTTTCTCACGAGCGCGAAGAATCCTGCTATGCGGCGTTGTCAACATTCCCGGCTCAATCAAGAGTTCTTCGTGCAGCTTTTCTCCGGGCCTCAACCCAGTGACGACAATGGGAATATCCCCTTGGGGATTGCGTTCGTCTCTCACGGTAAAGCCCGCTGCATTGATCATCCGCTCTGCCAAATCCCGGATGCGGATCGGTTGTCCCATGTCCAGAACAAGAAGGTCGCCTGATTTTTCGCTATCATGCCGGGGCAGCCCTCCAGCCAGCAACACAAGCTGCGCCGCCTCCGAGATCGTCATGAAATAACGCGTAACGTCCTCATGTGTCAGAGTCACAGGACCGCCACGCTTGATCTGCTCACGGAAGAGCGGAACGACCGAGCCGGAACTCCCAAGCACATTTCCGAAACGCACGATTGAAAAATCAGTCACCGAGGAATTCAAGGCCAAATCCTGGATCACAAGCTCGGCCATGCGCTTAGTGGCGCCCATAACATTTGTTGGGCGTACGGCCTTGTCAGACGAAATCAGAACAAACTTCTTTATCCCAGCGGTTTGGCAAGCCTCGGCGATACATCTGGTGCCGAAAACGTTGTTCACAACACCTGAGAGGGGATTGGCCTCTACCAACGGCACGTGCTTGTATGCGGCGGCATGAAGCACAACCTCTACACTATGTGCCTTGAAAACATCGAGAAGATGACGCTGATCGGTGACGGAACCGAGGATAGGAATGAACTCGATCCCTGCCGCATCCTCCCGACCGGTCAGCTCTGACAAAATAGTGTACAGTGCAAGTTCACTCATCTCAAAAAGAATGACCCGACACGGGCCATAAGGGAGCAACTGCCGGCACAATTCAGACCCCACAGAGCCACCTGCGCCACTCACAAGGACGCACTTCCCAGAGTATGTCCGCAATGCTTCTGGATGAAGATCGACCCTTACTGCGCGATTAAGCAAATTCTTGGCCTGCACAGGGACAAGCGCATCAGCAAGAGTCTCGCTCCCGACAAGCTGTGCAAAGGAGGGAAGCGTCTGAACCTCCAAGCCCGCTTCCATCAAACTCCGCGCAATCACATTCTGCCGCGTCACCGAGGCGGAAGGCATCGCAAGAAGCACCTGCCGGATGGAATGGCGGGCAACCAGCAGCTGCAAGCGATCGGGGGCATACACTTTCATGCCCATGATGCTAATGCCCTGGACCGTCGGGTTATCGTCAATGAAAGCAATGACCCGCACTGAATGGTGTCCCTGCAAAGCCTTTGCCAACTGTGTTCCGGTAAGCCCAGCACCATAGATCAGAACATTATGGCGCTCATTCCCAAGCCGAAGCAGAGCGAGCAGAAAACGCAACATCAGATGCCGCGCAGCGATCATTGCGACGCCCAAAACCAGCGCTAAGAAGATCAGGGTTTCGCTTCGAACCACCACTTCCACAGCCGCTGCGCCAGCCCAAAGACCCAGCGCTGCGGCACAAGCCACGACACCGGATTTCAGCGCGCCAAGCATCTCGTAGGATTTCAGCTGGATCCTGTGCACACCAAGCGCAAAGGAAACCGGCAGCATGAAGGCAATCATGGCTGCACTTAGCATTAGGAAATGCCAGATATCGATCTGCCACGCGCTGATCGATGGGATCACAGCGATCGTGAGCAATAGGCTTGCCGGAGCAAGCAAGAGATCCAGCGCAATCAAAATTGCCTGTTTCCCACGACGGCTGAGGCGGTCGAAGACACGCCTACTTGTCGATAGCCACTCCACCATTCCAAAAACTCGCCAGAAATCCAAAAATTTTTAGCCGTTCCGGGTCGGTCTTTTTGACAAGCCGGCCCACACAACCCACAATTACGCATAACGTCTGTTCACAGAAAAAAGCAATCCCGATCACTCGCGCGGGGCGAGATCATCGTTGCCTTAGCCCAAGACTTTGCGAAAGGTCGCCCACATAAGGTTCAGATCCATGCAGATCGAACGATTCTTGACGTAGATGATGTCCAGACGTCCCTTCCACGGCACACAACGGCGAGAATAGACAGCATCGGTCTCTTCCGCCGTCCGACAACTTGCCAAGATGCGTGCTTCGTGTCGATGATAAACAAGCGTTGCCAGCCCAGTGATACCCGGCCGACATTGCAAAACTTCGGCATAAAGCTCGGGGAACCGTTCCACATATAAGCGGAGAGGAGGACGCGGGCCGACGAAGCTCATGTCCCCACGCAAAACATTCCAAAGCTGCGGCACTTCATCCAACCGGTACCGTCGAAGGAAGCGCCCAGTGCGTGTGACCCGGTCCGCCTTGTCGCCGCCAGAGACGCCAGAGTCCTCCTTGACCACGCGCATTGTACGAAGTTTCCAAAGCGTAAAGGGCTGATCCATACCCTTCATCCGCTCAGACAAGTAGAAGATCGGCCTGCCTTCGGTGATCAACAGGAAAAGCACCAAGACGGAGAAAGGAAGCAGCAAGACGACAAGAAGGGAAAATGCGATAAGTATATCAAGGATGCGCTTAGCGGGGGTCATGGCCAACCTTCCATGGAGCACACCTCTTGCCAAAGCCCCTCTGCACTTGCCTGAGGGAGATCAACAATTGAGGCAAGCCGTTCTGTCGACAGCTCCATTCTTGCAAGCACCCCCTCGCGACGTGGCCCAAATCGCCAATCTGCCCCAGCGGCCGTCAACAGGTCTGCCATGGAAACGGTTCCGGGCTGGGAAATATTCAGGCAAACTGGAAGCGGGGCACCCTGTTGGGCAAGCAGAACCAAATGTCCCAACACACGCGCGAGCGTCGATGGGCCTATGTAGGACCTGATAGGCCCGCCAGTTTCGCCCGAAACTGGATCCAGAAGCACTTGTTTGTTGTGACTCAATCCGCCCAGAAGCGCATCGGCGCCGGCAAGATTTGAAAGCCGCAAGCATGTTGCGTCGGGCAGGGCCGCGTGAAGAGCGGTTTCAGCCATCAGTTTCGACTTACCGTAGTCCGAAACAGGCGCAGGGTTCGTGTCTTCCTGCATGGGTTCCGGCCCCCCCGGATAAACAGCGGCGGAGGACAGATAAAGCAAGCGAGCCCCATGATCTCTCGCCCACGAGGCAACCCTCGCGGCCAAAAGAGGGTTGGTTCCGAAATCACCCCGCACAACCCCGGCGAGATCCAGGACCACGCGAGGCCGGATCGGCGGAGGCTGCGACGAAAGGATATCCCAATCTTTCCTTGTCAGAAAAGTGACGGACTTCCCTTTCCATTCCTGGGCCAGCAATCGTCCGATGCGCCCACCTGCGCCCGTGACAGCAATCGCGATCTCAGCCATCACCTTCCAGCCTTGTACGCATCTCGCGCAGTACGGGCAGAACCGCCCGCACCTTTTCGGCACCAAGTGCCTGCACCACCTCGGCAATCAAGGGGGCCACCGATTGCACTGCTGCATCGCGCGCGGCGCGGCCTGCTGGGCTGATTGCCACAAACTTGCGTCGCGCATCATCCCAGTCAGGGCGGATATGTACATGCCCAGCCCATTCCAACTTGGCCAAGGTATTCGTCATGGCCCCACGAGTCACATGAAACGACCGGGCAAGCTGCGCCGGAGTACGCTCTTCATTGATCCGGGCCAAATGGTTCAGCACGCCGAAGTGCGAAAGTTCCATTCCCTTGGGCAAAACCTTGGAAATGCGGTTACGTGCCAATTGGTCAGCCATGAACAATTCGCCGAAAAGTGCAATGGCGATGTCTTCGGTCCGGTCCATTATGGCCCACCAAAAGCGCGGTCATGGGTAAGCGAAGGCACCCGCCCCCGCGCGGCATCAACCTGCGACAGGTCGAGGTCTACAAATGTCACACCGGGGTCCGAACCACCATCGGCCAGAACCTCGCCCCACGGTGCAATGGCTAGGGAGTGGCCATGGGTCCGGCGACCTTTTCCTTGCTTCTCGGGGTGAAAACCCGTTTGAGCCGGAGCAAGGACAAAGCATCCCGTCTCAATCGCACGGGCACGCAACAATACTTCCCAATGTGCAGCCCCTGTAATGTGGTTAAACGCGGCCGGTACCGTCAGGATCTGCGCCCCGCCCTGCGCAAGCCGCCGGAACAGATGCGGAAATCGCAAGTCATAGCAGACGGTCATTCCAACGGTGCCAAATGGCGTCTGCGCCAGCACAGCCCTGTCGCCTGGGCGATACCCGTTCGATTCGCGGTACACTTCCGTGTCCGAGACATTCACATCAAACATATGGATCTTGTCGTACTGCGCCACGATATGGCCATCGGGTCCGATCAGAAAACTGCGGTTGGCAAACCGCCCGCTCACATCGTCTGTCAACAGGCCCAGCGACCCAATCAGGAGCCAGATGCGTTGCGCCGCAGCCTCAGACCGCAGGGCTGCTAGGGTTTTGTCTTCTGCCTGATGACGAAACATCACCCTTTGCCTGTCGCGGCTGGACGACAGGCTGTTCGTACATTCCGGCGTCAACACAAAGCCCGCGCCACCCGCCACCGCCGCACGGACAAGGCGCAGGGTTTCAGGCAGATTGGCCTCGGGGTCGTCCGAGACGGTCAGTTGCACCAGCGCCGCGCGCATTCTCAAACCGCCAACATCGCATCAAGTGCCTTGTGTGCATCCAGATCGTGCAGATCGTCGCATCCTCCTACGTGCTGCCCTCCGATGAATATCTGAGGCACTGTTCGGCGACCGCCCGCGCGCGCTGTCATTTCCTGCCGCAGAGTTGCATCGCGGCTCACGTCGATTTCCGCAAAATCGACGCCCTTCCTGCGCAGCAGCGCCTTTGCAGCGTGGCAATAGGGGCAAAAGGGGGTGGTATAGATTTCCACCGGTTTCATGACCTTCATCCTCGCACAACGCCATTTGCGTGCGACTATAGGGATTTAGGCGTCCTTCGCAACGCGCGACAGGGTCAGGATCGAGATTTCGATGGCACCTGCAGCCAAGCAAGCCTCTGCCACCGATGCCAGGGTCGCACCAGAGGTCATCACATCATCCACCAGAAGGATATGCCGACCCTCAATTCGCGCCTTGTATCGAGGACGAACCATGAAAGCGTCGGCCACATTGGCGAATCTTCCCTCACGATCCCGGCCTTCTTGGCTACCTGTATTCCGACGACGGCGTACAAGATCGGGCAGATGGATGAGACCGGCACCCTCTGCCACTTGTGAGGACAGAAGCGCGGATTGATTAAAGCGCCGACGCAAGAGCCGCGTCCAATGCAGGGGCACAGGCGCAACGATCATTCCGGGTTCAAGGATAGGCCCCGCTGCCCGAAGCATCCAATCCCCTGCAGGGCGGGCAAGATCGGTCCGATCCGCATGCTTAAGTTGCAGCACAACGTCCCGCGCCGTGCCGCCATAGGTGGTCGCGGCGCGACCGCGTGACCATGGCCGCGCAATGCGAAGGCAATCATCACAATGAACGGGTGCAACCGAAGGATGCCCCATGAGAGGCGTGCCGCACAGATCGCAGACCAAACCGGTAATGAACGGCGTCTCACGCCAGCACTGCCCGCAGAGGCCGAAATCCGTGGTGACCATCGCATCGCATGCAATGCATTGCGGCGGATAGACCAGATGGAGCATGGCTTGCATTCCCATCTTCATGCCGCCATTTTCCACGCCATGCAGACGCCCCCCCTCCTGACAGACCGCAAGGCTCTTGCCCTGCACCGCGCACGCGCGACCGAAACCTTTTTGCACGAGGAGGTCGTCGCCGAAGCCGAGGAAAGACTCGCAGAGATTAACAGAGCCTTTACACAAGCCGCGATCATCACGCCTTTCCCGCACCTTTGGGAGCATTGCGGGCGGAGTGTGGCAGATGAGGATATACTGGCGCTTATCCCCGGTGGACAGGATCTTGTGATCCATGCGCTGTGCTTGCATTGGGCGAATGATCCGGTTGGCCAACTTGTGCAGTGCCGCCACGCATTGCGTCCTGATGGTCTTTTCCTTGGCTTTCTGTATGGCGGTCAAACTCTGCATGAACTTCGTGCCTGTCTTGGGCAGGCAGAGGCAGAGGTGACTGGCGGACTTTCGCCGCGTGTGCTTCCGATGGGAGAGATTCGGGATCTGGGCGCCTTGCTGCAAAGGGCAGGCTTTGCGCTGCCGGTGGCAGACAGCTTTACCAAGACCGTGCGCTATCGTGACGCGCTTCATCTGATGCGCGACCTACGCGCGATGGGCGAGGGCAATGCGCTGGCCCAAAGGGTGCGCCACCCTACGCGGCGTGACGTGATCTTGCGGGCGGCGGCACTTTATCAATCACAATATGCTGATCATGACGGGCATATACGCGCGACCTTTGACATCATCTGCCTCACTGGATGGGCCCCTGACGACAGCCAGCAAAAGCCGCTTCGCCCCGGTTCGGCGGCAATTCGGCTTGCAGAAGCGCTGTCCACGCAGGAGCGACCCTTGACGCAGGAGGATGGGGACGGTTGACCCCGTGGCTCAAGCCTATATCTCCCGCATGACAATGCATGACCGAAGGTGAACAAGATGCTGGATTCAAAGACCGGCCGGATTGATGCAAGCTCTGCCGCGGCTATGGGCGGGACAGGCATGGTTGCGCCGGGCATCGGAAGGCTGGCCCATGCTCCCGCAGATCATCCTCCGGTGCGGGCAGCAAAGGTGGGCATTCTACTGGCAAATCTCGGCACGCCCGACAATTATGATTACTGGTCCATGCGCCGATATTTGAATGAATTTTTGTCAGACAAGCGGGTCATCGATTACTCTGCATGGCTTTGGCAACCCTTGCTGCAGCTTGTGATTCTGACAAAACGGCCGTTTTCCAGCGGCGCGAATTACAAACTAATCTGGAACCATGATCTGGGCGAAAGCCCGTTGATGACCATTACAAAAGCGCAAACCGCCCGCATTGCAGAGCGTATGTCTGCTGCCTATGGCGATAGCGTGATTGTCGATTTTTGCATGCGCTACGGTAACCCGTCCACAGAGTCAAAAGTGCGTGCGATGGTAGAGGCCGGGTGTGAAAAGATCCTGTTTTTCCCGCTATATCCGCATTATGCGGGCGCGACGTCCGCCACCGCGAATGATCAGTTTTTTCGTGCAATGATGAAGGAGAAGCGCCAGCCTGCGGTGCGGACGGTAGCGGAATACTTCGACCATCCGCTATACATCGAAGCGCTCGCGCAGTCAGTTGAACGCGTTTATGAAGGCCTGGAAGTGAAACCAGATGTACTGGTGGCCAGCTACCATGGTATGCCCAAGCGCTATCTGATGTCGGGTGATCCCTACCATTGCCAATGCGCCAAGACCTCGCGCCTGCTGCGTGAAAGACTGGGTTGGGAAAAGGGGTCAATCGACACAACTTTCCAATCCGTCTTTGGCACCGAAGAGTGGCTGCGCCCGTATACGGTAGAGCACGTGGCCGAGCTTGCCAAACAGGGCAAGAAGAATATTGCAGTGATTGCACCAGCGTTTTCAGCCGATTGCATTGAGACTTTGGAAGAAATCAATGGTGAAATCCGCGAAGCTTTCGAGCACGAAGGCGGAGAGACGTTTACCTATATTCCTTGTTTGAACGACGACGCGGCGCATATCGACGCTCTGACTTCAGTGATTGAAGCCAATCTTGCCGGTTGGGTCGACTGACCGGCAGCATCGCCCGGAAACGAAAAGGCGGAAAATGAAAAGACGGCAGATTCCTCTGCCGTCTTTGCAAAATCAACTGACTGTTGCGCTTACGAAGCGGCAGCAGCGAGCAGAAGCAGAAGCAGCAGCGGAACAACGATGCCGCCAGCCGACGACGACGTCGTGGCTTCGACAACAGCCGGATCCATCACCGGTTCAGCCATGCCACCAGCGAAAGCGGTGGAAGCAGCAACCGTCAGAACGGCAGCGAGCGCAAGTTTCTTCATGTCAACCTCCAGTTATCGCATGCCGCCGAATTTGCAGAGGCGACGGCACGCACCCAAGAACGTTCCTCGTGCCCTCTCATAATCAGCTTCGGGCAAGAATTGCAATCTGGCTTCTCTCGCCAGCCTGTGTCGCACAGGTTTGTCGTCAAATTAGCAACACTTGCGTTCCAACTTTAGCGAGCGAAAACAACTCAGAGATATGTTCGTTGTAAAGTCCGATGCAGCCGTTGGAAGACTTCCGGCCGATCTTGCGCGTGTCATGGGTGCCGTGAATGCGGTAATAGGTCCACGACAGATACAAGGCATGGCTCCCCAAGGGGTTGTCTGGCGAACCACCGGGCACGAAATCCGGCCATTCGGGATTGCGCTCTCTCATCGACGGTGTGGGGCGCCATGGTGGCGCGACCACCTTCTGAATGACTTCCGTCCTACCCTTGCGTGTCAGATCCTCAGAAAGCGGAACAGAAGTAGGGTAGAGCCGGTAAACGCTCTGATCCTCAGACCAGAAATGCAGCGCACGCGAGGTGATATCGACAAGCACTGCACCGTTCCGAGTAGACTCGAAGTAATCCTGCCAGTTCAGCATCCTGAAGCTAGATACGTTGTTCCGTACGGAACCGGTTGATTGGGCCAACGCCGGAGCTGCGACAAGACCCACACCAGCAGCAGCAGCGGTTCCCATGAACACGCGACGATTCAGAAGCCCGGACTTTCCGATGCTCATGTCATTCATCCTCTCGATAGAACGGCTTGACACGCTGCTTACCTACAGCCGCGGTTCTGTGCAATTCAAACGCGCGTCATTGTCTATAACCCGGCGAAGTCACGCAGAGTTGGGTTTGAAAAGAGGCACGCCTTTCGATAAAGACGCGCAAATGGGTGGGCATGGAACCCACCGTAACGCATCCGCACAAGGGACTGGGCAGATGGAAAGACGCGTGTTTCTTGCCGGTGGCGCTCTGGTTTTCATGGCGGCTTGCGCGCCGCCCGTCGCAGAGATTCCGCTCGGGCCGGACGGCCAGCCCCTGCCGCAGCTTTATCGGATCACCCCCGATCAGGAAGATGAAATTGCCTTTCGCATGCTGGATGCGGTCAACTCGCTGCGTCGCGCGCGCAATGCCTCGCCCTTGGTCTTCAACGCCTCGCTCAAGGCTGCGGCGGCAACCCATGCACGCGATATGTCGGTTCAGAACCGGCCTTGGCATTTCGGCTCAGATGGCTCCTCTCCGCTGGCCCGTGTCCAGCGTGCGGGTTACACCGGCCGCCTGAAGGGAGAGTTGATTTCTGAAACCTTCGAGACGGAACTTGTCACCCTTGCTGCATGGATGCGGCAAGAGGATACACGCGCCGTGATCCTTGATCCGACCGCACGTGATTTGGGCTTTTCATGGTTCCAAGAACCGAGTGGAAAGATCTGGTGGACGATGGTGACCGGCGGTTGATCCGAGGATCGTCATTCATGGCAGGATGTGAATGATCGTGCCGTTCTTCACCATCGAATAGATCTCTTCCATCTCCTCATCGCTCACGGCGATGCAGCCTTCGGTCCAGTCCCGCTTGGTCGTCGGGCGCCTTGGCCCGCCGTGGATGAAGATATCCCCTCCTGGCGATTTTCCCATGGATTTCGCATAGGCGGCATCCGCTGCATTTGGATAGGAAATCCCGATTGATAAATGGAAGGCAGAGTTGGGGTTGCGCCGGTCAATGAAGTAGGTGCCTTCCGGTGTCTTGCCATCACCTTCAAACTGCTTGTGCCCCTCAGGCGAGAAGCCAAGCGCGATATCATAGCTTTTCAGCACCCGACCATGATGCAGCAGATACATTTTCCGGTCGGCCTTGTGCACCTGAACCGAGGTGACCTCGGGACCGTTATAGGTCAGGAACTTGCTTTTCTCCCTCGGCCCGCAAGCCGTTAGGGCCAAAAGCCCAAGGAAAAGCACAACGAAAAGTCTTACAAACCGCATCTGCCTGCCCGGTGTTCTTTTCATTGGCCATAGCGGAATTCCGCCGACCTGCCTAGCAGTTCTGATGCCTCAGCGTCTCACGGATGTGTCATCTGACAACCGCTCCAACCGCGCCTCGATCTCGCGCAGGCGGGCGAGAACCTCGTCGCGATAGGCGTCAGTTTTCTGGTTGTCTTCCACCGAATGGGCATCTTGCATCGAATTCACGATCAGGCCGACAAGCAGGTTCACCACCGCAAAGGTTGTCACCATGATGAAGGGTACGAAGAAGGCCCAAGCATAGGGATAGGCCTCCATCACAGGCCGGACGATCCCCATGGACCAGCTTTCCAACGTCATGATTTGAAACAGGGTATAGGCCGAATTGCCAAGGTCGCCGAACCATTCCGGAAAACTGGCCGCGAAAAGCTTCGTCGCCATCACGGCACCGATGTAGAAGATTAGCGCCATAAGCAGAAAAACGGACCCCATCCCCGGCAGCGCGGTGATGAACCCCTCCACCACCCGGCGCAGGCGCGGCGCAACCGACACTACACGCAGCACCCGCAAAATGCGCAACGCGCGCAGAACCGACAGGCCCTGTCCGGCAGGGATCAACGCTATCCCGACGATCACAAAGTCAAAGACATTCCAGCCAGATCTGAAAAAGCGCAGGCCATGGGCAAAAAGTTTCAGCGCGATTTCGGCGACAAAGATAGACAGGCAAATATAATCGAGCGTGATGATCATAGGCCCCGCTGCGGCCATTACCGGAGCGGAGGTTTCCAGCCCAAGTATCACGGCATTGAACAGGATCACACCGATGATGGTGTTTCGCACCCAGCGTTGCTCTAACCAATCGCCTACGGCCGCGCGCATCATGTGAAACCCCTTTCGGAAAACCCGCGAAAATCAGCGTGACATATGATCAAGCGCGAACCGCGCTGCAAGTTCCACATGGGCTGACCAGCGGAATTGGTCCACCGGCTGCACCCACTCCAGCCGATAACCTGCCTGAACCAGCGTTTTCGCATCCCGCGCAAAGGTCACCGGGTTGCACGACACCATGGCAATCACCGGCACCCGCGCCTTGGCCAGACGGGCGCATTGCGCCTCTGCCCCCGCGCGAGGCGGGTCGATCACCACGCCTGTCACGCTTTTGAACTCATCCGCCTCTAGCGGGCGGCGGAACAGATCGCGCGCCTCAACCCGGATGCGATGCAGATCGGGCGTATGGCGCGCGGCATGGTCCAGCGCGGCGGTCATGGCGGCATCACCTTCCACTGCATGCACCTCGGCCCTTTGGGCCAAGGGCAGGGCAAAGGTGCCGCATCCGGCGAACAGGTCGACCACCTTCTTCTGCGGGCCAAGCGCCTCTTCCACCGCGGCCAAAAGACTGGCCTCGCCATGTTCGGTCGCCTGCAAAAAAGCCCCAGGCGGTGGCACGACAGTAGCCCTTCCCATCCGCTGCACCGGATTGGCCCGCAGTGCCACGACCTCATCCTCCCACGTCAACCGGGCAAAGCCATGCGCCTCTACCGCGCGGGCCAGGTCAAGGCGAAGGGCCGCATCCAGCGGCTTGCCCCCTTGGACCACCAGATCTGCCCCGCCGCGGCTTGCCGTTACCGTCAGCGCCAATTCCTGGCTGCGCGAACCGCCGATCCGCACCACAGCCTCCAGCCCCGGAAGGCAAGCCATCAGTTCGGGGCTCAGCAGGCGACAATTCGGCACGGGGATCACCACATCCGACCCTCGAGCATGAAAGCCGATCAGCGAGCCGCCCTTCGTGCGCCGCCCGGCCAGCGTCGCACGTCGACGGCTTTGCGGGGGCGAGGTCATGATGGGCCGCACCGGAGCTAAAAGCCCCTGCCCGGCCAGGGCGCCCTGCACGATGCCGGTTTTCCAGGCGGCCACCATATCGTCGCGCGCATGCTGCATCAGGCATCCGCCGCAACTGCGCGCATGGGGGCAGGGAGGCTTTACCCGCTCGGCACTGGGCGTCACGATCCGGGTATCCACCAGCGTGCCGCCCAAAAGTGTCCCTTCAACCTCTTCGCCCGGCAAGGCCCCCGCAATGAACACAGGCCCATCCGGCCCCAGTGCCACGCCATCGCCCAGATGCCCAAGCCGTTCGACCGTCAGTTTCACTCTGCCGCTTCCTTGTCATCCGCGCCAATGAACCCACCCGACTGGCGGTTCCAATAGCGCGCGTAAAGCCCGCCTTGCGCCAATAGCGCCTCGTGCGTGCCTTCCTCGACGATGCGACCGGCGTCAAGCACGACGATCCGGTCCATCGCAGCAATCGTGGAAAGCCGGTGGGCGATAGCCAGCACCGTCTTGCCTTGCATCACCCGCGACAGAGCCTCCTGAATGCTGGCCTCCACCTCCGAATCCAGCGCCGAGGTCGCCTCATCCAGCACAAGGATCGGCGCATCCTTCAGAAAGGCGCGGGCCAAAGCGATCCGCTGCCGCTGCCCGCCCGAAAGCTTTACCCCGCGCTCCCCAAGGAAAGCGTCATAGCCCTTGCGCCCGTTGTGATCGACCATCTGCATGATGAACTCATGCGCCTCTGCCGCTTGTGCTGCGGCGATCACCTCATCCTTCGTCGCATCAGGGCGCCCATAGGCAATGTTGTCAAAGGCGCTGCGGTTGAACATCGCCGTTTCCTGCGTGACCATGCCGATCTGGCGGCGCAGGCTTTCCTGCGTCACGCGGCGCACATCCTGCCCATCCACCAGGACAGCGCCTTTTTCGCAATCATAGAGACGCAACAGCAACGACACGAGCGTCGATTTCCCCGCGCCAGAGGCGCCAACGATCCCCAGTTTCTCGCCCGCCCGGATGGAGAGGCGCAGCCCTTCCACCCCACCGCGCCGGCGGCCATAGGCGAAGCTGGCATTGTCATAGGTGATCTCGCCCATGATCTTGGGCAGGTCCACCGCATCTGGCGCATCGGCAAGCTGGTGGGGGGCAGAAAGCGTGCGCATCCCGTCCTCCACCTCGCCCACACTGGTATAAATCGACATCAGCGTGAAGCTGACCCAGCCCGACATCTGGGCGATCCGCATGGCAATAGCCCCTGCCGCGGCAATCGCGCCGGCCGTCGCCTCGCCCTGCTGCCACAACAGCACCGTGCCGCCAATCAGCAGCACCGGAAGCACACCAGCAAGCGTCATCAGCGACAGGCGGAAAAAGGTGGAAATAACGCCGAATTCAAGGCTCTTTTCCCGAAACACCTCCATCGCGCGCAGCGCCACGCGGTCCTCGAACGCAGCATGGGCAAAGAGCTTTACCGTCTTGATATTGGTTATCGTATCGACGACCTGCCCCGATACCATTGCCCGCGAACTCGCCCGCGCGGCAGAATTCACGCGTACCCGCGGCATGAAAAAGCGGATCAGGGCGAGATAGGCCACCATCCAAACCGCAAGGGCCAGCGCCACGCGATAATCCACCGCCAGCAGAAAGATGACAGAACCGATCACGCTCGCCAGTGCGAAACAGACGGTATTGATAACCTCGGTCGCGACATCTGTGACGGCGCGCGCGGCCTGCATCTGCTTTTGCGCGATGCGGCCCGCGAAATCATTGTCAAAGAAGGTCACCGCCTGCCCCAGTGTCCAGCGATGCAGGCGCGACAGCACAAGCGGCATCACATTCGGCCCCACGATGATGGAGTTGGAGGCCGAAGAAACCCCAAAGGATAGAGGCCGCAGCACCATATAGAAGGCCACGAACCACAGGATCAGGCTCCAATGATCGGAAAGAAAGCGCTCCGGCCCAGAGCCGAGCGCTGCGTCAATCACCCAGCCAAGGATCAGGGCCGATACGACCTCTGTCGCGCCCGCAAGCGAGGACAGGACCCCCGCGAGAACCAGCATCGGCCAAGAGCCTTTGAGGCACCATTTCATGAAGGCGCCAAGGCTTTGCGGGGGCGGGCCGTCCGCGGGGCGGAAAGCGTCTATCGCATTGCCAAGCCGTTTCAGAACCGTCACGCCTCTGCCTCCTCAAGCCCGATGAACCCGCCCGATTGGCGTGCCCAGAACCGGGCATATAGCCCACCACGCTCCAAAAGCGCGGCATGAGTGCCTTCCTCGGCGATCTGGCCATCTTCCAGCACCACGATACGGTCCATCGCGGCGATGGTCGAAAGCCGGTGCGCAATGGCCACCACTGTCTTGCCTTCCATCACACCAAAAAGCGCCTCCTGAATTGTGGCCTCTGCCTCACTGTCCAGCGCGCTGGTCGCCTCATCCAGAATAAGGATCGGCGCATCTTTCAGGATCACACGGGCGATGGCCACCCTTTGGCGCTGCCCTCCTGACAATTTGACCCCGCGTTCGCCGACATGGGCATCATAGCCCTTCCGCCCCTCTGGGTCTTCCAAAGTCAGGATGAAGTCATGCGCATCGGCCTTTTTCGCCGCGGCGATCATCTCTGCCTCTGTCGCATCGGGCCTTCCATAGAGGATGTTGTCGCGCACCGACCGGTGCAACAGGCTTGAATCCTGCTGCACCATACCGATCTGGCGGCGCAGGCTGTCTTGCATCACCCGCGCGATATCCTGCCCGTCAATACAGATGCGCCCGGCTTCTGCATCGTAAAACCGCAGCATCAGCTTCACGAGCGTCGATTTCCCCGCGCCTGACCGTCCGACAAGCCCGATCTTTTCGCCGGGGCGGATGGTCAGCGTCACCCCGCGCAGGCCGCCTGACCCTCGCCCGTAATGGTGATGCACATCCTGCACCTCGATCAGACCATCGCGATATTCCAGCGGCTTTGCCCCCGGCGCATCTGTCAGGGCGATAGGCTGGGCGATCGTCTCCATCCCTTCCTGCACCACACCCAAAGCCTGCACGAGCGACGAAAATGCCCACATGATCCAATAGGTCATATTGTTCAGCCGCAACACCAGCGCGGTCGCCGCAGCCACCGTGCCAATACTGGCCGCGCCCTGATACCACAGCAGGATCGCCCAGCCCGTCACCGCCACGATCAGCGCACCATTCAGCGCGGTCAGAGCAAGGTCCATCTTGGTGACGATCCTCATCTCACGCGCGAAGGTCTGCCGCGCGGTTTCGATGGATTCCTTCACATACTCCAGCTCGCGGTAATGATGGGCGAAGAGTTTGACCGAATGAATGTTGGAGTAAGCATCCACCACCCGCGCCGTCACGGCAGAGCGGGCATCCGAACTCGCCTTCGACGCAGGCCCCGCCCGCCGCACTGTCCAGCGCACCAGCGCGGCATAGAGCACAAACCACACCACCAGCGGCACCAGAAGCCGCGAATCCGCCTCGGCCAGCATGATGGCCGCGCCCACCACCGTAACAGAGGCAAAAGCCACCGCATCAAAGGTCTGGAACACAGCATCCCCAGCGGCGGGTGGCGTCTGCATGATCCGGTTGGCAATCCGCCCCGCGAAATCGCCTTCGAACCAGCCCACAGGTTGGCGGATCACATGGCTATGCGCGCGCCAGCGGATCATCGTGCCGAAATTTGGCAAGATCGTATTGTGCAAAAGCGCCACATTGGCGGCAAGGATCAGGGGCCGCAGGAAAAGGATTGCCAGCGCCACTAGCACCATCTCGGCCCCATACTGCGCCCAGGCCTCTACCGGCCCATTCTCGGCCAGCACATCCACCAGCCGGCCAACATACCAGATTAACGCCACATCGACAAAAGCCGCCACTACCGAAAGGCCTGCCGTCACGGCAAAGATTTTGCGGAAGGGCCGCACATATTGCGCGAGGAAGGGCCACAGCCTGCGCGGCGGGGCATCCTGCGGCGGATAGGGCTGATAGGGGTCGATCAAGGTTTCAAAGAAACGAAACATGGGTGGAGCGCCTTCTGCGGCTCTGCTCAAAGCATGCGAAAGATCAGGGCCTAGCCCAGGGCGGGCGGAATGTCACGCCAGCAGGTCGTCGCGCGTGAGCGTGAAACCTGAATCGATCCAGCGCGACTCAAGCGCCTTTAGCCCTGCGCCCAGCGCCGCGCCTTGCAGACCCGGCAGGTCAGCCGCGCGAAGAGGAAAGCGGGCCACGGCGCCCAGTTCCGCCTCGGCTAGGCCCGCCAGCGGCTGTTCCAACAGCGCGGCCCGCAACACCAGCGCCACCCGGCCATCGGCCTTCAACCGGTAGCCCAGCGCGCCCGGCGTCAGTGTCGATACCGCTGCCGCCTGCAGCGCAGACATGCGCCGCGACTCGGCCCGCGATAGCCTCAGCGCTTCCTCAGGTGCATCCCCACCAAGGGCTGCAAGCCGGGCAATCGGGTCCGGTGATAATTCAGCCACCCCTTCCAGATGAAGGAACGGTGGCAAGACCCGCGCTTCAGCCCCCGGCAGAACCCGTATCAGTATGCCAGCCTGCGCCATAGTTGCAATTGCAGGACCGGGATCGCGCGCTGAGAGAAGCTTTCGCATCTCTGCCCCGATCCTTTCGCGCGAAAGCGTCTCTAACCCTGCGGAATTTGCGGCACAGGCGGCCAAAGCGTCGGGTTCGAACCCGTCTTCCTGCCGCGCATAATGAGCGTGAAAACGGAAGAACCGCAGGATACGCAGATAATCCTCACGAATACGCTGTTCGGCATCCCCAACAAATCGAACGCGCCGCGCCTGAAGGTCAAGTAGCCCCCCCAAAGGATCAATCACCTGCCCCCGCGCATCGGCGTAAAGCGCGTTCATCGTAAAATCGCGCCGCGCCGCATCGTCCTCGATCCGGTCGGAAAAGGCGACAACAGCGTGGCGGCCAAAGGTTTCCACATCACGGCGAAAGGTCGTCACCTCATGCGGCAGGCCTTGGGCGATGATCGTGACCGTGCCATGATCCACGCCTGTCGGCACCGCCTTGAATCCGGCCTTTTCGGCAATTTTCGTAACGGTTCCGGGCCGCGCATCGGTGGAAATGTCGATATCCGAAACGTCCAGCCCCATCAGCGCATTGCGCACGCAACCGCCCACGAACAGCGCGCGAAATCCCTCCGCCTCCAGCGCGCGGCAGAGCGCCTGCGTGCCGGGATGGTTCAGCCACGCGCCCGAAAGCTTCATTGCGCCACCCGTTCGGCCAAGCCGCGCAGGATACGGGCTGTCGCCCCCCAGATGTAATAGGGGCCATAGGGAACCGCATAATAGCGCCGCCACTGCCCGATCCAGCGCCGACGCTCGATCACATAAGCCTGACGGTTCAGCACATGAGCCAGCGGAACAGTAAAGACCTCCTCCACCTCGCCCGCCTCTGGAACAGGATAGAAATCGTCTCTAACAAGGCCCAAAACAGGGGTAATCGTAAAGGAAGTCACCGTTTCGTGGATCGGCAAGTGGCCCAGAATCTCTACCTGCGCAGCAGGCAGGCCGATCTCTTCGCGCGCTTCGCGCAGCGCCGCGGCCGCAACAGAGGAATCCCCTTCATCCACCTTGCCGCCGGGAAAGGCGATCTGTCCGGGGTGATGTTTCAGATGCGATGCCCGTTTGGTCAGGATCAGCCGCGCACCGCCCTCCCGCAGCCAAATGGGGATCAGAACGGCAGCCGGGCGCAACACCCGGGCCTTAGGCAACTGAATGCCGGGGTTCAGGTCAAAGTCAGATGAATCGCCCGCCGGGCGCCGAAGCGCATCCAACAAGCGATCCACCTCAGTCATTCTGCGCCTCGAACCCCAGTGTCTTGGGGTCCATTTCATAATGTGCGCCGCAGAACTGGCAATCTGCAGTCACCACACCCTTTGGTGTGGTCATCTTGGCGATGTCCTTCTGACTGTAGATCGACATGGTCTGGCGTACCTTTTCTTCCGAGCAGGAGCAGCCAAAGCGGATCGCCTGCGCATCATAGACGCGCGGGCCTTCTTCATGAAACAACCGGATCAGCAAGTCTGAAGGCGTAACCTGCGGGCCGATCAACTCCATCTCTTCCACCGTATCCAAAAGCAGATTGGCCCGAGTCCAGTTTTCGCCTTCATCCCCGGAAAGGATGTCGACATGACTCAGAAGCCCGCCTTCGCCTGATCCGATCTCGGCGGCCACGCCACCACCCACGCGGGGCATGTGCTGCAACATCACGCCACCACCGCGCCAATGCTCCCCCCGACCCGGCTCGCTGGAACGGCCAAAGGTCAGGGCAAAGCGGGTTGGCAACTGCTCAGACTGTGCAAAATACGTCTCTGCACAGGCGGAAAGCGAACCCCCCGCGATGGGCGTGAAACCTTGATAGGGCAGCATCCCCTCGCCCTGATCTAGCATCACGGCAAAATAGCCCTCGCCGATCTGGCTAAAGGGCGAAGCGCCGGGGTCCAGACGGTCGGCATCGAAACTGGCATAGGCGCGGATGCGCGCGGGCTGCCCGTCTTCCTGCGGGCCATAGTAATCGGTCGCGATCAGCCGCGCGGCACCCTTGCCCCGAACCTGAAGGCTGAGTTTCCAGCGCAGCTTGATGGCCTGACCCATAAGCGCGGTCAGCAGCGCCATTTCGGCCACCAGCGCCTCGATCTGTGGGGGGTAGCTGTGCTGTTTCAGCACTTGCTCCAGCACGCCGTCGAGCCGCACCACGCGGCCACGGATATCGGAACGGTCAAGCTGAAACGGCAGGACGGTATCGTCCCATGCGATTTTGGGGCCGGACATGACGGGGTTTCCTTGAAGAGCCAGAACTGGCATATCGCGCCTATATAGTCAGGGCAACCTTCTGACCAAGAGGCAGGGTGAATGCGACGCTATGGCGAGCCGGTCAAGACCGGGCAAAGCTACAGGCCAAGACCGGGCGTTTACGCCATCATCCTGCAAGGGTCCAGCCTTCTGGCGACCCATCAGGCCGAACCCAAGCCTGAACTGCAACTCCCCGGTGGCGGGATAGACCCCGGCGAGCATCCGATCCCTGCGCTTCACCGCGAAGTGTTCGAAGAAACGGGTTGGCGCATCAGCATCCAGCGCCGTTTAGGGGCCTATCGCCGCTTTACCTTTATGCCAGAATACAACAAATGGGCCGAGAAGATTTGCACGATCTACCTTGCTCAGCCCGTCTTGCGCCTGTCAGACCCGACCGAGGCTGGGCATACGGCGGTCTGGCTGGATGCCTTCGATGCCTTGGACCTTTTGGGCGTGGAAGGTGACCGGGCGTTTTTGGCGAGGCATCTGGGTCAGCGTCGCAAGGGTGGGCCGCGGTAATCAAGGATCAAGCCAGAGACATCGTCGGGAAAATCCTCTGACCCATGATGTGCAGCCAAATCCCAGATCAGCGCATCAAGGAAGGCGCTTCCCTGCAGCATCTGGCTCGGGGCAATCATCCGGATCAAACCATCCTCACCCAACTCCACTCCATCAGAGGAAGGGCATTCGGTGATGCCATCCGTCGTGAGAAAAAGCCGATCACCGGGGAAAAGGCTGAATTCCACACCATCATAGGCAACATCAGGCAAAAGCCCGATAGGGGGGCCACCATGGCCAAGCCGGTCTACACCACCTGAGGCACGCAGGATCAACGGGTGAGGATGGCCTGCCTGCACCAGTCGCCCCCGACCAGAAGCAAGATCAACCTGTGCATAGGCCATGGTCATGTACTGATCGACCTGCAGTTCCTCCAAGAGAATGTGGTTGAAGCGTTTCGCCACCTCCTCTGGCAGCCATGTTTCCCGGCGGGCATGACTGCCAAGAACAAGCGCGGCATTCCGTTCCGGCGCAGCCGCTGAAAGCATACCAGCGAGTCTTGCCGAGAGCATGGCAGAAGCGACACCGTGGCCGGAGACATCGATAGAATAAAGGATGAGTGAGGAAGAGTTCACCCCAAACCATCCGACAAGATCCCCGCCAACATGACCGGAGGACCGAAACAGGATCGAAATTTCAGCCCCCGGGACGTTGGCTTGGCGCTGGCGCATGAAGGTTTGCTGCACAGCACGGGCGGCCACCAGATCGCGGTCAAGATTTTCATAAAGATTGGTCAGTTCCGATAGGGCAGAGCCAAGGAGTCGGTTGTTTTCCATAACCGCCCCATGCATCGACACGATCCGTTCCCCTGCACGCAGACGCGCCCGCAATTCGTCATTCGATACCGGCTTTGTCAGGAAATCATCGGCGCCCGCCTCCAATCCTTTAGCCACCTCGGCCTTTTCGGATTTGGACGTGAGCAAGATGAAATAGGAATAGCGTTCCGACGCCAGCGCCCGCAAAAGGCGGCACAGATCAAGTCCAGACATGCCTTCCATCATCCAGTCCGACAGGATGATGTCGAAATGCCGGGTCTGGCAGGCCATTACCGCCTCTTCGCCCGAAGCAGCCTCTGTCACGTCATAGCCCCATCGCTGCAGAACAAGACGCAGCATCATTCTTTGCGCGCGGCTGTCATCGACCAAGAGGATCGACGGCCGCAAGCCATCGCAAGCTGCATCGAGTGATGACCCGAAGCGGCATTGGCTAAGAGATGTGGTCTTGGTCCCTGGCATGGCACCATATGATTCGCGATTCCTTCACAAAATGCGAAAGATGGCATTCTTCACGATTGTCTTTTTCTTGCCCTGCGTGCGGCACAGGGTGGGAACAGTTTTGCACCACGGTGACGCTTGGCCTGTTGATGTCCTCAATAGGAATAAGTGGAGCCTGCGATGGTAGATTGGAACCGGGTCGACAACCTGCGCTACGAAATTGGTGAGGAAGACTTCCTCGCAATCCTTTCTGTGTTCCTGGAGGAGACGGATGCAATGATGGCTACAATCGATGCACGGATGCCTGCCATCGAAATGGCCCGTGTCTTGCACTTTCTAAAAGGAAGCGCGGTCAATATTGGTCTCGCAAGTTTTGCGCAAGCATGCCAGCAGGCAGAGCGGGACATTGCGGCAGGCGTGACGACAGCAAGCCTTGATGGTCTAAAAAGAATATATCGCGAGACGCGTGCCGAACTACTGCGCAGTATTTCTGTATCCGCTGCCTAGATCAGGAATTCAGACAGGATTCCATCATTCGTGATATCTCTATACGGGAAGGATGCAGCATCCAGTTTCGCGAAAAGCGCTGTGAAGTTTTCAGGTGACTTCGTCTCGATCCCGATGAGAACAGACCCAAAGTTGCGCGCAGACTTTTTGAGATACTCAAAACGCGCCACATCGTCATCGGGGCCAAGCATGGCCAGAAATTCCCGCAGGGCTCCTGGGCGCTGTGGCATCCGCAGGATGAAATACTTCTTCAATCCGGCGAAGCGTTGCGCGCGTTCTTTTACTTCGGGCAGTCGCTCGAAATCAAAATTCCCGCCAGACGTCACACAAACCACCGTCCTGCCACGAATCGCATCGGATAGATCGGCCAGTACATCCACCGAAAGTGCGCCTGCGGGTTCCAGAACGATGCCCTCCACGTTCAACATCTCCAGCATGGTGATGCAGATCCGGTCTTCGGGAGCGATCAGAACATCTTCTTGGTCGATCCAGCTCAAATAGCTGAACGTCTTGTCCCCCAAACGCGCGACGGCAGCGCCATCCACAAAGCTGTTAACCTGTGCAAGCGTATCCGGCCCGCCTGCACGCAAAGCCGCGCGCAGCGAAGCACCGCCCAACGGCTCGACAAAGCGGAAATCGATCCCCGGATCCACCGCGCGCAAATAACGGGTTACCCCCGAGGACAAGCCGCCCCCACCCACAGGCAGGATCACAAGGTCAGGCGACCGACCAAGTTGATCGAGGAGTTCCACACCTACTGTCGCTTGGCCAAGAATCACGTCTTCATCATCAAAAGGCGAAAGGAAATGAGCGCCCCGTTCCGCACAGAAAGCCTTGGCCGCGGCGAGCGTCTGGTCAAAGTAATCGCCGGTCAGTACGATTTCGACCTGCGCAGCACCGAACATCCGGGTCTTGTCGATCTTTTGCTGCGGCGTGGTCACCGGCATGAAGATCGTACCCCGCACCCCGAAATGCCGGCACGCAAAGGCTACACCTTGGGCGTGATTGCCGGCACTCGCACAAACAAAATGACCCTGCCCAGGATTCGCCTGACGGAACTTGCGCAGCGCGGTAAATGCGCCCCTCAACTTGTAACTGCGCACTGGTGTTAGATCTTCGCGCTTGAGCCAGATGTTCGCGCCGAAGCGATCTGACAAGTGATCGTTGCGCTGCAACGGCGTCGCCTCGAAGAGGTCGCGCAGGGCTTCCGTGGCCTCTCGGGCCTCTGTGACAAAATCTTTCATCGCGCCAGATTGCCGAGTGGCACAGCTTTGGCAAGCCGTGCGTCGCATTGTAACGGATACGCCCTGTTTCTTGCCCTTTTCCGGAATTCGCCTTATGCCCGCGCGAAACCGCAGGGAGCGTGCCAGATGCCCAATTCCTCTACCCCCAAGCCCAAGAAAGTCGTCCTTGCCTATTCCGGCGGGTTGGACACGTCGATCATCTTGAAATGGCTACAGACCGAATACGGCTGCGAGGTCATTACCTTTACCGCCGATCTGGGGCAGGGGGAGGAACTGGAACCCGCCCGCGCCAAGGCCGAGATGCTGGGGATCAAGCGCGAGAACATCCATATCGTCGATGTGCGCGAAGAATTTGTACGCGATTTCGTCTTTCCGATGTTCCGCGCCAATGCGGTGTACGAGGGGCTTTACCTCCTTGGCACCTCGATCGCGCGGCCGCTGATTTCCAAGCATCTGGTCGAGATTGCGCATCGCCACGGGGCAGATGCGGTTGCCCA
Source organism: Cypionkella sp. (assembly GCA_025458085.1). Taxonomy (GTDB): domain Bacteria; phylum Pseudomonadota; class Alphaproteobacteria; order Rhodobacterales; family Rhodobacteraceae; genus Pseudotabrizicola. The sequence goes on along the minus strand of JALOTC010000006.1, from coordinate 17,531 downwards.
TGGCGCAACTGGAAAGGGCAACGATCAGGTTCGGTTCGAACTTTCGGCCTATGCACTTGACCCATCGATCCGCGTGATCGCACCGTGGCGGGAATGGGATCTGACCAGCCGCACCAAGCTGATCGAATTTGCCGAAGCGAACCAGATTCCGATCGCCAAGGACAAGCGGGGCGAGGCACCTTTCTCTGTCGACGCAAACCTTCTGCACACCTCAAGCGAAGGCAAGGCGCTGGAAAACCCGGCAGAGGCTGCGCCTGATTACGTCTATCAGCGCACCGTCAGCCCGGAAGATGCGCCAGATACACCCGAATTCATCGAGGTGACCTTTGAGAAAGGCGATGCCGTGGCGATCAATGGCGAGGCGATGAGCCCTGCCACCATCCTGACCAAGCTGAACGAATATGGCGGGCGGCATGGGATCGGTCGGCTGGATTTCGTGGAAAACCGCTTTGTGGGCATGAAGTCGCGCGGCATTTATGAAACGCCCGGCGGCACTATCCTGCTGGAGGCGCATCGCGGGATCGAACAGATCACTCTGGATGCGGGCGCGGGCCATCTGAAGGATTCGATCATGCCGCGCTATGCGGAACTGATCTACAATGGCTTCTGGTTCAGCCCGGAACGCGAGATGCTTCAGGCGCTGATCGACAAGAGCCAAGAGCATGTGACAGGCACGGTGCGATTGAAGCTTTACAAGGGCCTTGCGTCCTGTGTTGGCCGTTGGTCGGACCACTCCCTGTATTCCGAAAAGCATGTGACCTTTGAAGAGGATGCAGGCGCCTATGACCAGAAGGACGGGCGCCTATGACCAGAAGGACGCCGCAGGCTTCATCCGGCTGAATGCGCTGCGCCTGAAACTGATTGCCACGCGCAACGCACGGGTGGCAAAGAAGGGCTGATTTCAGCCCTCACCCAACACCAAAAGGGCGCGCCGTGGCGCGCCCTCTCTCATATGGTTCGCGGGTGGCATCAGCCCACTTTGCAGGCAGCCATCACCGCCATATTCAGAATGTCGTTCACCGTAGAATTGGTGGAACAGATCTGGATCGGCTTTTTCACACCGGTCAGAATTGGCCCGATCACTGTTGCTCCTGCCATTTCCTGCATCAGCTTGACCGAGATGGATGCCGAATGGCGCGCCGGCACAACAAGGATATTCGCGGGCCCGGTCAGACGGCAGAAGGGGTAGTTTTTCATCACCTCGGGGTTCAGCGCGACATCGACGGTCATTTCACCATCATATTCGAAATCGACGTTGCGCTCATCCAGAACCAACGGCGCGCGATGCATCTTGGTTGCACGTTCGCTGACCGGGTAACCGAAAGTAGAGAAGCTGACAAAGGCGACACGGGGCTCTAGCCCAAGGTTGCGGGCCACACCGGCGGCGCGGGTGGCAATGGTGGCCAGATCATTCTCATCCGGCCATTCCTGCACCAGCGTATCGCCGATCAGGATGATGCGCCCCTTGTGCAACAGTGCCGTCACACCCACCGCGCCATCCTGCGGGGTCGCGTCAAAGACATGGTTGATGAGCGACAGCACATGAGCCGATTTGCGCGTTGCCCCGGTGACCAAGCCATCGCCATGACCATGGGCGAGCATGAGCGACGCAAAGACATGCCTGTCTCGCGCGGCAAGGCGGTGGATATCCTCACGGTCATGCCCTTGGCGTTGCAGGCGGCGATAGAGGAAATCCTTGTAGGCGTCCAAGTGCCGAGTATTGGCGGCATTCACCACTTCCAATTCACGCACGGCATCAGCTAGCCCTGCGGCTTCCAGCTTCTCCCGCACATCCGTATCACGACCCACCACAAGCGCGCGGCCCAAACCGGCGCGCTGATAGGCGACAGCAGCGCGCAGGACGCGCGGATCGTCACCTTCGGCAAAGATCATGCGCGCCTGTGCTTGACGGGCGCGCGCATGGATGCCCTGCAAGATCGAAGCCGTTGGGTCCATCCGGCTTTTCAGCGCCTGCTCATAAGCCTTTAGGTCAATAATCGGGCGGCGGGCCACACCGGTATCCATTCCTGCCTTAGCCACTGCTGGCGGAATTACATGAATCAGCCGCGGGTCAAATGGCGTGGGAATGATGTAATCCCGCCCGAAGGAAAGCTTGCGCCCGTAAGCCATGGCCACTTCGTCAGGCACATCCTCGCGCGCAAGGCGGGCAAGGGCATGGGCACAGGCGATCTTCATCTCGTCATTGATCGCGCGGGCATGGATGTCCAGCGCACCGCGGAACAGATAGGGGAAGCCAAGAACGTTGTTGACCTGATTGGGGTAATCGCTGCGCCCTGTGGCTACGATCGCATCGGGGCGCACCTCGTGCGCTTCCTCGGGCGTGATTTCGGGATCTGGGTTCGCCATGGCAAAGATGACAGGATTTTCTGCCATGCTGGCAACCATTTCAGGGGTGACTGCCCCTTTGGCCGAAACGCCGAGGAACACATCCGCGCCACGCATCGCCTCTTCCAAGGTACGCAGGGGCGTATTGGCGGCATGGGCGGATTTCCATTGATTCATGCCTTCAGTCCGGCCCTGATAGACCACGCCCTTGGTATCGCACATGATGCAGTTCTGTGGACGGGCGCCCATGGATTTCAGCAGTTCAAGACAGGCAATGCCCGCCGCACCCGCGCCATTCAGAACGATCCGGCACTCTTCGATCTTTTTGCCCGAAAGCTCCAGCGCATTGATCAAGCCCGCCGCACAGATCACCGCCGTTCCGTGCTGGTCATCATGGAAGACCGGAATATCCATGATCTCTTTCAGCCGGCTTTCGATAATGAAACACTCCGGCGCCTTGATGTCCTCAAGATTGATGCCCCCAAAGGTCGGCCCCATAAGGGAGACCGCCTTGATGATCTCATCTGGGTCTTCAGTATCCAGTTCGATATCTATGGCATTTACATCGGCAAAGCGTTTGAACAGAACCGCCTTGCCTTCCATCACCGGCTTGGAAGCGAGTGCGCCAAGGTTGCCCATGCCGAGGATCGCCGTGCCATTCGAAATGACGGCGACCATATTGCCCTTGACCGTATAGTCATAAGCCGTGGCGGGATCATCAGCGATGGCCTGAACTGGCACGGCTACGCCGGGGGAATAGGCTAAAGACAAATCACGCTGTGTGGCCATAGGCGTCGACGCCACCACATCATATTTGCCGGGGTAAGGCTCCAGGTGATAGGACAGCGCCTCTTCTGGAGTAACGCGGGTGTTCGGAGTTTTGGGCAGGGACATGGGCCAATATGTTCCTTCTGATTTGCCCGCCCGTCATAGCGAGGCGCAAACAACCGCACAATCCGCCATCTGACGGCTGCAGGTCGCATTCAACTTCGGCGGATTTCAAAGAAAGTCCCGCAGCCAAGGGCGCGTTTTGACCAAAGACAGGCACTGATCCGGAAAACTTTCCGCAAGCGTATTCGCTGCCCAGCGCAGAATGTCGTGGCGTTCTACTTTGCGCGCGCACCACAGGATCTGCGTCAGAGTTTGCCATTGACTCCGATTGGCTTCCCAAGCGGACAGGAGTGCCAAAAGCTCGGCATGGCTTTCACCCCGCGCGCGGTGTAGTTCAGCTTTTGCCGACAAAAAAGCAGCGTCTTCTTGCATCACGTCTTGGTGCACATGCACAAGTTTTTCCGCTGCAAGGGTCTGTTCCGACCGTATCAATTGCCTCATCAGTTCCGCGACGGCATCGGGCCGATCTAACCGTGGTGCGTGGCCAAGGCTTGCAGCAAGAAACGCAGCCAACCGCCCTATGCCGAAATCAGACAGTGCCACAGGAACGATACCATCTGTCGCAAAATCAGGATCTTGCAGCGGATCGGGCATATCGTGATCGGCAAAGAAGGAAAGATACCTGCAACCTGCGACGTGAGCGATTGGCCAGAAATCGCCCCAACGATGAACAGCCGTTTGCAGCGAGCCGATTTCGATAATCAACGCCTGGGTGTTTGCAAAAAGCATGTTGGCAAAGCCTGCCCCATGAACAGAGACCATGACCTCTGCACCAGCCATCAAGGCAATCTGGTCCAAGGGAGTATAGTCTTCGAAATGGATCTTTTGAAAGCCGAAGGCCTTCAAAAGATCCATCAACGCCTCCTCACCTTTCAAGGGACGACGACGAGACTGATCCGGCCTACGTGCAACATAAAATCGTCGCGGCAGATGGCTTACATCTCGGCTTGCGACAGCCCTGAGAGCACGGTCGCGCAGCCGAAAAAGGCATGTGTCGACACTGTTCATCGATAAGACCGCTTGTGACGAACGGGTCGCCACAGTGCCTTTCCACATGGCATCCGATGGAGCGAGGCCATCGACACTGCCAACGATGTCAGAAGGTAAATGATAGTAGCTATTGATCAGATTGAAGCTCGAAAGGACCCTGTCATAATCCTGCGGTGCTTGTTGAAATCTAACCTGCTCCGCAATTTCAGGAAATAACGCTCGGATCAGATCCATAGCAAAGCTACGGGTCTTTTCCGGTGCATTGGGGTGGTTGATGTGAATTTGCCCACGAAATGTCAGGTCGTCCAGCAAGCACAGATGCGGCAGCGTTTCCGTGACAAAGTGAAAGTAGTTGAATGTATTGCGGCACTGCAGAGCAAAAATCGTTGCCGATGACAGTGGGCCTTGTTCCACAGGAAAAGAGAAACGGCCATCACGGGTCTGACGTTCGTGAAAATAGGCGACGAGGCGGCTTTCCGGATCATCCGCTGCACCCTCGTTTTCCCAACAGTAGCGGTTCATCAACCGAAAGCCAGAGGCTCCCGAAAGGACACACTTTCCTTTTGCGATTGCGAAGGATTTCCGAAAACTTGCCTCCTCCAAGAGAACCGGAAGCGTATTGAACTCAATCACCCGACGAAAAGTCTTGTGACTACGGGTAAAACGCAGAAACTGCTCTGTTTTCCGCCGTATCACGGGATACGCAGAGATTGAAAATCCTTCAATCCGGGCAGCATCTCGCTCTCTCCAGATGAATTCCGGAGCAACCAAAAAGCGCAATCCTTCGTCATCAACAGGATCAAGGAAAAGCGCATCTGGCGTCAGACTGAAATCGATCCGGTTGCGCAACGGGACACCATCTCTCGTTTTCTTTAGTTTAGCAGCACACTGGCCAAGATCCATCGCCCGATAGGTCTTTTACTGAACAGTGGGCTTTTGTAGGGTCTATCTGCGAGCCGGGGGAGCAGGGTTTGAGCAGCACAGACGCAGCCGTTACGCCAATGATGGCGCAGTATCTTGAGGTGAAGAAGGCCAATCCCGGGGCGCTTCTGTTCTATCGCATGGGCGACTTCTATGAGATGTTCTTTGACGATGCCGTGGCAGCCTCAGAAGCGCTTGATATTGCTCTCACAAAACGTGGGCTGCATTTAGGAGAGCCAATCCCAATGTGCGGCGTGCCAGTCCATGCTGCGGAAGGCTACCTTCTAACGCTCATTCGAAAAGGGTTTCGCGTCGCTATTGCCGAACAGTTGGAAGACCCGGCAGAGGCGAAAAAACGTGGATCAAAGGCGGTCGTTGCGCGGGATGTGGTGCGTGTTGTCACCCCAGGGACGCTAACAGAGGACGCCCTTTTGGAGGCACGGCGGCACAACTTCCTAGCCGCATGGAGCGACGTTCGCGACGAAGGCGCCTTGGCTTGGGCCGATATCTCTACTGGGGAATTCCGGGTCATGGCTTGCCCGCTGTCACGGCTTGCACCTGAACTCGCCAAACTGACACCACGCGAACTTTTGGTCAGCGAAGCGCGCGAGGCTGATCTGTCCACAATAGCAGGTGACTTGGGCATTTCCATGACCCCGCGTTCTCGTGGCAGCTTCGATTCCAGTGGCGGGGAAAAGCGGCTTTGCGCGCTGTTCAGCGTAGGATCGCTGGATGCCTTTGGCCAGTTTGGCCGGGCCGAGATTTCGGCCATGGGCGGATTGGTCGACTATCTGGACCTGACCCAGAGGGGAAGGCTTCCCCTTTTGCGTGCACCGCAGCGCGAGGCGGCGGGCGGCACCATGCAGATCGACCCTGCCACGCGCCGCAATCTGGAAATTGCTCAGGCGCTTTCGGGTGGTCGGGATGGATCGCTGATCGCAGCGGTGGACCGAACCGTGACCGCCGCTGGCGCGCGGCTTCTGGATCGGCGGCTTTCTGCCCCATCGTGTGATCTTCAGGTGATCCATGGAAGGCTGGAAGCTGTGCGGTTTCTGGTGGACCGTCCCGCGCTCCGTGACGCGCTCCGCGATGCGTTGCGCCGCGTGTCAGATATGGACCGGGCGCTTTCCCGACTTGCATTGGATCGAGGTGGACCGCGCGATATGACAGCTATCCGCGCAGGTCTAAGACAGGCCAAAGTTGTTCAGGACCTTTTGCAAGACCCGCCCGCCATTCTGGCCGAAGCGGCAGGGCAGCTTGGCGGGCATGGAGCACTGATCGACCTTTTGGACCGCGCCTTGGTGGATGAGCCGCCGCTTCTTGCCCGAGATGGTGGATTTGTTGCACCCAGCCATGACAGGGAACTGGATGAGACACGCGCCCTGCGTGACGAAGGCCGTGGGGTGATTGCGCGGATGCAGGCGGAATACATCGCGCAGACTGGCATCCAAAGCCTCAAGATCAAGCATAACAATGTTCTAGGCTATTTTATCGAAACGACTGCAACTCATGCCGAACGGATGCTGTCGCCCCCTCTCTCTGACACGTTCATTCACCGCCAAACGACGGCGGGGCAGGTACGCTTCACCACCCTTCCGTTGTCCGAGATTGAAACCCGGATCCTGAATGCCGCAGGTCATGCGCTAGAGCTTGAAAAGCGGCATTTCGAGACGCTGCGTCAAGCTATTCTAGGGGAGGCTGGACCAATCGGAACGGCAGCACGCGCGCTTGCAGAGCTAGACCTGTGTGCTGCCTTTGCTGACCTGGCGGTTGCGGAAAACTGGTGTGAGCCGAAGGTGGACAATTCGCATGCCTTCGAGGTGGAGGCAGGGCGGCATCCGGTTGTCGAACGCGCCCTTCGCCGCCAAGGTGGGGCGAGCTTCGTGGCAAATGACTGCCATCTAAGCAGCGGCGACACCCCGGCCATTTGGCTTTTGACCGGGCCGAATATGGCGGGGAAATCCACCTTCTTGCGCCAGAATGCGCTGATTGCCCTCTTGGCACAGGCAGGCTCTTTCGTGCCTGCCGCCCGCGCACGTCTGGGTTTGGTAAGTCAGTTATTCAGCCGGGTAGGGGCTGCAGATGATCTGGCACGCGGCCGGTCCACCTTCATGGTAGAGATGGTGGAAACTGCCGCCATCCTCAACCAAGCTGATGACCGCGCGCTGGTGATCCTTGACGAAATCGGTCGCGGAACAGCTACTTACGACGGTCTTTCCATTGCTTGGGCCACGCTGGAACATCTGCACGAGGCAAACCGTTGCCGAGCGCTTTTTGCGACGCATTACCATGAAATGACCGCCCTGGCCGGAAAACTGTCAGGCGTGGAAAATGCAACCGTGGCGGTCAAGGAATGGGAAGGCGACGTCATCTTTCTGCACGAGGTGCGCAAAGGGGCCGCTGACCGCAGCTATGGCGTGCAGGTTGCGCGCCTTGCAGGCTTGCATGTTCTGGAAGCGTTGGAGAAAGGTGAGCGTGAAGGCGGAAAGCAAACGGCGCTGATTGATGATTTGCCCCTTTTTCGGCTCGCACCGCCACCACAGACTCCGAAATCGGCGCCAAAACCTTCAGAAGTGGAGGCTGTACTACGCGACATTCACCCCGATGAGCTTAGCCCGATGGAGGCGCTGAAACTCGTCTATGCGCTGAAGGAAAAGCTGGCCGCCGCACCCCGCAGGCGGGGCGACTTTAGCCGCCGGTATTGGACGACACGCCCACTTGCGCCGGGCGCAACAGTCGATCATGCAGCAGGAAGCCTTCGGCCATAACCTGAATGATCGCCCCGGCCTTTGTCCCCGGCACCGGTGCTTCGAACATCGCCTGGTGAAGCTGTGCGTCAAAAGCATCGCCGGCAGATGGGCTAATCACTGTGATCCCATGCCGGGTCATCACATTGGTCAGTTCCCGCAGGGTAAGTTCCACGCCTTCGATAAGCGCCGCTGCCTGCGCCCGCGTTTCGTCATTCGCAGCCTCAAGCGCGCGCTTCAGATTGTCGTAAACGGGCAAAAGGTCCCGGGCGAGCCGCGTACTGCCATATTGCTCCGCCTCGCGCCGGTCTCTTTCGGCCCTTTTGCGCGTGTTTTCAGCCTCGGCCAATGCCCGGACGTAACGGTCGCGGAAATCGTCACGCTCGGCACGCAGGGCGGCGAGCTCATCGGCATCGATGAAATCTTCTGGCGCGCCATCCTGACCTGCAAGCTCTTCGGGGAGCGGGTTTTCCTGAGCCATTCTTTCTTTCCTTGCCTTCTCTTCGTGCTGATCACGCCTTGCCGCGTTCGGACAGTATCCGCCCGACAAGCTGCGCCGTGTAGTCGACGATAGGAACGATGCGCCCGTAGTTGAGCCGCGTCGGACCGATCACGCCGATGGCGCCGATGATCTTGCGATCAGCGTTCATATATGGAGAGACGACCAGAGAGGAACCCGAAAGTGAGAAGAGTTTATTCTCAGACCCAATAAAAATGCGCACACCATCGCCCGCCTCGGTCAGATCAAGGAATTCGGCGATGTCACGCTTGCGTTCCAGATCATCGAAAAGCACGCGGATTCGTTCGATTTCGGTCTCTTCCGCGGCCGGGTTCAGCAGATTCGCGCGCCCGCGCACGATCAGCCGCTCTGATCTTTCGCCTTTGTCCTGCCAGACGGCCAAACCGCTTTCGACCAGATCACGGGCAAGACTATCTATCTCTTGCCGACGGCGCGTGATGTCTTGCGCCACCGTCCGCCGCAAGTCTGACAGCGTCTTCCCCTCGGCCAAGGCGTTCAGGAAATTCGCGGCCTCACGCATTGACGAAGGCGTCTGGCCGGGGGGCGGAGTAAAGAGGCGGTTTTCAACCTGACCATCGGCCAGAACCAGCACGACCAAAGCACGCTCGGGCGACAAGCTGACAAATTCGATGTGCCGGATGGGAGCTTCGTGCTTGGGGGCCAGCACAAGGCTTGCACCCATGGTGATCCCGGAAAGAGCCGCGCCGACATGATCCAGCAAGCTGGTCACATCCTGCTCTGACGGGTCGAGAGTGGAATCAATCCTTTGCCGATCTTCGACCGAGACGGTTCCCACCTCCAAAAGACTGTCCACGAACATCCGCAGGCCAAGCTGAGTCGGGAAGTGCGCGACCCGACGGGATCGCCCGAGGTCAGATAGCTTTCGACGACCCGGCGAAAGACTTCTTTCGACCGATCGTTCAATTCTGTTAGAATATGCGAACCTTCGTTTTTCATTGAACTCTTGCCCTGCGGGGACAGATTATTCGCGCCAGTGAGGACGTCAATCGGGGTTGCATAGCTAGCGTCTCGGGGCATATCTGCCCGAAAGCTCGAAAAGGACTGAAAGATGCGCCCCTCTGGCCGGAAGATAGACGAACTTCGCAGCATTTCCATCGAAGCAGGTGTGATGACCCATGCGGAAGGGTCCTGCTTGATCAGAATGGGGGGGACGCATGTGCTGTGCTCCGCCACGATCGAGGATAAACCGCCGCCATTCCTCAAAAACACCGGTTTAGGCTGGGTGACTGCGGAGTATGGAATGCTGCCGCGGGCCACCACATCGCGCACCAAGCGCGAGGCGGTTTCTGGGAAGCAAGGCGGAAGAACGCAGGAAATTCAGAGACTTATAGGTCGTTCCCTACGTGCCGGAGTAGATCGTAGCGCTTTGGGTGAACGGCAGATTGTTGTGGATTGCGATGTAATCCAGGCGGACGGCGGCACGCGCTGCGCTGCGATCACCGGGGGCTGGGTCGCGCTTCGGCTGGCCGTCAACAGGTTGCTTTCGGCAGGAGTCATTACGAGCGATCCGATCGTTGACCATGTGGCAGCGGTATCCTGCGGGATTTATGCGGGCGTGCCTGTACTCGACCTCGATTATGCGGAAGATTCTGTTGCAGGCACGGATGGTAACTTTGTGATGACTGGCAAGGGCCGCCTGATCGAAGTGCAAATGTCGGCAGAAGGTGCAACCTTCTCTCGACAAGAGATGCTGGACCTTCTGGAACTGGCTGCGGCCGGTAATGCGGCGTTGGTTGACGCACAACGCAGGGCTGTTGGGGGCTGACATGCGTAAACTGACCGGCCCAAAGCTTCTGTTTGCCACACACAATGCCGGAAAGCTGGAAGAAATGCGCGCGCTTCTTGCGCACCGGGGAATTGAGGTCACATCCGCAGGTGATCTTGGTCTGCCAGAGCCAGAGGAAACTGAAACTACCTTTCTTGGTAATGCGCGGATCAAGGCCCATGCAGCAGCGCAGGCATCTGGCCTGCCCGCTTTGGCGGATGACTCCGGCATTTGCGTTGATGCATTGAACGGTGCGCCGGGTGTCTACACGGCGGATTGGGCACAGACACCCACAGGGCGCAATTTTGATTTAGCGATGGAAAAGACATGGGACGCTGTTTGCGCTTCCGCCGGGAATCCGTCGCTCCGCGCGCGGTTTTGCTGTACACTCGTCTTGGCTTGGCCAGACGGCCATGAGGAAGCCTTTGAGGGCGAGGTGTGGGGGCAATTGGTCTGGCCCAAGCGTGGGGCATCTGGCCATGGTTACGATCCCATGTTTCAGCCGGAAGGACAAATTGTGACCTTTGCTGAAATGGACCCCAGCGAGAAGAACCGGATCAGTCACCGATCTGTAGCGCTTCAGAAGCTGATCGAGGGTTGTTTCACGTGAAACACTCAGGCGCTCGAAAGCGGGAGTCTACGATTCTGGAGCTTAGCCCTTGGCAGATCGCGGGATTCGGCCTTTATGTTCACTGGCCATTCTGTCAATCCAAATGCCCTTACTGCGACTTTAACAGCCACGTCGCAGGCCAGCAGGATGAGGAAATTTGGGAAGAAGCGTTGCGGCGTGAACTGCGCCGCTATCATGCGCTGACCGAAGGGCGAGTGCTGTCGAGTATCTTCTTTGGTGGGGGCACACCCTCACTCATGTCACCGTCGCTTGTCGAGCGCGTAATTTTTGAAGCGACCCGGCTTTGGCGCCCCTCGAATGATATCGAAATCACACTCGAGGCGAACCCTTCGTCAGCCGAAGCAGAAAAGTTCCGCTCGTTGCGATTAGCCGGCGTAAACCGCGTTTCCCTCGGCGTTCAAGCGTTGCGGGATGACGATCTGCGCAGGCTTGGGCGGCTCCACGATGTTAAGACAGCCCTCAGGGCTATTGATGCCGCTGCCAGGCAGTTTGATCGCTTCAGTTTCGATCTCATTTACGCCCGACAGGATCAGTCTGAGGATCAATGGGCTCGAGAGTTGGAGGAGGCGATTGCGATCGGATCGAACCACATGTCCCTTTATCAACTGACAGTCGAAGAAGGGACGGCATTTGGCGACCGATACGCGCGCGGAGGATTACGGGGCCTACCCGATGAAGCCCGGAGCGTTGCGCTTTATGCAATTACTCAAGAGCTAACCACGGGCGCTAACCTTTCTGCTTATGAGGTTTCTAACCACGCCAGATCAGGCCATGAGTCACGACATAATCTGATCTACTGGCGCGGGGGTGATTACGTTGGCGTCGGCCCTGGTGCTCACGGCAGAATTACAGATGCAGCCGGGCGCCGCGTGGCGACAGAGGCGAAGCGAGACCCTGCGGCATGGCTTTCCGCGGGCCTCAAGGGATACGCAGAAGCCGAGCGTACCGAACTCTCACCGGAGGAAACAGCCGAAGAGCTGCTGCTTATGGGCTTACGCCTTGCCGAGGGAGTTTCCCTTGACCGACTTAGAAAGCAGACAGGATTCCATGTAACAGAGAATGCGATTGCCTATCTGCAAGCGCTTAACCTCATCGATCTTCGCGACCAAACACTGCGCACCACAGACGAAGGCCGCATGCTATTGAATAGCGTGCTGTCAAAATTGGATCTCCTGCCTGTCTCTGACAAACCGGCAACTAAGACCGTCGCGAAGACGACAGGAGCTGGCAGATAAGGTCTAATTGCTCAAGATTCTTATAGATTAACTCTACCTTCCCGCCTTCGGTGCCAACGCCATGAGAAATGACAACCGACATCCCTAAGTTTGCAGTGAGATCCGCCTCAATAGCTCGGGTATCAGCGTCTTTCTCCTGTCCCTTGCGCGGCTTTCTTTCACCCTTACGCTCTCCTGCCTTGCGTGCGAATTCTTCTGTTTCCCGAACAGAAAGGCCTTTTTCAATGACCTGAAGGGCTGCTGCATGTGGATCAGGTGAGCCGAGAAGTGCGCGAGCGTGACCCGCGGACAAAATACCAGATCGGACCATGTCTTGCACTGGCTCGGGAAGATTCAAGAGGCGGACCGTGTTTGCGATATGACTTCTGCTCTTGCCCAAAGCTTCGGACAGCTGCTCTTGTGTATGACCAAACCGTTCCATCAATTGCCGGAACGCCGAGGCCTCCTCAATCGCCGAGAGCTCTTGTCGCTGGATGTTCTCGATGATCGCTATTTCAAGAACTTCGTCATCAGAAAACGATCTAATGACAACTGGAACATGGTGAAGTTGTGCGAGTTGCGCCGCGCGCCACCGTCTTTCTCCGGCCACGATCTGATAACCAGAATTGGCCATAGGCCGAACGACAATAGGCTGGATAATCCCCTTGACCCGAATAGACGACGCCAGTTCATCGAGCGCAGCCTTGTCGAATACGCGGCGCGGCTGATCCGGGTTTGGCGAAATCAATTCAATCGGTAAAGACTGAGTCGCAACCTTCGCCTCCGCATTTTCATTTTCAAGCGGCTTGTTGAGCAGGTTCACATCTGCCATGAGCGATGATAAGCCCCGGCCCAGACCTTTACGTTCCATCATCCGCCCTCTCAGGGTTCATTATTGGTTTTGAGTTTCCGCAATACGGAGCTCGCCCATATGCCGTTTCGCGACAACCTTGGCCAGGCTGCGATAGGCCGCAGCCCCTTTGGACGCAGGATCGTAGCTGAGTACGGGCATTGCAAAGGACGGCGCCTCAGACACCCGTACATTCCGCGGAATCACGGTTTCAAACACGAGGTCACCAAGCGTGCTACGCGCGTCTGTCTCTACCATTTGCGCGAGGCGATTTCGGTTATCGCTCATCGTCATCAACACGCCTTCAATCCTTAAGTCCGGGTTCGCGTGGCGGCGAATATCCCGAATGGTCAGCATGAGCTGAGAAAGCCCCTCCAGAGCGAAGAATTCACTTTGCAAGGGAACCAAGACCGAATGCGCCGCCACCAACGCATTGACGGTTAAAACCGAGAGAGATGGTGGACAATCGATTAGCACAAAATCAAAGTCATGCGCACCCCGACCAACAGACCGCAACGCATCCCGCAACAGAAAAGATCGCTTTTCGTTTGCAACAAGATCAATATCTGCCGAGCTCAGATCGGAATTTGCTGGGATGATGGACAGGCCTGGGATGTTTGTGGCTTGAATCGTCTCAGAAACGGCCGCCTGCTCCAAAAGAACATCAAAACTCGTCAGTTTTCGCGCTTCCGTAGGGATTCCAAGCCCCGTAGAGGCGTTGCCTTGTGGATCAAGGTCGACGAGCAGGACGCTTGCTCCAAGTTCCGCAAGCCCTGCTGCAAGATTGATCGCAGTTGTCGTTTTTCCGACACCGCCCTTCTGATTCGCCAGCGCAATGACCTGCATTATGGTCCTCCTTCGCGAATGGGCCGGGGGTGAGTAATTTCAACGATCGCGGCGCGATCATCCGTCATGCTGCGGTGCAGTGCAAGGTCGAAGGCCCAGTTTTGCCGCGCCCCTTCGATCTCTTCTTGGTGCCCGGCACCTTTTGGAAAAAGGAGTCGTGTATTAGTCGTCACATGCGGCATGCTCAACCCTATCAACGCGTCTAGACTGGTCAGTGCGCGCGCGGAAATCACGTCTGCCGGTATGGGATCCAACGACTCAATTCGTGCATCTTTGACGATCAGCCCAAGCGACAAGCATCTCGAGACCTCAAGGAGAAACGCGGCCTTCCTGCGATCGGACTCCACAAGGACCATTTTCCCTAAAAAATTCTTTTCCGACAGAAGTATAGCAACAACCACACCGGGTAGCCCACCGCCGCTCCCGAAATCCAGCCAGGTTTGCACCCGGTGCGGGACATAGCGACAAAGCTGGGCTGAATCTTCAACGTGCCTTTTCCAGACATCATCCTTTGATATTCGAGAAATGAGATTTATACGCTCATTCCACTTAAGCAGCAAGTCAACATAAGCCGATAGCATGGCGCGTGTTTCACGTGAAACATTGAGCGCTTCGAGAACTTGAGACGTCACTGAGTCGAAACCTCACGCCGCCGGATCTGGCGAGAAATCTTTGCATGAAGGACAGTTAGACATGCTGGTGTCATGCCTTCGATCTGTGACGCTTCCGCGAGACTACGCGGCTTCAGCCGCTCAAGCTTCAGGCGCAGCTCGGACGAAACACTGCCCAGATCCGCGAAACTGAAATCTGCCGGAATGGGCAAAGCGCCATCCGTAACGAGCCGGGTAGCTTCCCTCTTCTGACGCTCGATATAGGGTGCATACATCGCATCGCGAATGTTCTGCTCTATCGCTTCCGAGCCGCAATCCTCAAGGCCGGGGACAAGCCGTTTAAGATCAGCTGCAGAAAGGCCGTGCGATGAGACAAGATCATAAGCGGTCCTGCGGACTCCATCCGCCGGCACGGAAAGCCCAGCGTTACGCAAATCACTCGTGCCGACAAATTGACCGGACATGAGGGTCTTAGCTCGACCAAGATCCTCAAGCCGCCGTTCAAAAAGGAGCTTCCGCCTTTGCGACACACAGCCTACCTCTATGCCCATCGGCGTAAGGCGTTGATCGGCATTGTCTGCCCGCAAGTGCAGACGATGCTCTGCCCGAGACGTGAACATACGATACGGCTCCGTCACACCCCGCGTAACCAGATCGTCGATCATTACGCCAATGTATGACGTTTCACGATCAAACCGAACCCCGTCTTTGCCTTGTGCCTTCCGCGCTGCGTTCAAACCGGCCACTAGGCCTTGGGCACCGGCTTCTTCATATCCGGTTGTCCCATTGATCTGCCCCGCCAAAAATAGGCCATCCACGGCCTCAACCTCGAGCGTCGGGCGAAGGCCCCGCGGATCAAAATAATCGTATTCTATCGCATAGGCGGGTTGCAGGATGCGCGCCCGTTCAAGACCTGCGATGCTGTGAACATAGGCCTCTTGCACCTCTACCGGCAGTGAGGACGAAATCCCATTCGGATAGACCGTGTCGTCATCCAAACCCTCTGGTTCCAGGAAAACTTGGTGACCCGTCTTATCCGCAAATCGAACAACCTTATCCTCGATCGAGGGGCAGTATCTTGGCCCCACGCCTTCGATCATACCGCCATACATGGCAGATTTTGACAGGTTCTTCCTTATGATCTCGTGGGTTTCTTCGTTCGTATGCGTGATGCCACACGAAACCTGCCGCACAAAGGGCCGATCATTAAGAAAGGAGAACATGACGGGGTCTTCGTCCCCATCCTGCTTCTCCAGCTGCGCCCAATCTATCGTTTTTCCATCCAGCCGCGGTGGCGTACCAGTCTTCAATCGGCCACGGACAAACGGAAATTCAGCAAGTTGTTCGGCAAGTCGAATCGAAGGCATATCGCCCATTCGACCGCCAGACCGCCGCTCTTGACCGATATGGATTATCCCGTTCAGGAACGTCCCTGCCGTCAAAACTACGGAATGTGCCGATAGGTTCGTGCCATCAGCGAGAGCAACGCCGGTCACCTTTCCAAACGAAAACTGAAGCGCGGCGACCTCACCTTCAATGACAGTCAGATGCTCTTGCCGCGCAACCGCGGCTTGTGCAGCTGCACGATACAGTGCCCGATCCGCCTGAACCCTCGGCCCCTGCACAGCGGGGCCCTTGCTCCGGTTCAACATGCGAAACTGGATTCCGGCACGGTCTGCCGCATCGCCCATGATCCCATCCAGCGCGTCGATTTCACGCACAAGATGGCCCTTACCCAGCCCCCCAATTGCGGGGTTACAGGACATGACGCCAATCGCATCCTTGCGTAACGTGATCAGAGCCGTTTCAACGCCAAGTCGCGCAGCCGCAGCCGCAGCCTCCAGCCCGGCATGACCACCCCCGACAACGATGACGCCATAATGTTTCATGTGAAACATCTCACTTTCCAATACAAAAACTGGAGAAGATTTCCCCGAGCAAGTCTTCTATGTCGATCCGTCCCACCAACCGCTCAAGCGCACGACGCGCACGGTGCAGATCTTCAGCCACCAGTTCCAAGTCGTCTGTGCGAGCATATAGCGACCCCAACACCAAATCCAAAGCGCTGATTGCATCCTTGATTGCCTGGCGATGCCGATCCCGAACAAGGACACCCGCACTTGCGGCGCGCTGTGACAGGATGCCATGAATCTTTTCCATCAACTCCGGCAAACCCTCACCTGTAAGGCTGCAGATCATGCCCTGTTCAGGATACAAGTCCGCCTTCACAACAACTCGAAGGTCATTGGCTTCCAATTCCACATCAGGTGTCGGTTGACCGGGATCGACCAATAAAAGCCTCAAGTCAGCGCCTGCTGCCCGCTCACGCGCGAGCGCAACCCCCATGCGCTCGACTTCATCCTCGGCGTCGCGCAGCCCAGCAGTATCAAGGAAAGTCACGGGCAAACCCAAAAGGTCCATCCGAACCTCAATCACGTCCCTTGTGGTACCGGCGATCGCGGAAGTAATGGCTGCCTTTCGTCCAGCCAAGGCATTCAAAAGACTCGATTTTCCGGCGTTTGGACTGCCGATGATCGCAACCTCGAACCCTTCGCGCACACGTTCTGCAACGCCAATACCTGCGAGTTCGGTCTCAAAAATTGACTTCAAACCTTCTAAGAGCGTCACCACCTCTGGAACAACATCTTCAGGAACATCTTCCTCAGCAAAGTCGATGGTTGCCTCGATCAAGGCAGAAGCGCGGACAAGACGAGCACGCCAGTCCTCTACCTTCCGGCCGATCTGTCCAGATAGTATCCTCTGCGCCTGCTTGCGCTGCGCTTCAGTCTCGGCATCAATCAGGTCAGCCAAAGCTTCAACTTGCGTCAGATCCATCCGCCCATCGGCCAAGGCGCGACTTCAACTTGCGTCAGATCCATCCGCCCATCGGCCAAGGCGCGACGAGTAAATTCCCCGGGTTCGGCAAGCCTTAGCCCTCCCATTCCTGCCAAAACTTCTGTCAACCGAGCCAAAACAGCAACGCTGCCATGAACTTGAAGCTCGACAACATCCTCGCCGGTAAAGCTTTTCCCTTCTGGGAACCAAATCACCACCGCTTCATCGATCACATCCCCGCCCACCATCAACTGACGAAGACTGGCACGATGCGGACGCAAATCACTTGCCCCAAGCGCCGCTGCTGCCGCGCAAGCCAATGACCCAGAAATCCGAATGACGG
>JALOTC010000100.1 GCA_025458085.1 Cypionkella sp. | reverse complement strand
CGCGCGCCGCCATTGATGATGTCACCACGCAGGATTGAGGATTCCAGCTTTTTGATCGCCGAACCAAGGTTGATGTCGGCCAGATCTTCTTCTGACAGCGCGCCCTTGATCGCGTCAACAGCTGCAGAGATCGCGTTGGTGCGCTCCTGCTTGTCCTTGATGGCAAAGGCTGCGCGCATCTGCGCCTCGCCCGCTGCCGCGCCCAGCATCTCGGCCTCGGTCAGTTCATAGGCTTCCGATTCCACCATCATCACGGCGTCTTTGGTGCCAGCGATGACCAGATCAAGCCGCTGCTCGGGGTTCATCCGCAGGTTTTGCAGATCGTCCACCGTGGGGTTCAGCACATATTCGCCGTTCACGAACCCAACGCGCGCCGCCCCGATCGGACCCATGAAGGGCACGCCCGAAATGGTCAGCGCGGCAGAGGCCGCGATCATCGCGACGATATCGGGTTCGTTCACAAGGTCATGGCTCAGCACGGTGGCCATCACCAGCACTTCGTTTTTGAAACCATCCACAAACAACGGGCGGCAGGGACGGTCGATCAGACGCGAGGTCAGCGTCTCTTTCTCCGAAGGGCGCGCCTCGCGCTTGAAAAAGCCACCGGGAATCTTGCCCGCGGCATAGTATTTTTCCTGATAATGCACAGTCAGGGGAAAGAAATCCTGACCGGGCTTTGCCTGCTTGGCAAAGGTCACGTTGGCCATGACCGAAGTTTCGCCCAAAGTGGCGATGACCGATCCGTCAGCCTGACGCGCAATTTTTCCCGCCTCCAGAGTGAGCGTTTCATTGCCCCACTGGATCGACTTCCGAGTTACGTTGAACATGTATCGTTTCCTCTCGGGAGCGTGCACGGGCCCACCCCGTGTCTCCCCATTGATCGGCGGCCCCATTGCCGCCCCCCCAATCCTTTGCATGTGCCCGGGGGTGAAGGCTCACGTCGCAGATGGCCGCCCCATACAGGAAAAGGGCCGCTTTGGAAAGCGCGGAGTTGCCGAGCGCCTATCCCAAACGGGCGATCATGCCGGGCAGCGCGGCAAAATCGTCAAAGGCCAGATCATGGGGCAGCTCCGCCACGGCGGCCTTGCGATAGCCGCGCGTGAAAAGGGCAAAGCGCACCCCTGCCGCCACCGCCGTTTGCGCATCCACCTCGCTATCGCCCACATAAAGGAAAGGCGTGCCAAGCGCGGCAAAGGCTGCGTGCAAGGGCGCAGGGTCGGGCTTGCGTTGAGGCAGGCTATCGCCGCCGATCACAAAGCCAAAAGGCGCGCGCAGGTCGAGAGAAGCAAGAATTGCCTCGGTTGCGGCCAAGGGCTTGTTTGTGCAGATGCCGAGGGCAAACCCCTGCGCGGCAAGATGGGCAAGGCACGCACGCGCAGCCGGATAGGGTCGAGTCAGACCGGCGGGATGGCGGGCGTAGTGATCCAGCATCGCCGCCGTCATCGCATCTTGCCGTCCAGGGTCGATCCCGCGCGCAGCAATCGCCTTGGCGATCAGCGCGGGAACGCCGTGGCCAACGAAAGAGATCGTCTCCGGCAGGCTCGCCTCTGCTACACCTTCGGCGCGCAGCACCATGTTCAACGCGGCCTGAATATCGGGTGCGCTGTCGATCAGCGTGCCGTCCAGATCAAAGACAATAGCCTTGGTCATTTTTCCCCTCCTGCCGCGTCGCCTGTTGTGGCGGCAGGCAGGGGAAAGGGCAAGCCGCGATCAGGCAGGCACCACCGGCGCACAGGCAACGGGGACCTCTGGCACCATGTCCAAGAGCTGCGACAGGCCGCAATTGCCGCGCACCAGATCGTCCAAGGTGACCATGTCCAATTCGTGATAAAAGGCTTCAATCGCGCGGGACAAATAGCTGCGCAGGCGGCAGGTCGCAGTCAGCGGGCAAGTGTTCTGCGCCCCGTCGAAACATTCGGCAAAGGGCGTTCCCGCCTCGAACACACGAAACACCCGCCCGATCGACATGGCCCCCGGCGGCCCAACAAGCCGCAAGCCCCCGGCGCGGCCACGGATGGTTTCGATGAATCCATGTTCCTGAAGCAGGTTCACCACCTGCAACAGATGGTTCACACTCGCGTTGCAGCGCGCAGCGATATCGGCGGTGCGCAGCGTCACGCCCTCGTTTACGGCGCAGGCCATCAGAACGCGCATGGCAAGGTTGGTGCGGGTTGTCAGACGCATGATTCTGGCATCTTTGGGTCGAGTTTTCCTTTGCTACCCCATTGCAAGCGCCCCCGTATCTGATTCAGATCATGGGCCACGCCAAAACCCTGCCCGCACAGAAGGCCACGCCCGATGCAAAACCGGATTCCCGACCCTGCCGCCTTCCTGCGCCGCCTGTTCGACCGTGCGGTGGAAGTGGCCGATCCGATGCGCAGCCTTGCCCTGCATCTGCCCCCCAAGCCAAAGGGCCGCGTTGTAGTGATTGGCGCGGGCAAGGCCAGTGCGCGCATGGCCGAAGCGGTGGAGGCAGCTTGGGGCCCCTGCGAAGGCTTGGTCATTACCCGCTATGGCTATGCCCGCCCCTGCCAAGGGATCGAGATTGTCGAGGCCGCCCATCCCGTGCCGGATGAGGCAGGGGCCAAGGCGACCCTGCGGATGCTGGACCTGCTGGCCAGCCTTGGGCCAGAGGATTTTGTTCTGGCGCTGATTTCGGGTGGGGCCTCTGCCCTTCTGGTCGCCCCGGTGGAGGGGGTTAGCCTGGAGGAGAAGAAGGCGGTAAACGCGGCCCTTCTGGCCTCTGGTGCGCCGATTGACCGGATGAATACCGTGCGCAAACACCTCAGCCGGGTGAAGGGTGGCCAACTTGCCGCCGCCGCCCATCCGGCGCGGATGCTGTGCCTGATGATTTCTGATGTGCCAGGGGATGATCCGGCCTTTATCGGCTCTGGCCCCACGGTGGGCGATGCCTCCACCCCGGCAGACGCGCGGGCAGTTCTGGCACGCTGGAATGTGGCCGTGCCGGAAAGTGTAACGCGGGCGCTTTCCAGCCCTTCTGGCGTGATCGCGCCGGGCGATGCGCGGCTGTCGCGGGTGGAAAACGTGATCTATGCCGCCCCGGCCCAATCCCTTGCCGCTGCGGCGGAATTGGCCACGGACTGCGATATCCGCCTTCTTGGTGACGCCCTCGAAGGCGAGGCGCGCGACGTGGCCGCAGCCCAAGCCCAGATGGCGCGCGATATCGCCGCCACCCTGCGCCCGGGTGACCGGCCCGTGCTGATGCTTTCGGGCGGGGAATTGACCGTCACGCGCCGGGGCAATGGCGTGGGCGGGCCGAATGCCGAATTCTGCCTTGCCCTTGCCTTGATGCTGGAAGGCCACAGCCAGGTGCATGGGCTGGCCTGCGATACCGATGGCGTCGATGGCGCGGCCGAAGTCGCGGGCGCCGTGATCGGCCCTGACACGCTCACTCGCGCCCGCACCGCCGGGCTTGACCCGGCAGCAAGCCTTGCCCGCAACGATGCACACAGCTTTTTCGCCGCCATCGGCGCACAGGTCGTGACCGGCCCGACGCTGACCAATGTCAACGATTTCCGAGCGCTTCTGATCTTGCCGCCTGCCTGATCCCCCTCGCCACAGAGGCGCGGGTCTGATAGCCGTTCTGACGAAGTTTCGTCAGCATTTCAGGCAGCAATCCATGGCCCGGCGACCAACCCTTCAGGATGTGGCCCGCGCGGCGGGGGTTTCCCCTGCCACGGTGGACCGCGTTCTGAACGCCCGCGAGAGGGTGCGGGAGGAGACCGCGCGCAAGGTCTATGAGGCTGCGCGCCGCGTGGGCTATCACGCCGCCCCCTTGATCGGGCAAAGGCTGACAGAGGACCTGCCGCGCCTGCGCCTTGGCGTCGTGCTGACAAAGGAGCGTCAGGCCTTCTATCAGAACTTCAAGGCGCAGATCGAACATGCCATCGCCTCCGCCCCCGGCCTCCGCGCAAGCGTGGTGATCGACTTCGCCGCCTCGCAGGCCCCCTCGGATTTCGCCCTGCGGATGGAGGGCATGGCAGGCCGCGTGGATGCCGTGGCCGCAACCGCCGTGTCGCACCCCGATGTGACCGAAGCGGTTCTGCGCCTGAACCGGCAGGGCATTCCCGTCCTTGCCCTGTTGAACGATTTTGCCCAAGGCGTCCGCCAAGCCTATCTGGGGCTGAACAATGTGAAAGTCGGACGCATCGCCGCCCATATGATCGCCCAGACTAGCCACCAGCCCGGCAAACTGGCCGTCATCGTGGGCGGGCATCGCTGGCACGGGCATGAACTGCGCGAAACGGGCTTTCGCAGCTATCTGCGCGAACATGCGCCGCAGTTCACCGTGCTGGACCCGTTGGTGAACCTCGAGACGCGGCAACTAACCTATGAGGCGATGCTCGACCTTCTGGACCGCCATCCCGACTTGCGCGGGGTCTATTGCGCAGGCGGCGGGATGGAGGGGGCGATTGCGGCGGTCGAGGAAACCCGCGCCCCCGGCACCTTGGCGCTGGTCGTGAACGAACTGACCCCGGAAAGCCGCGCCGCCCTGATCGCACGCCGCCTGACCATGGTGATCGGCACGCCCTTGCCGCGCCTTTGCGCGGATATGGTTCGCCTTGCCGCCGATGCGGTGCAAAACGGGATGCCCTCTGTTCCGGGCCAGCATTTCCTTGAGCCCGAGCTTTTTCTGCCGGAATCCGTCTGAGGGATTTTCCCTCATCCAGTCCGACAGATTTCGTCAAGCCTGAGGCAAAACCAAACCTGCCCCGTTGACCCTTGCCCCTTCTACCAGCACCGTCCGCGCAATGCTGCAATGCCGGGCGCGCCGGCCAAGGGAAAAACCATGTCGCTGAATTTTGCCATCCTCGGGGCCGGACGTATCGGCCAAGTCCATGCCCGTGCCGTAGCCTCTACCCCCGGCGCGCGACTTGTCGCCATCGCAGACCCCATCGCCCCGGCGGCAGAGGCGGTCCGCGCAGCCTATGGCTGTGACATTCGCACGATCGACGCGATCCTTGCAGCGGCGGATGTGGATGCCGTGGTCATCTGCACCCCGACCGATACCCATGCCGATCTGATCGAACGCTTTGTTCGCGCGGGCAAGGCCGTGTTCTGCGAAAAGCCGGTGGACCTGTCGCTTGCCCGCGTCAAATCCTGCCTCAAGGTCGTCAGCGCCGAAGGCGGCAAGGTCATGATCGGCTTCAACCGCCGCTTTGACCCCGATTTCATGGCCGTGAAAGCCGCTATCGACGCGGGCCGGGTGGGCAAGGTGGAAATGGTCACCATCACAAGCCGCGACCCCGGCGCGCCGCCAGCGGAATATATCACGCGGTCAGGCGGCATCTTCCGCGACATGACGATCCACGATTTCGACATGGCCCGTTGGCTTTTGGGAGAGGAGGTGGAGAGCGTTTTCGCCTCCGCCTCTGTGCTGACAGATCCGCAGATAGGGGCCTTGGGCGATTATGACAGCGCCAATGTCATCCTGCGCACCGCCAGCGGGCGGCAGGCGATCATCACCAATTCGCGCCGCGCCGCCTATGGCTATGACCAGCGGATCGAGGTTCTGGGGTCCACCGCCATGGTTGCCGCGCAGAACCATGGCGAAAACCGCATCACCCTTGCCGATGGCACAGGCTTTCACGATGCGCCCTTGCTCAATTTCTTCATGACCCGCTATGTCGCGGCCTATGCCAATGAAATCGCGGCCTTCATTGCCGCCGTGCAGGGTGGCACGCCAATGCCCACCACCACCCATGACGGGCTGATGGCGCTGGCCTTGGCCGAGGCGGCGCTGAAATCCGTGGCCGAGGGGCGGGCGGTACAGGTGGCCGAGGTCCTGTGATGAAGGACCTTGACCTCATCACCATCGGCCGCGCTTCGGTTGATCTTTACGGCGCGCAGGTCGGCGGGCGGCTGGAAGATATGGGCAGCTTCCAGAAATATGTCGGCGGCAGCCCCACCAACATGGCCGTTGGCACCGCCCGGCTTGGCATGCGCTCGGCCCTGCTCACGCGGGTCGGCGATGAACATATGGGCCGCTTCATCCGCGAGGAATTGGCGCGCGAAGGCGTCTGCACCGATGGGGTTCTGATCGACCCCGAGCGGCTGACCGCCTTGGTCATCCTTGGCATCCGCGACGAAGCCCGCTTTCCGCTGATCTTTTACCGCGAAAACTGCGCCGATATGGCACTGTGCGAGGCGGATGTTGACACCGCGCTGATCGCCCGCGCGCGCGCCGTTGTCGCGACCGGCACGCATCTGAGCCACCCGCGCACCGCGGCAGCCGTGCTCAAGGCGCTGCGCCTTGCCCGCGAAACGGGCGCGCGGACGGCGCTGGATATCGACTACCGCCCCAACCTCTGGGGCCTGTCTGGCCATGGCGATGGCGAAAACCGCTTTATCGAAAGCGCCAAGGTTACCGCGCGGCTGCAAGCGACCTTGCCGATGTTCGACCTTATCGTGGGAACAGAGGAAGAATTCCACATCGCTGGCGGCACGACCGACACCATCGCCGCCTTGCGCGCCGTGCGGGCGCTGACCTCGGCGACGCTGGTCTGCAAGCGCGGGCCGATGGGGGCGGTGGCCTTTACCGGCGCGATCCCCGACAGCCTTGATGCGGGCGAGGCCGGGCCCGGCTTTCCGATCGAGGTGTTTAACGTCTTGGGCGCGGGTGATGGCTTCATGTCGGGCCTGTTGAAAGGCTGGCTGGATGGGGCGGATTGGCCCAAGGCGCTGACCTATGCTAATGCCTGCGGGGCCTTTGCCGTGAGCCGCCATGGCTGCGCCCCCGCCTATCCAAGTTGGGATGAGTTGCAATTCTTCCTGCGCCGGGGGATCAAACAGCCCGATCTGCGCAACGATGCCGAACTGGACCAGATCCACTGGTCCACAAACCGCCGGGGCGATTGGCCCGTGATGCGGGTTTTCGCCTTTGACCACCGCTTGCAGCTTGAAACCCTGCCCGGTGCCGATGCGGCCAAGATCGGGGCGTTCAAGGACCTGTGCCTGAAGGCTGCGATAGAGGTTCAGGCGGGCCAAAACGGCTATGGCATCTTGTGTGACAATCGGCTTGGTCGCCGCGCACTTCAGGCGGCGGCTGATACAGGGCTTTGGATCGGGCGGCCGGTGGAATGGCCGGGTAGTCGCCCCCTGACACTTGAACCCGAACTTGGCCCTGATTGCGGCGGTCTGGCGGAATGGCCGCTGGCGCATGTGGTCAAGGTTCTGTGCTTCTATCACCCCGACGACCCAGAAGCCTTGCGG
Organism: Cypionkella sp.; assembly: GCA_025458085.1. Taxonomy (GTDB): domain Bacteria; phylum Pseudomonadota; class Alphaproteobacteria; order Rhodobacterales; family Rhodobacteraceae; genus Pseudotabrizicola. The sequence continues at coordinate 940 of JALOTC010000100.1, read as the reverse complement.
AGCGAACAAGAGGCCACCGTGACCCGCCTGTTCCACGCCGCCCGGCGCAACCGGCTAGAGTTTCTGCTGGAGGTCATCCCCTCCAAGGCCGGGCCTGTGAAGGACGACACCATCGCCCAAGTGATCCGCCGCTTTTATGACATCGGCATCTTCCCCGATTGGTGGAAGCTGGAACCGATGCAGACCGATGCCGCATGGCAGGCCGCCTGCGATGCCATTGCCGAACGTGACGCCTATTGCCGGGGCATCGTCGTGCTTGGCCTTGGCGAGACCGAGGAGACCTTGGCCACCAGCTTTGCCAAGGCCGCGCGCTTTGATCTGGTCAAAGGCTTTGCCGTGGGCCGCACGATCTTTGGCGCGGCGGCAGAGGCATTCATGGCGGGCCGGATCGACGGCGTCGAAGCCGTGGCCATGATGGCCCAGAAATATGCCCGCCTTTGCGCCCTTTGGGATGCGGCGCGCGCCGCGAAAGGATGATGCCCATGGACACAATCCGATTGACCGCCGCCCAAGCCATGGTTCGCTGGCTCGCCGCACAGAAAAACGAGTCGGGAGAGACCTTCCTTGCCGGCTGCTGGGCGATCTTTGGCCATGGCAATGTTGCGGGTCTGGGCGAGGCGCTTGAGGCAGCGCAGGATGCCCTGCCCACCTTTCGCGGTCAGAACGAACAGACCATGGCCCATGCTGCCATTGCCTTTGCCAAACAGTTGGGGCGCAAGCGGGCGATGGCAGTGACCTCCTCCATCGGGCCGGGGGCGCTGAACATGGTCACGGCGGCGGGGGTTGCCCATGTGAACCGCCTGCCGGTGCTGTTCATCCCCGGCGATGTCTTTGCCAACCGCGGCCCCGACCCGGTGCTGCAACAGGTGGAGGATTTTGGCGATGGCACGGTTTCGGCCAATGACTGCTTTCGCCCCGTCAGCCGCTATTTCGACAGGAT
>JALOTC010000099.1 GCA_025458085.1 Cypionkella sp. | reverse complement strand
CCATCGCCCGCAAGGAAGCGGACAAGTTCGTCATGGACGAATTTGACGACCATCTGCCCCGGCGTGACGGATTTGGTGACCGCCGAGCCGGTGGCCTTGTCCTGCACGCGTTTGATGAAATCGCGCGCCACGGGGAGGGAGACGTCTGCCTCCAGCAGCGCCACGCGCACTTCGCGCAGGGCGGCGGTGACGTCAGCCTCGGTCAGGGCGCCCTGTTTGGTCAGGCGGTCGAAGACACCGCCAAGGCGTTCTGAGAGGCTTTCGAACATGCGGTCACTCCTGACATGCAGTGCCCTTGCGGGCGGCGGCGGGTGGCCCTTGCGGGCAGTAGGGGGCGGGCCAATGGGGGAAGGCACCTGCGGGCGCGACGCGCTGGCAGGTGGCGATCCCGGGCATGGCCCAAGGGACCGGAAGCTTTTGCCTCCGGGGAATTTGGGTGCGGATACGCCGGTTGCGGCGGGGAGTCAAGAAAGAAGGGGGTTTGGGGGGAAAGGCGGGGTGGAAAACAGCAAACCGCCCGCCGAGGGAGCATCGGCGGGCGGTGCATTTCCGGGGGAGGAACCCGGATCAGGGGGTGCCCCTTAGCTGTCGAAGCGGTCGGTGTAGAGCGCGACCAGTTCGGCCAGCGTGTAGTCGGCCGCATTCACGCCAAGCACGGCGGCCATTTGCTGCGCGCCCGGGTTATTGGCGGGGTTGCCGCTTTCCACGCGGTTGGTGCCCGAGAGGATGAAGCGCACGGTTTCCGCATCATTTTCGCGCTGCGCTTCCCGCAGGCGGATCAGTTCATTCAGCGTGTACTGCCCTGCATCGACGCCAAGCGAGGCGGCAAGCTGGGCCGAACCCGGGGTGGCGACGGGGGCGGAGCCCATGTCGGAGCGGGTGAGGTCAGAGCCACGCTGGCCAAGGATGAAGTCGATGGTCTGACGGTCATTGTCGCGCTGGGCATCCAGCAGGCGGATAAGTTGCGCCTGGGTGAAGCCTTCGGGCGAGACGCCAGCAGAGGCGGCGAGTTGAGCCATGCCGGGGCTGACCGACTGGGCGGCAGAAGCGCCGGCGGCAAGGGCTGCGACGAGGGTAACGGTCGTGAAGATGGACGTGCGCATCTTGGCTTCCTTCATGTTGGGCGGCCCGGTCCTTGGGCTTCGCCGGTGGGGGATGGGAGGACCGTTCGGCCCCCGGCCCATCCGATGGGGGAGAGATAGGCGATGATTTTTTCCCTTGCATTCCAGAAGTTTGACGCCATTCTGTTCACCAGTGCACAACAAAATCCGGTGACCTTTTGTGATCCGGAGGGGGATTTTTGGCGATGAACCTGCCGAATTGGGATGAGATCCGGACCGCGTTTCAGGTTGCAAGGCTTGGCACGGTTTCAGGCGCGGCAGAGGTTTTGGGGGTGCATCACGCCACGGTGATACGTCATATCGATGCGCTGGAAAAATCGCTGGGGACGAAGCTGTTTCAGCGCCATGCACGGGGCTATACGCCGACTGAAAGCGGGCGCGATCTTTTCGCCGTGGCGCAAACGACCGAGGAACAATTCGCGCAGTTGATCAGCCGGATCAAAGGGCAGGGTGAGACGGTGGCGGGGGAGTTGGTCGTCACCTCCATCGCGGGGCTCTCGGGGCTTTTGGTGCCGGCGCTGGCGGCGTTTCAGGGGGCCTATCCGGGCGTCCAGGTGCGGTTTCTGACCGATATGCGGGTGTTCCGGCTGGATTATGGCGAGGCGCATGTGGCGATCCGCGCAGGGGCGGCGCCCGAGGAGCCGGACAATGTGGTGCAGCCTTTGCTGCGGCTGCGGACCGGGCTTTATGCCTCGCAGGACTATATCCGGCGGCACGGGATGCCCGAGGGGGAGGCGGATTTCACGCGTCACCACTTTGTGACGGTGGATAACGAAGCCTCGCGCGCGCCGTTTCACCGCTGGCTGATGGCGCGGATCGGGCCGGAGCGGATCGCCTTTCGCGGGACGGAACCCGCCGCGCTGGACGAGGCGGTGCGCTTGGGCGCGGGATTGGGCTTCATGTCGGCCTTCAAGGCAGAGGGCGACCCCGATCTGGTGGAGGTCTTGCCGCCACGGGCGGAATGGGAAGCGCCGCTGTGGCTGGTGACCCATGTGGATTTGCACCGCACCCGCAAGGTGCAGGCCTTGCTTGCGCATCTGAAGGAGGCGGCACGCAGTTGGCGGGTCTGATCGGGGCGGCGCGGGCATGACCGAGGCGGGCAAGGGCCATCTGGCAATGCTGGCCTTTTCGGCGCTCGTCGCGGGGTCTTTCAGCCTCGGGGCACTTGCCGCGCCGCTGATCGACCCGGCGGTGATGACGGCGGCGCGGTTTGCGATTGCGGCGGCCTTGGTGGGCGGGGCGGCTTGGGCCACGGGAGGCGTAACGGGGGCCTTGTGGCGCGCGCCGTGGCGTCTGATGGTTCTGGGCGCGCTCATGGCGGCCTATTTCATCCTGATGTTCGAAGGGCTGGTCACTGCCGCGCCGGTGTCGACCGCGGCGGTCTTTACGCTGACCCCGATCATGGCGGCGGGCTTTGGCTGGCTGTTGATGCGGCAAAGGCTGACGCCGCGGATGGCGCTGGCCTTGGCGCTGGGCGGGGCGGGGGCCTTGTGGGTGATCTTTCGCGGCGATCTGGCGGCGCTGATCGCGCTGGAGATGGGGCGGGGGGAGTGGCTTTATTTCTGGGGCTGCGCGGCCCATGCGCTCTATACGCCGCTGGTGCGCCGCCTGAACCGTGGCGAGGGCGCGTTGGCCTTTACCTTTGGCACGCTTTTGGCCGGATGTGCGCTGGTCAGCCTTTGGGCGTGGCCCGAGATCCGCGCGACGGATTGGGCGGCACTGCCCGCGATTGTCTGGATCACGCTGGCCTATGTGGCAGTGGCGGCCAGTGCCGTGACCTTTGTTCTGGTGCAATATGCCAGCCTGCGCCTGCCTTCGGCCAAGGTCATGGCCTATACCTATCTGGTGCCGGGCTGGGTGATCCTGTGGGAACTGGCCTTGGGGCAGGGCGGGCCGCCGCTGATCGTTCTGGCGGGAATGGGGGCCACTGTTCTGGCACTGTGGCTTTTGCTGGAGGATAAGACGCCGCCGTTTACGGAACAGAAACCAGCGGCCGATTAACTCCCTCTCCATGTCGTATTGCTGCCCGAATCCTTGGGCAACCTGACCGGGATGGAGGATGATATGGCTGCACTCTTGATCCTTGCAGGTGGTCTTATCGGTTTTGCGACCGCACTCGCCTCGCTCCTTCTAACGGAACTCGGGCTGGGCTGGGCCTTGGCCATCTGGTCGGGCACCGGGCTCGCTTTTGTCGGCATAGCGCTGGCGCTGGCACTGCGGCCAGCGGTGCCGCAAACGGGCACGGGGCGGGCAGATGCAGGGCAGATGGGACGGGCCGGCGCAGGGTCGGCCTGATCGCAGCGCCTGCTTCCGCTTGCCCCGCGAAAGGGGCCGATTGCACGAAAAAACGCGGATTATCCTTGCCAAATAGGCTTTTCAGCCCCATATCTTCGCGCGCAAGGTTACGCAAATCGACCACTGTCTCCGACTTCGGCGCAGCAATCGACCACCAGCTGACTGCGCCGGGCCGCCGCATGACGCGGGCGGCATGACAGAAGGAGACATCACGATGGCCAAGGGCACCGTGAAATGGTTCAATGAAACCAAAGGCTACGGCTTCATTGCCCCGGAAGGCGGCAAGAAGGACGTGTTCGTGCATATCACAGCGCTGCAGCGCGCCGGCCTGACCGGCCTGAAGGACGGCCAGCCCGTGACCTTCGATATCGAAACCAGCCGCGATGGCCGCGAATCCGCGACCAACCTCGCCCTGGCCTAAGCCTTTCGCCCCGGGGGCCAAGGCCCCCGGGGGCACCTTTGCGCCGGTGCTGGATCAGTGCGGAGACAGCACCCCGGCAAGTTCCCTCTCGAGTGATATAGCGGATGTGTCGGCGCCGAACGGGGCCCTCTCAGCCCTCACGCGCGCGGCCTTGGCGCATGTGGATGCGATAGACCTTCGCCTGTCCTGCCCTCTCCCGCCTTTCGCGCAAGCAGCGCAAGCGCCTGAACATCAAGCGTCGCTACAGGGCAGAAACCGCAACCGAAACAACGAGTCGAGCGCGAGACGCAGGGACAGGCCGGTCAGGGGTGCCCGCAGCAGGATCGGCTGACCCTGCCCGCCATCAAACTGCTGCTCGGCACAATCGCTGCCCGTCAGGATCACACGGGGCGCGGCGGTCACCTGTTGCGCGGGCAACATGCCAACCATGGCCCGCACACGGTCCACCCCGCCATAGCCATCGCAATCCACCACCAGAAGATCGCTGTCGCGCGGATCATCGCTCAGAATGGCAAGCGCATCATAGAGTTCCTCTACAATCCGCAGCTCTGCCCCCAGAGCAGCCAAGCGTCGGGGCGTGGCCCCAAGCGCCGTGTCGCGCGTGACAACAAGCACATTCAGACGCCCTATCGGGCTGTCGGGGCGGCTCTCGGGAAGACGAAAGATCTGCATCGGGCAACTCGTACAATCTAGGGACCATAACGGCACAAAAGCGGGCCGGTTTAAGGGCGACCAGAGGACTTTTCCAAGGCACCCATCCTCTCTGCGACCGCCGGCCGGGATCATCCACGCAGACATTGGGCCCGAGGGGCCTTACCGCGGGCTTACTGCCTCACGGCCTGCGCTGCGGAAAATACCTTCATCTTGGCTCAAATACTCTGGGGTCCGGGGCAAAGCCCCGGGGGTGCATCTTGGGTGGCGCGTCTGGGCCTTCCTGCCCCTAGCCGAGGCTTGCACCCTGCCCCGTGCCGCGCAGCACGCGCTCGGCCCCCATCCAGCCCATCAGGATCGCAGGCGCATTGGTATTGCCTGCAATGAGGTTGGGAAAGCTGGAGGCATCGATCACCCGCAGGCCGGTGGTGCCACGCACGCGGCAATCGGCATCCAGCACGCTGGTCGCCGGATCGCGCCCCATGCGTGCGGTGCAAGAGGGGTGGTAGACCGTGCCGGAGCGCGCGCGGAAATCGGCAATCAGCGCCTCATCCGTTGTGACCTCTGGCCCCGGACGGAGTTCGCGTTTGATCAGCCGTGCCATGGCGGGTTGCGCCGCGATGTGGCGCAGGAATTTCACGGCGGCGAGCATTTCCTGCACGTCATGGTCGGTGGAAAAGGCATTGGCGGTGATGGCGGGGTGGGCCATCGGGTCGGGGCTGGTGATGCGGATATGGCCCCGGCTGGTGGGGCGGCAGTTCGACAGGCCGAGCGAGAGACCTGACCATGGATCGGGGTCGAGCACGGGCCTTTCGCCTTCGCGCGGGATGAGGGTAGAGAAGGCCTGCATGTAAAGCTGCATGTTCGGCCGGTCGAGATCGGGCGAGGTGCGGAAGAACCCGCCACCGTGGTTGATGGATTTTGCCAGCGGGCCAGTCCCGGCGAGGAGGTATTTCATCCCCGCGATCAGCTTGCCCCACCACGGGCGGAGTTCGTCATTATAGGTGGGGACGGTCATTTCCCATGTGTAGTTGATGCCCTGATGGTCGTTCAGATGCGCGCCGACATTCGGGTTATCGTGCAAGACGGGCAGCCCAAGGCCCTGCAACAGCGCCCCCGGCCCGATGCCCGACAGCTGGAGGAGCTGGGGCGAATTGATCGCGCCGCCGCAGAGGATCACCTCGGCCCTGGCGCGCAAGATGTGGGTCTGGCCGCCGCGACGGTATTCGACGCCGGTGGCGCGGGTGCCGTCAAAGAGGATGCGCGTCGCATGGGCATGGGTCAGGACGCGCAGGTTGGGCCGCCCCATGGCGGGGCGCAGGAAGGCGCGGGCGGTGGAATTGCGCCGCGCGCCTTTGATCGTCATTTGATAGATGCCAGCGCCCTCCTGTTCCGCCCCGTTGAAATCGGGGTTTGGCGGCAGGCCCGCCTGCGCACAGGCGTCGATATAGTTCGTGACAAGCGGATGCAGCCCGCGCCGGTTGGCCGAGATGAACAAGGGCCCGCCCTTGCCGCGGAAGGGATCCGCGCCAGCCTCGTTATCTTCGATCTGGCGATAGGCGGAAAGGCAGTCATCCCAGCCCCAGCCGGGCGCTTCGCGGCCCCAATCGTCGTAATCCGCGCGATGGCCGCGAATCCAGACCATCGCATTGATGGAGGAGGAGCCGCCCAGAACCTTGCCCCTTGGCCAATGGTCGCGGCTGCCCGCAAGGCCGGGGTCGGGTTCGGTCTTATACAGCCAGTTGACCGCCGGGTCGTAAAAGAGCTTGCCATAGCCCAAGGGCAGATGGATGAAGAAGCGGCGGTCTGATCCACCCGCCTCGAGCAGGGTCACGCGGTGGCGGCCATTCTCGGTTAGCCGATTGGCCAGAACGCAGCCCGCGCTGCCCGCGCCGATGATGATGTAATCGGTGTCGTCCATGTCGCCTCCGCCCGCGCCAGAGAGGTGGTAGCGCGAAGCGGGCTGGCTTCCTGAGCGATCTGCGACAGGCCATGTCGCTAATGCGCAGCCCCCTCACACTGGGCTGACCGGACCGACCGATCCTTCTGCGAAGGATCGCGGGGGGCTGTCTGCCCCCCGACCCCCGAGGATATTTGGGAACAGATGAAAACAACGCCGCTCTGCCCCATGTTTTCGAGGCCAGGTTTATCAGCCCAAAAGTCTGGGACAGAGCGGGTCTTCACCTGTTGCGGTCATCGGGGTCCCCCCCTGTACCGCAGAAGAAGATTCGTCGAAGAGGGTTAACAAATCCTCTTCATCTGTTTCCAAATATCCCGGGGGAGGCGCGGCACGCGCCGTGGGGGCAGAGCCCCCGCCGATCTTTCGCAGAAAGATCGTCTATCCCTTGGGTTGACCGATGAACCGGCCCGCGCCTTCGGGCCGGGGCAGCAGGGCGTGGGCGGCGGCAAGCGGGTCAAGGCGGGCGCGGATCGCTTCGGGCGCGGCACAGGCGCGGCCCGCGCGGCGATCCACATGCAGCAGCATCTGCTCCAGCGTCGCGATCACCTTGCCCGCCTTCTCGATCCGCACAAAAAGATGAAGCCGCTTCGCATCGGCCTGAATCACCTGCACCGTCCCGGTCAGCGCCTCGCCCAGTTTCGCCTCGCCCAGATGGCGGATATGCGTTTCTGCCGTGTAATAGCTGAACCCCGCCGCCACATAGGCCAGATCAACACCGATCAGGCGCAGAAATGCATCTGTGGTTTCCGATGCCGCGAAAAGATAGCGGCTTTCGGTCATATGGCCGTTGTAATCGATCCAGTCAGGCTGAACCGTCAGATGGGCCAGCGCCAGGGGGCCAGCGGGATCGCTCATCTCTGGCTCCCTCATCCCTTGCCCCCTCTTGGCAGGGGCGGGCGCTTTTCCAGCCGCAGCCTTGCTCGCACCTCGGCCGGGGTGATCACCCGCGCGCCCATGTTTTCGATGATGGTGGTGGCGCGGTCCACCAGTTGGGCATTGGTGGCGAGCACGCCTTTTTCCAGCCAGAGGTTATCTTCCAGCCCCACGCGCACATTGCCCCCCGCCAGCACCGCAGCGGCGACATAGGCCATCTGATGCCGCCCAAGGCCAAAGGCCGACCAGTGCCAGCCTTGGGGCAGGTTGTTGACCATCGCCATGAACGTATTCAGGTCATCGGGCGCGCCCCATGGCACGCCCATGCACAGTTGCACCAGCACCGGGTCGGGGATGATCTTTTCGCTGACGAGTTGCCTGGCAAACCAGAGCTGGCCGGTGTCGAACGCCTCCACCTCGATCCGCACGCCTGCGGCCACCATGCGCCGCGCCATATCACGCAGCAGCGCGGGCGTGTTCACCTGCACATAATCAGCCTCGGCAAAATTCATCGTCCCGCAATCCAGCGTGCAGATTTCGGGGCGGCAGTCCACGATATGGGCGACCCGTTCGGCAGCCCCCGCCATGTCCGAGCGCGCGCTGATCCGGCCCATATCCTCGGGGCTGTCAAAGAACAGATCGCCCCCCATGCCGCCCGTCAGGTTCAGCACCACATCTTCGCCCGCGTCGCGGATGCGCTCTGTCACCTCGCGGTACAGCGCCAGATCGCGCGAGGGTTTGCCCGTCTCTGGGTCGCGCACATGGATATGGACGATGGCCGCCCCCGCCTTGGCCGCGTCAATCGCGCTGTCGTGGGGGCTGCGGTCTTGGGTGGACCCTGCGCCCGTCACGGCGCAGGTGATAAAGACCTCTCGGTTCATCGTCAGTGGCATCGCGTAGCTCAGGCCGCATTCATGAGGCCACGGCCTTTGAGCAGCGCCTCCACCCCCGGCATCTTGCCCCGGAAGCGGAGGTAGAGCGTCTCCGCCTCCTCTGATCCACCAGCGGAGAGGATATGGCGTTCCAGCCTTTGGGCCACTTCTGGCGCGAAGGGATCGCCTGCCTCCTCAAAGGCGGCAAAGGCATCGGCATCCATCACCTCGGACCACATATAGCTGTAATAGCCCGAGGAA
>JALOTC010000229.1 GCA_025458085.1 Cypionkella sp. | reverse complement strand
AAGGGGGCTTTGGCCCGGATCATCCGCGCGGGCTTGGAACGGGCTGGCCCACGCCTTCCAGAACGCGCAAGGGTTTGCGCACCGCAGAGGCAAGGCTGCCGCGCGTGGGGGCGTAAACCTGTTTCGTCGCCTCGACCATGAGAACCCCTCCGACCAGCCAAGGCGCGCGGCGGCCGATGCTTTCCCAGAAATCTGCCGTGCGCAGCCAGAACCGGCTAGCGGAGGGCGGGGCAAAAAGGGCGGCAACGGCCCGTTCGGGGGTAAAGTCATGGCGTTTGAGTTGCGCCTCCAACTGGCCCAGCGAATAGGGTCGCCCGAACCCAAAGGGCGTGCCGTCGCGGCGCGACCACAGGCCCGACCGGTTCGGCACGACAAACATCGCGCGGCCTCCGGGGCCAAGCACGCGATGCGCCTCTGACAGGACTGAGGTAGGATGCTCCGACGTCTCCAGACCGTGCATCAGCACAAGCCGGTCTACAAGGCCGGTGGCCAGCGGCCAAGCCGTCTCTTCGCAGAGCAGGCTCACATTCTCCTCGCCCGCAGGCCATGGCATCACCCCTTGCGGGCCCGGCATCAGCCCGATCACGCGGCGCGAACTGGCGAGATAGGGGCGCAGAAGCGGCACCGCAAAGCCGAAACCGGCGACGGTATGGCCGGGCAGCGCCGGCCACATCGCCACAAGTTGATCGCGGATCGCCCGCTGTGCCACCCGGCCAAGCTGGGTCCGATAGTAGAAGTGGCGCAGGTCCAGCACATCAAGGTGCATTGCGAAGGGCCTTCGTTCCGGGTCATGCTGAATGCAGCATAGACAGAAGCAGCCGAAAGACCATGACCCAAGATCGCGCGCCCCTGAGCCAGACGCCCCTTACCCTTGTCACCATTCCCTGCTTGGCCGACAATTATGCCTTTCTCCTGCATGATCCAGCCAGTGGCGCAACGGCAGTCGTGGATGTGCCCGAAGCCGCGCCGATCCTTGCGGCCTTGGGCGCGCGTGGCTGGCGGCTGACCGACATTCTGATCACCCATCACCATGATGACCATATCGCGGGGGCAGAGGCCTTGCGGCAGGCGACCGGCGCACGGATTACGGGGGCTGCGGCGGATGCGCATCGCCTGCCAAGGCTCGACCGGGCCGTTGCCGCGGGCGATAGGCTGCCCTTTGGCGGCGAATGGGCCGATGTGCTTGATGTTTCAGGCCATACAGTCGGGCACATCGCCTATCACTTCCCGCAAACCGGCCTTCTCTTTTCCGGCGACAGCCTGATGGCAGGGGGCTGCGGACGGCTGTTTGAAGGCACGGCCGCGCAAATGTGGGAAAGCCTGTCGCGCATGGCAGCCCTGCCCGATGGCACGACCAATCCCTTCCTCAGGGCGGGCCTCGCCTCGGTCAAGGCAGCGATCGACCTGCCTCAGGCCAGCGACGCCGAAAGCTTTGCCGAACTCCGGGCGCGGAAGAACCGTTTTTGATCCGGCAGGGCCTGCGGATGCTAAATCCCTGTTCACATTTTCCGTGACAGATGGAGGAAACGTACGGCTTGCGATAATTCCGCTTGAAGTGCGCAAAATAAAACCGAAGTCTATGGGACATGAGGCAACGGTTGGTCCGGGCGGCCTCGCACCGCCCGCACCTGCCCGCAAGACAGGAGCACGCAAAAGTGCCTTCTTTTTCGACCACGCTCGAGCAAGCCATCCACGCCGCCTTGGCCCTTGCCAATGCCCGGCGCCACGAACTCGCCACGCTGGAACATCTGCTTCTGGCGCTGATCGATGAGCCGGACGCCGCGCGGGTCATGAAGGCCTGCTCCGTCGATCTGGACGATCTGCGCAAGACGCTGACAGAATTCATCGACGATGATCTCTCCACGCTCGTCACCGATGTGGAGGGGAGCGAGGCCGTGCCGACCGCCGCCTTCCAGCGCGTGATCCAGCGGGCGGCGATCCATGTTCAATCCTCGGGCCGTAATGAGGTGACGGGGGCCAATGTCCTTGTCGCGATCTTCGCCGAACGCGAGTCCAACGCCGCCTATTTCCTGCAAGAACAGGACATGACACGCTATGACGCCGTGAATTTCATCGCGCATGGTGTGGCCAAGAACCCGGCTTACGGCGAAAGCCGCCCGGTATCTGGCGCCGATGATGAACGGCAGGAAACCCCCAAGGCCGAAGCCGGAGAGGCGAAGGAATCCGCGCTGTCGAAGTATTGCGTCGACCTGAACGTCAAGGCGCGCAAGGGCGATGTGGACCCGCTGATCGGGCGCGAGTCAGAGGTGGAACGCTGCATTCAGGTGCTGTGCCGCCGCCGGAAGAACAACCCGCTTCTCGTGGGCGATCCCGGCGTGGGCAAGACGGCAATCGCCGAAGGTCTGGCGTGGAAGATCATCAACAAGGAAGTGCCAGAGGTTCTGTCTGGGGCGACCATCTATAGCCTTGATATGGGTGCGCTTCTGGCCGGCACCCGCTATCGTGGCGATTTCGAAGAACGGCTGAAGGCCGTGGTGAAGGAAATGGAGGATCACCCCGACGCGATCCTTTTCATTGACGAAATTCACACGGTCATCGGCGCGGGGGCGACCTCGGGCGGGGCAATGGATGCCTCGAACCTTTTGAAGCCCGCGCTGCAGGGCGGCAAGCTGCGGACCATGGGCTCCACGACCTATAAGGAATTCCGCCAGCATTTCGAAAAGGACCGCGCCCTTTCTCGCCGCTTCCAAAAGATCGATGTGAACGAACCTTCCGTCCCCGATGCGATCAAGATCCTGATGGGGCTAAAGCCGCATTTCGAAGAGCACCATGATCTGCGCTACACGGCCGAGGCGATCAAATCAGCCGTGGAACTGGCCAGCCGCTACATCAATGACCGCAAACTGCCCGATAGCGCGATTGACGTGATCGACGAAGCGGGTGCCGCGCAGCATCTTCTGTCAGACTCGAAGCGCCGCAAGGTCATCGGCACCAAGGAGATCGAGGCGGTGGTGGCCAAGATTGCCCGCATCCCGCCGAAGAATGTCTCCAAGGATGATGCCGAACTGCTGCGCGATCTGGAAAAGACACTGAAGCGCGTGGTCTTTGGTCAGGACAAGGCGGTCGAGGCGCTTTGCGCCTCTATCAAACTCGCCCGCGCCGGCCTGCGGGAGCCGGAAAAGCCCATTGGCAACTATCTCTTTGCCGGGCCGACGGGCGTGGGCAAGACCGAAGTGGCCAAGCAATTGGCAAGCTCACTTGGCGTGGAACTTCTGCGTTTCGACATGTCGGAATATATGGAGAAGCATGCCGTCTCCCGCCTGATCGGCGCCCCGCCCGGCTATGTGGGCTTTGATCAGGGCGGCATGTTGACCGACGGTGTGGACCAGCACCCCCATTGCGTCCTTCTGCTGGACGAAATGGAAAAGGCGCACCCGGATGTCTACAACATCCTGTTGCAGGTGATGGACCACGGC
>JALOTC010000098.1 GCA_025458085.1 Cypionkella sp. | reverse complement strand
TAAAGCATCCCCGGCACGACCTGATCGGGCGGGCGGTGGCCATCGGCAAAGGTCTTGATGTTCAAGATCACCTTTTCGCCCATCTCGATCCGGCCTTCGACCGTCGCGCTGCCCATATGCGGCAGCAGCACCACATTGGGCAATTCGCGCAGGCGCGGGTTCACCTCATGCCCATGTTCGAACACATCCAGACCCGCCCCCGCGATTTCGCCCGCGCGCAGCATCCGCGTCAACGCATTCTCGTCGATCACCTCCCCGCGTGAGGTGTTCACGATCACTGCGTGAGGCTTCATCAGCTTCAGCCGCCGCGCATTCATCAGGTGAAAGGTCGAAGGCGTGTGCGGGCAGTTGATCGACAGGATATCCACCCGGCTGACCATCTGGTCCAGGCTTTCCCACCATGTCGCCTCCAGCTCGGCCTCCACCTCGGGGCGCAGGCGCTTGCGGTTGTTGTAATGGACCTGCATCCCAAAGGCCCGCGCCCGCCGGGCGACCGCCTGCCCGATCCGCCCCATGCCAAGGATACCCAGCCTGCGCCCCCCCAGCCGCCCGCCAAGAAAGGCCATGGGCGACCAGCCCTGCCATTCGCCCGCCTGCATCAGCGCAAGCCCCTCGGGCATCCGCCGCGTCACGGCAAGGATCAGGGCAAGCGTCATATCGGCCGTGTCCTCCGTCACCACGCCCGGCGTGTTCGACACAAGGATCCCCCGGCTCCGCGCCGTGGCCACATCGATGTGATCCACCCCCGCGCCATAATTGGCGATCAGCCGCAGCCGTTCCCCCGCCTGCCCGATCAGCCCCGCGTCGATCTGGTCGGTCACACAAGGCACCAACACATCGCAGCGCGCCATGGCGGCGGCCAGTTCCTCGCGCGTCATCTTGCGGTCATCCTCCCGCAACGCGACGTCGAACAATTCCTTCATCCGCGTCTCGACCGGCTCGGGCAACCGTCGCGTGACTACAACACTCAGCCGTTGTGCGGGCATCTGGGCCTCCCCTGCACTTGATCTTTTCGCGCGTTGACCGGCAAAGTGACGGGAAGCGGCGGCAGGCACAAGCCCCGACCGCACCGAAAGACCGGCCAAGACCCGCAGGGGTAGCAAGGACCGGCGCAAAAGGCAGCACACCGGGGCGCGGCTGGCGCGGCTTCGGCAAACGGGCGGATGATGATGAAGGCAGGGCAAAGCGCGGCATTGCTGGGCATCCTCTTGGCCATGGCTTCGGCAGGCATGGCCCTGTCGCAGTCGGGGGCCGAAACGATCCGGCCAAAACCCCGCCCGATCCTCGAACCACCCGCGATCACCGCCCCGCCGGATTCCGCCGTGCCAGAGGCCGCCGCGTCCGCTTCCGCCCCGCCCTCACCCGAGGCCCCCGCCCCGGCCGAGGCGGCAGCCGCCCCAGCCCCAACAGCCTCCCGCGCCGCCGACACCCCCCCGCGCGACCCCAACCGGGGTGCGGTGACGAACCTCCCCCTGCCCCGCTTCGTCTCGCTCAAGACCGATGAAGGCAACGCCCGGCGCGGCCCCGGCCTGACCCATCGCATCGACTGGGTCTTTACCCGCGCGGGCATGCCGCTGCGCATCACCGCCGAATATGAAAACTGGCGGCGGGTCGAAGATGCCGATGGCCTTGGCGGCTGGGTGCATTACTCGCTCCTCTCCGGCGTGCGCTCGGTGCTGATTGCCGAAGAGGCGGTGGATTTCCGCTCCCTCCCCCGCAACGAGGCCCCGGTGGTCTTTCGCGCCGAACAGGGCGTGGTCGGGCGCGTCATCTCTTGCGCCGAGGGCTGGTGCCGCATCCAGATCGAAGGTGAACGCGGTTGGGCCCCCGCCGCCGCGCTCTGGGGCGTGGCCCCGGATGAAATCATCGACTGACCCTTTGCCGCAGCCCCTTTGCTGAACACGCCTCAGCCGTGTAAAGCACAAGGCGACAATAGCCGGTCGCGGAGGCGCCCATGACCACGTCATCCTCGACCAAACTCAGCCTCTCTGCAGGGGCGCTTTCCGTCACGGTCGCGGCCATCCTCGTGCTGGCCAAACTTTGGGCCTTGGGGCAGACCGGCGCATTGTCGGTTGCGGCCTCCCTCGCCGATAGCGCGATGGACCTGATGGTCAGCCTTGGCGCAATGGCCGCGATCCTCTATGCCGCGAAACCGGCGGATGAGGACCACGCCTTCGGCCATAGCTCGGTCGAGGATCTCGCCGCCCTCGGTCAGGCGATCTTCATCCTGATCTCCGCCGGGGTCATCGCCGCCGCCGCCGTGCAGCGCCTGATTGCGCCGGAACCCACCTCCCTCGCCGCCGAAGGCGCGGGCATGGCCGTCATGGCGCTTTCCATCGTGCTGACGCTCGGCCTCGTGCTGTGGCAGGGCCATGTCGCCAAAGCTACCGGCAACAAGGTCGTCGCCGCCGACCGGCTGCATTACCTTGGTGACCTTCTGCCCAATATCGGGGCCATTATCTCGCTCTGGGCCGCCTCGGCCTTCGGGATGACCAGCATCGACTCGGTCGTGGCCTTGGGCGCGGCGGCGATGCTGGCCCTTGGCGCGCTGCGCATCGGGGCCAATGCCTGGCACGCGCTGATGGATCGCAGCGCAGACCCCGAGGTCATTTCAGGCATCGAAGCCATCGCCCGCGGCTGGCCAGGCGTGCGCGGCTTTCACGACATCAAGACCCGCACCGCCGGCAGCCGCATCTTCGTGCAGATCCATATCGAACTCGATGGACAGCAAACCCTGTCCGAGGCTCATGCCATCGGCGCGGGCCTGCGGCGCGCGATCCTTGCCGCCTATCCGCAGGCGGATGTGATCATCCACAAGGACATCGCCCAAGAAACAGCGGTCCCGTCCTCTGCCGGGACCTAACGCCCAAGCCCCTGATCTAAAGGCTGTTATCCCCTATCAACCGCGCGTTTTTGTCTAACGCCGGGGATTGGCGCATCTGGTTTTCCATGACGGGCGCTGCCGCGTGGCGGCGCATCAGACAGGGAAAGGACAAGACCATGCTGCCCGCAAAACCCATGCCCAAGATCACGACCACCGCGCTCGCGGCGATCACCGCCACAGCGCTCGCCCTCGGCTCCGCCGCGCCGGCGCAGGCGCTTGGCAAGAACGAACGCAAATTCCTGCAAGGCGTGGCCGCCGCGCTGATCGTGACCACGATCCTGAACCAGCAGCGCGGCAATGCTGCCCCCGCGCCGCTGCCGCGCCAGCCGGTCCATGCGCCCCCCCCGCGTCAGGACTGGTCGCATAACGCGCCGCACCATTATGACCCGCCGCGCCATACCCGCCCCACGGGCAGTGTGATCGGCTCACCGCATCACCAACAATCCATCCATGCCAGCCATGCCGCGCGCAGCTTCAACAGCTACGCCCCAAGCGAGCGTCGCGCGATCCAAAGCCGTCTACGCGCCTATGGCTATTATCACGGCAGCATCGACGGGGTCTTTGGCCCTGCCACCTTCCGCGCGCTCCAAGCCTATGCCCGCGACACGGGCGGCGAAAGCCAGTTGGCCACGATCGGCGGCAGCTATGGCGTGCTCGACGGCCTTCTGGCCTGACCGCGCCCCGCTGAAATGCAAAAGACCCCGGCCAAAGCCGGGGTCTTTTCGTAAGCACAAGGTCGCGGGATCAGAAGCCCAGACCGGCGTATTTGTTCTTGAACTTCGACACGCGGCCACCGGTATCCATCAGCTTGGCGGACTGACCGGTCCAAGCGGGATGCGACAGCGGATCGATATCGAGCGGCAGGGTATCGCCTTCCTTGCCATAGGTCGAACGGGTCCGGTAGGTGGAGCCGTCGGTCATTTTCACTTCGATGAAGTGATAATCGGGGTGGATGCCCTCTTTCATCGTCTCGGCTCCTCTTATTCGGATTTGGATTTGTAGGTGCTGTCCTCGGCGATACGGGCCGATTTGCCACGGCGCGCACGGAGGTAATACAGCTTGGCGCGGCGCACACGGCCACGGCGGACCACTTCGATCGAGTCGATGTTGGTCGAATACAGCGGGAACACACGCTCCACGCCTTCGCCGAAGGAAATCTTGCGCACGGTGAAGGAGGCCGAGATGGTAGCCCCGCCCTTGCGGCCGATGCAGACGCCTTCATAGTTCTGCACGCGCGACCGCGTGCCTTCGGTCACTTTGTAACCGACGCGAATGGTGTCACCGGCCTTGAAATCCGGGATGGTCTTGCCAAGCGCAGCAATCTGCTCGGCTTCGATCTGGGCGATGAGGTTCATGCGCCTATGCTCCGTTCTGCCTGCGGTTTTCTCCGCAGAGGTGATGCCGCCTCAGAGCTCTCGGGTCTTCACCGGGTCCGCGCCCAAAGGGTCGCGCCCGCCAGAGATCAGGCCGGCTTTGCAATGACCGTCCCCATCGCTTCTGACGGCCGGAAAGACACCCGGCACAAGCATGGGAATCGGACCCGTGGACGCATGCGCCCCGGATCGGGGGCGTATAGGGGGTTCAGCAGGGCGGGTCAAGCGTGGTGAAAGGGGCAAGCGGCCTGTGCACCCGCCCTTGACTTGGCCCTGAGGAGGGCTCTCTGCCCGACCCCGACTTACCGTTGACATACCCCGGGGAGGGCTGTCTGCCCTCCCCGGACCCCTCCCGAGAGTATTTGGGCCAAGATGAAGGGGATGTTCAGGTTTTGGCTTTGATCCGGGCGAGGTGCGCAGCCCAGAGGTCGGGACGGCGGGCTTGAGTCAGCTGTTCCGCTTGCGCACGGCGCCATTTGGCGATTTCGGCGTGGTTGCCGGAGAGGAGGACAGGCGGGATTTCGCGCCCCTGCCAGACGGGGGGGCGGGTGTATTGGGGATGTTCCAGAAGGCCGCTGGAATGGCTTTCCTCCGCGATGCTTTCGGCATTGCCAAGGACGCCCGGAAGCAGGCGGACGGTGGCATCCAGCATGGCTTGAGCCGCGATTTCGCCACCGGTCAGGACGAAATCGCCGAGGCTGACTTCTTCCATCTGCCAATGGTCAAGCACGCGCTGATCCACGCCTTCGAAACGGCCACAAAGCAGCGTGACGCCGGGGCCTGCGGCCCAAGCGCGGGCCATGGATTGGTCAAAGCGCCGCCCGCGCGGAGAGAGATAGACCACGGGCCAAGCGGCGCGGGCGGCGGGCAGGCCCGTCATCGCCTCGGTCAGCGCCGCATCGACGACATCGGCGCGCAGGACCATGCCCGCGCCACCGCCGGCGGGCGTGTCATCGACATTGCGGTGGCGGCCAAGGCCGAAGCGGCGCAGATCGGTCGTCTCCAACCGCCAGAGGCCGGTATCGAGCGCCTTGCCGGTGAGCGATTGGCCAAGGGTGCCGGGGAAAGCTTCGGGGAAGAGGGTGACCACCCGCGCCTCCCATGCGCCGCGCACGGGCGGGGGGCCGCCCATCAGATCGCGCGGCTGGAGGCTCGCGCGGATCGAGACGCGGCCGTGCGAGCGGGAAGGTCTGGGGGGGGCGTCAGCCGGAAGGTCGGACATAGCGGGGTTATTCCGCGTCTTCGGGCAGGTCCACGACGACGCGGCGCGCGGCCAGATCGACGGTTGGCACCACCGCGAGGGTGAAGGGCAGAAGCAGAGGCTGGCGCTGACCTTGTCCAAGAATTTCAAGGATATCACCAGCGCCGTGGTTATGGATGGCGCGGATGGTGCCAAGGGCCTTGCCCCCGGTATCGACCACGTCGAGCCCGATCAGATCGGCGTGGTAGAATTCATCATCGGGCAGGTTGGGCAGGCGGGCGCGGTCGGCATAAAGCAGCGTGCCGCGCAGGGCGTCGGCCTGTTCCTTGGTGGTGACGCCCGAAAGCCGTGCGCCAAGGGCACCCGCTACGGGGCGGGTCAGGCGGAGAGTGAAGCTGCGGCCATCTTCGGTGTAAAGCGGGGCGTAATCGGCAATCGCTTCGGGATCGGCGCAGAAGGATTTGAGGCGCACCTCGCCCTGCACCCCGAAGGCGCCGGCGATGGAGCCGACAACGATACGGTCAGATTGGGACATGGGCGGGGCCTGTTCTGGGGGCTGCGGTCCCCGCGCAAGAGGCGGGAACCGCGGGAGTCCGGAGCGAATTATTCTTCCGCAGGCGCGGCGGCGCGGGCGGCTTTCTTGGCGGCGCGTTCGGCCATCTGCTTGCCGGGGACGGCCGACTTGGGGTTGTTGCGGGCTTTTTTCGCAACGACTCCAGCAGCTTCGAGGAAGCGGGCGACGCGGTCGGTGGGCTGGGCGCCGGTGGCGAGCAGTTCCTTGATGCGGTCGACATTCATCACGATGCGCTTTTCGTCATCCTTGGCGAGCATCGGGTTGTAGGTGCCGAGCTTTTCGAGGAAGCGGCCATCACGCGGCATGCGCGAGTCGGCCAGAACGATCGAATAGAACGGGCGCTTTTTGGCGCCGCCACGGGCGAGACGGATCTTGGTTGCCATGATGATAACTCCTTTTCGATGGCGATTGACGGCCTTGGGCCGGTCAGGACTGGGACTTCATTTCTGAAGCTTCTCGTGGTGCCTGATCACTTCGGAAATGATGAAGGTCAGGAATTTCTTGGCAAATTCGGGATCGAGGTCGGCTTCATGGGCCAGCCGTTCGAGCCTTTCGATCTGGCGCGCCTCCCGCGCGGGATCGGAAGGCGGGAGGTCGTGTTCGGCCTTGAGCCGCCCCACGGATTGGGTGTGTTTGAACCGTTCCGCGAGCGTATAGACGAGGATCGCATCAAGCCGGTCGATCGAGGCACGATGGTCCTTGAGCAGGGCTGCGGCGCGGGTGGCGGCGTCGGTCATGGCATCCTCCGGGGCGCAAAAACCGATGTCACCCCCTGTACACCCCCCGTACACCACCTGTGCAGACGTGCGGCGGGCAGGGCGGGCGCCGGGATCGGCGCGAGGAAGGGCGCGACGGCGGGCATCATTTCTTCTTCATCAGCCCCGAGAGGCCGGAGGGCAGCGTCAGGCCGCGCGGCATCCCGCCCAGGCCGGGCATGCCGCCGCCCATGCTTTCGCGCATGCCCTTGGCTGCGGCTTCGAGTTCGGCGGGCGACATCTTGGACGGGTCGGGCATGCCGCCCTTGCCCATGAACTGACGGACCATCTGTTTCATGCCGCCGCCCTTGCCCATCTTCTTCATCACATCGGCCATCTGCTTGTGCTGTTTCAGCAGGCGGTTCAGTTCGGCCACATCAAGGCCCGCCCCGGCGGCGATGCGCTTCTTGCGGCTGGCTTGCAGAAGATCGGGGTTGGCGCGTTCCTTCTTGGTCATGGAATTGATGAGCGCGATCTGACGGCGGAGCATCCGGTCGTCAAAGCCCGCCTCCTCGGCCGCCTTGGCCATCTTGCCCATGCCGGGCAACATGCCCATGAGGCCCTGCATCCCGCCCATCTTGAGCATCTGTTCCAACTGCATCCGCAGGTCGTTCATGTTGAACAGACCCTTGGCGAAACGCTTGGCCATGCGTTCGGCCTGTTCGGCCTCGAATGTCTCTTGCGCCTTTTCGACGAGGGCCACGATATCGCCCATGCCGAGGATGCGGCCCGCGACCCGTTCGGGATCGAAGGTTTCCAGCGCATCCATCTTTTCGCCAAGGCCGACGAAGCGGATGGGCTTGCCCGTGACCGCGCGCATGGAAAGCGCCGCGCCGCCGCGCCCGTCGCCATCCATCCGGGTAAGGACGACGCCCGAGATGCCGACCTTGCCATCGAATTCGGTCGCGACATTGACTGCATCCTGACCGGTCAGGCCATCGACGACGAGGAGCACCTCGCGCGGCTGCGCGATATCGCGCACGGCTTGCACTTCGTCCATCAGGACTTCGTCGATGTGCAGGCGGCCTGCGGTATCGAGGAAGAGGACGTCATAGCCGCCCATCGCGGCCTGTGTCTTGGCGCGTTTGGCGATTTGCACCGCCGACTCGCCCTTGACGATCGGGAGCGTATCGACGCCGATCTGGGTGCCGAGGATGGCGAGTTGTTCCATCGCCGCCGGGCGGTTGGTATCGAGCGAGGCGAGGAGCACGCGCTTGCCGTTGCGGTCTTTGAGCCGTTTGGCGAGTTTGGCGGTGGTGGTGGTTTTGCCCGAGCCTTGCAGGCCGACCATCAGGATCGCGGCAGGCGGGTTGTCGATTTTCAGCGCATCGGCCGGGCCATCGCCCGCAAGGAAGCGGACAAGTTCGTCATGGACGAATTTGACGACCATCTGCCCCGGCGTGACGGATTTGGTGACCGCCGAGCCGGTGGCCTTG
>JALOTC010000097.1 GCA_025458085.1 Cypionkella sp. | reverse complement strand
GTATTGCCCTGATAGCCCTCTGCCGCTTCGGCATAGTCGATATTGCCCACGGCATCCGACATGCCCCAGCGCAGCACCATCGCGCGGGCCAAGGCAGAAGCCTGCTGGATATCGCCCGAAGGCCCGTTCGACACGGCATCTTCGCCATATTTCAGAACTTCAGCCGCCTTGCCTGCCATGGTCATCGCGATGCGCTGTTCGCACTGGTCGCGGTGCCAGTTCAGGCGGTCCATCTCTGGCAGGCTCATCACCATGCCAAGGGCACCGCCGCGCGGGATGATCGTGGCCTTATAGACCGGGTCGCATTTCGGCAGGGCCATGCCCACGATGGCGTGGCCAGCCTCGTGATAGGCGGTCATTTCCTTCTGCTCGGGCGTCAGGACCATGGACCGGCGCTCGGCCCCCATCATGACCTTGTCCTTGGCATTTTCAAAATCGACCATTGTGACAAATCGGCGACCGGCGCGGGCAGCCATCAGGGCCGCCTCGTTCACAAGGTTCATCAGATCCGCGCCAGAGAAGCCGGGCGAGCCGCGCGCGATGGTGCGCAGATCGACATCGGGGCCAAGCGGCACCTTGCGGGCATGGACCGAGAGGATTTTCTCCCGCCCCTTGATATCGGGGTTCGGCACATGGATCTGGCGGTCGAAACGGCCGGGGCGCAGAAGCGCGGGGTCCAGCACATCCTTGCGGTTGGTCGCGGCGATGATGATCACGCCTTCATTCGCCTCGAACCCGTCCATTTCGACGAGAAGCTGGTTCAGCGTCTGCTCGCGTTCGTCATTCCCGCCGCCGATGCCCACGCCGCGCGCGCGGCCCACGGCGTCGATTTCGTCGATGAACACGATACAGGGCGCGTTCTTCTTGGCCTGTTCGAACATGTCGCGCACGCGGCTTGCGCCCACGCCCACGAACATTTCCACGAAATCAGAGCCGGAGATGGTGAAGAAGGGCACCCCTGCCTCGCCTGCGATGGCGCGGGCGAGAAGCGTCTTACCCGTGCCGGGCGGGCCAACCAGCAGCGCGCCTTTGGGGATCTTGCCGCCAAGGCGGCTGAACTTCTGCGGGTTGCGCAGGAATTCGACGATCTCTTCCAGCTCTTCCTTGGCCTCATCGATGCCAGCGACATCGTCAAAGGTAACGCGGCCATGCTTTTCGGTCAGCAGTTTCGCGCGCGACTTGCCAAAGCCCATCGCACCGCCACGGCCCCCACCCTGCATCCGGTTCATGAAGAAGATCCAGATGCCGATCAGGACGATGAAGGGAAGCCACAGAGAGATGAGCGACAGCAGGCCCGATTGCTGCTGCGCCTCTGCCCGCACTTCGACACCCTTGGCGACCAGTTGGTTGGTGATATCCGTCCCCTGCGGGATGATGGCGGTATATTGGTTCCCGTCGCGCGACCGGACCAGAACGCGCTCCCCATCGATCACCACACTGGCGACCTGATCGGCGTCAACACGGCTGACGAAATCCGAATAGGAAATCGTCCGCGAGGACATGGTGCTCTGGTTGCCGCTGAACAGGTTGAACAGGGCCAGGATCAAGAGGAAAAGAACGACCCAGAAGGCGATGTTTCGTGCGTTGCCCACGCTAGTCTCCCAAACTGCGCGCCGTCCCCCTGCGGGGCGGCGGCGTTATCCCTAATGTAGACAGATCGGGCGGGGGTTCAATGCGATAACAGGAATAAGCTGAAAGGTGCCGTGATTGTCGCAGTTACGCCTTGTGAGTGGCCTGCCAAAGGAGCGGCGATCAGCGCGTCGCCCTGCCAGAGCGCCGGTGTGGCGATCAGCACCGCCCGGGGCAATTCAAGGCTGCGCCAGTCGGGCAGGTGGCGCAGACCATCTGCCCCAAGCGCCCGGATCTGGCCGGGGATGGGGGGTGTTTCGATCTTCCAGCGCCTGTCCCAGATTTCGCCTGGCCGGACCGGGGGGCCAAGCCGCGCCGCTTCGCGGCAAAGGACCGCCCTGCCCCGCCAATGCCGCAGCAGCACACCTGCCAAAGTGGCGGCGCGCCCAGAGTGAACGGCCTCCGCGAACCTTGCCTGGGCCTCGGCCCTCGGGGGCTGGGCCTCGCCCGAAAGCCATTGCACGGCGGCTTGGATCAAACGGCGCTGCACCTCTGCCGGTTCCTGTGCAAGCGCTTGGGCATCAAGGAAAAGTGCACCTGCGCGCTCCTCGGCATGGCGCGCGGCCGCAGCGCGTACCACCTCGCGCAGCGCCGCTTGCGCTCCGGCCAGTTGGCGGGCCACGCGGGCGAGCCTGTCGGATGAGAGGCCAAGCGGGGCAAGGGTAGCAAGTGCCTTGCGCACCCTTGCCCGTTCATAGCGATCATCCGTATTGGTCGGGTCATCAACCCAAGAAAGGCCCTTTTCCCGCAGATATGCGGCCAGATCGGCACGGGTGACATGGAGAAGCGGGCGGTGGAAATGGGTGCCATGCTGTTCCCAGACAGGGCGCAGCCCGGTCAGCCCATCCAGCCCCGCCGCGCGGGCAAGGCCCATGAGCAAGGTTTCGGCTTGGTCATCGGCGGTATGGGCAAGCGCCACGCGACCAATTCCCCGCGTTTTGGCCCAGTCGGAGAGAAGCCGATAGCGCACCGCGCGCGCGGCCTCCATCAGATTGCCGTGAATCTGGCCTGCGTGCTGCCACTGTAGCGCCTCATGGGAAAGGCCAAGGTCGGCGCAGTGCTCGGCCACAAGCGCGATCTCTGCCCCTGCCTCGGGCCGCAGGCCATGGTTTACACTGGCCACATACAGCGCCCAGCCTGCTTCAGGGGCCAGCGCGGCGAAGGCGTGCAGCATGGCGAGGGAATCGCGCCCCCCCGACACGGCTAGGCCCAGCGGGCCGGGGGCAAGAGCGGGCAGAACCGTCGCGCGCAACCTGTCTTGAAGGGGCGAGGCGGTCATGGCCCGGCCTACTGGCAGGCCATACCCTGCATCGCCACAGCGGCCTGCGTGGCGGCCATTGTGGCGGGAAACCGCGTTCCAACCTCAGTCAGCGTGACGCATGCCTCTGGCGTCTGGCCAAGGCGGCCCAGAGCCTCGCCCAGTTTCAACAGGGCATCGGGCGCAAAGGTGCCATCGGGCTGACCGGAAAACGCCTCCAGATAGGCGCGGGCGGCGTTCGACGTCTCACCCGCTTGCGACAGCGCCTCGCCCCGCAGGTAATGCGCTTCCTGAGTCAGCGGCGAGCCAGGATAGGATTGGGTAAAGGTCGCAAAGAGGTCTGCGGCGGTGCGAAAGTCACCTTGACCGAGCACCTCCTTGGCCCGGTCGAAATCCGTCTGTTCTCCAATCGCAAGTTGGGCTCCGCCGGCGGGCGGGGTCGTTGTCTGAGGCAGAACGGGCGCGGCGGGTGCCGTGGCCCCTGCATCACCCCCAAGGGTGGGTGTGGTGCCCAGCGTGGCGATGTCACAACCCGGCGTCACTTCGCACAGGCGGAATTCCAGATCGCCGATCCGGTTCGTCCCATCGGCCACCACGCGGTTCAGCCGCAGTTCGATCTCTTCGGCGCGGGCGGTGACGCGGGCGAGTTCCGCCTCTAGCGCATCCATGCGTTCAAGCGCGGACGCCCCGGCGATGCCGGTGCCCACCGCGCCTGTCTGCACGAGTTCCGCCTTCAGCCGGTTGAATTCCTGCGCCAGCGACGAAAGTTCCAGCCGGATGTCGGCAAGGGTCTGGTCCTGCGCGACCGCAGGGCCAGACAGGCCGAGGACAAGGCCCAGCACAAGCGCCCGCATGGGCTTAGACCCCGCCGCCGACGGACAGCACGGTCATCGAGCGACGGTTCTGCGCGTAGCAGGCCTCGTTCGAGCAGACCTCGATCGGGCGTTCCTTGCCGTAAGAGATCGTCCGCATCCGGTTGCCGGCGACGCCCTGCGAGATCAGGTAATTCTGAACCGAGGTCGCCCGGCGCGCGCCAAGGGCGAGGTTGTATTCGCGGGTGCCTTGTTCATCGGCATGGCCTTCGATGATGATCGCATAGGCCGGGTTGGCGTTCAGCCATTGGGCCTGCGCGGTCAGCACCTGCTGCGCTTCGGGCGAGAGCGTGTGCTGATCCACCGCAAACAGCACACGGTCGCCCACGCGCTGGTTGAAGAACGCGATGGAGCGCGGATCATTCGGATCGCCGAGGCCCGTCGTATCGACAAAGCCGCCCGCGCCGCCAGCGCCGAATCCATCGGCACCGCCCGCACCGCCCGCACCAAAGCGGTCAGGGTTGTTACAGGCGGCAAGGCCGAGGGCCGCCACGAGGAGAAAGGCCTTGGGAAGGAAGGACATGGATCAGTTCCTTTTCATTCTTGGCTCGATTGGCCGTGATCCTAGCAGCATTCTCTGCCGCTGTTAACGTGGGTTTGCGCCCTGCATCAGGGCAAAAGCGGCGACCATGCCGGGTCCGAGGCCGCACCCGGCGTGGGGACCTGCCGCAGGTTGCGCCCGGTGATGTCCACCGAATAAAGCCGCGGCTCTCCGCCTTCGCCAGCCGTTTCGCGCGTGAACATGATCACGCGGCCATTGGGCGACCATGTCGGGCCTTCATCAAGGAAGCTTGCGGTCAGAAGCCGCTCCTCGCTGCCATCGGTGCGCATCACGCCAATGTGGAAGCGGCCCGCATTCTGTTTGGTGAAGGCGATCAGATCGCCGCGCGGCGACCAGACCGGGGTGCCATAGCGGCCGGGTCCAGAGGAGATGCGCCGCGCTTCCCCGCCATTGGCGGGCATGATGTAAAGCTGCTGGTTGCCGGAACGGTCGCTTTCAAAAACGATCTGGCTGCCATCGGGGCTAAAGCTTGGTGCGGTTTCGATGGATGGCGCATTGGTAAGCTGCGCGAGTTGACCCGAACCGATATCGAGCATGTAGAGATCAGAGTTTCCGCCCCGTTCAAGGCTGAAGACCACGCGCCGCCCATCGGGCGAAAAGCGGGGGGCAAAGGTCATGGTGCCGGGCTGTTCGGCCAAGGTCTGGCTGCGCAGGCTACCCACATCCATCAGCGTGATGCGCGGAAAGCCCGAAGCATAGCTGGTATAAAGGATGCGATCACCCGAAGGCGAAAAGCGCGGCGCGATGACGATGGAGGAGCTGTCCGTCAGGAACTGCACGTTCGCGCCGTCATAATCCATGACCGCCAGCCGCTTTTGCCGAGCATTCTTTGGCCCGGTTTCCGAGACAAAGACGACGCGGCTGTCAAAATAGCCGCCTTCGCCCGTGATCCGGCTATAGGCGGCATCGGCGACCTTATGCGCCATGCGCCGCCAGCTTTGCGGCGTGCCTGCGAATTGCAGCCCTTCGCCCATCTGCTGGCCGCTGAACACATCGAACAGGCGGAATTTCACGACGATCCGGTCGCCCGAGGCGCTGACTGCGCCCGTAATCAGCGCCTGCGCATTGATCGCCTTCCAGCTTTCATAGGCGACGGGCGCGTCAAAGCTGGTGATCCGGTCAATATGGGCGCTGGCCGGAATTTCCCGGAACAGGCCGGTTCCAGACAGGTCACTGGCAATGACCCGCGCGATATTGGCGGCATATTCCGCCGCCGCTGCATTTTCGGCCACGAAATCAGGCACGGCAAAGGGCAAAGGTTCGATCACACCTTCGGTGATCTCGATCCGCAGCGGACCATTTTGGGCCTGGGCCATTGGTACGGTCAGGCCCAAGGCCATCACTGCGGCCAAAGCACCTGCCAGGATACGGTTAAAGCTCATCATCGCCTCGATCTATCCGTTTCTTGTTCAGCATACCGCAGTTGCGGTCAGTCTTACGTCTTTGGCGGCAGTTCTGCCGCAGATTTCGGCGGGGGATTGCGCAAACGTGATCATCTGAGCCGCATCCCATCGGGGTTGAACACCAGCTCCATCTCGCGCCATTGGTCGTATTTGTCTGCCGGAAGCGGGAAGCCGCTGGCCCCGCAGCGGATGATCGCGCGGCGCGCGGCCTCGAAGGCCTGACTGGCGGCCGCATCGGAACCGCCAGAGAAATCAACCAAGCGGATCGATCCGGCATCCGGCACGCCGTTCTGCGCGACCGAAACGAAAACGATCACCGTGGTCCGCATCGCCTCGGTCGAGAGCGAGCCGACATTCCAGCAACGCTGGACCGAAACGCGCAGCGCATCTTTCTCGCCGCTGGTCATGGGCGGGCCGACGGGGGCATTGGTGGCCGAAGGTTGATCTGTCGCCGCCTCTGCCACGGCACCGGCAATGGCATCAGCCAAGGGATCGGCTTCGGACACCGGAGTTTCCGGCACCTCGGGCGTCACCGGGGCGGCAGCCTGATCGGGCGGGGCTTCGCTGCGCACAGGGCGGCCGCGCGGACGCGGGCTGGTGGGCGGCGCACCACTGGCTGTGACCTCTTCGTCGCGGTTCGCTTCGGTTTCCAGAATCGTCCCGGCCTCTTCCTGCGCGGTGACGGGCCTTTCCTCCTGCACCACTTCCGGCTCTGCCGCGGGTTCGGGAGAGACCGCCTCTTCGGGAATATCGGCCACTTCCGCCTCTGGCTCTGGTGCCTCCACCGGCACTGGGGCCACGCGCGGCGCGGGGCGCGGGCGCGGGCTTTCGGTCACGGGAAGCGGCACTTCCGGCACGAAATCAGGGCTCACGGGCAGCGCCTCTGCATCCGGCGCGCCGTTATTTTCCGGCAGGCTTTCGGGCAAAGGCTCTGGCTCCGGCACCGGGGCCACGGGGTCGGGGGCGGTGATCGGCTCTGCGGGCGGGGGCTGTTGGGCTGCGGGTTCCGGCTCTGGTGCTGGTTCGGGCGCGGGGGCGGGTTCCGGGGCCGAAGGCGCCGCCGCCACCATCGCGTCGAATTCAGCCGAGGTCATCAAGGAGACTTCTGCCACTTGCGCAGGGGGCGTCGGACGGGTTGCAAACAGCCAATCCCCCAGGACCACCCAGAGGATTACGGCCGCATGGCCCGCGCCGGAAAGGATCGTCCCCTTTTCCATTCGCCCGCCTTCGGTCAGTTGCCGCCCATCCGCGGCCCGTCGATATCGGTCACAAGCCCGATTTCGTTGAAGCCGCCGGCATTCAGCGCCCCCATCACCTGCGCGACCCGTTCATAGGGAATGGCGCCATCCGCCCGGAGAAAGATCTTGCGGCTGGTGCGTTCCGCCGCGATTGCATTCAGGCGGGGGATCAGCTCTTCGGGCGCGATATCGGTGGTCATGATCATCAACCGCCCGTCGGCGGTCATGGTCACGCTCAGCGGTTCTTCCTGTTCGGTCGGCAGCGAATTGGCGGCGGTGCGGGGCAATTCCACCGGCACGCCCACGGTCAACATCGGGGCCGCGACCATGAAGATAATCAGCAGCACAAGCATCACATCCACAAAGGGCGTGACGTTGATTTCGGCCATGGCGGCGGCCTTGCCGCGACGGCGGCGGCGCGACCCGCCCCCGCTTTTGTTTGAGATGACAGATGCGGCCATGGCTCAGGCGTCCAACTGGCGCGACAGGATCGTCGCGAATTCATCGGCAAAGGATTCGTAGCCGCCAAGGATGCGTTCGCTGTCCGAATTCAGCTTGTTGTAAAAGACCACCGCCGGAATAGCCGCGATCAGGCCGATGCCGGTGGCCAAAAGCGCTTCGGCGATACCGGGGGCAACAACGGCGAGGCTGGTGTTCTGGCTGATGGCGATCTGTTCAAAGCTGTGTTTGATCCCCCAGACCGTGCCGAACAGCCCGATGAAGGGCGCAGTCGCCCCGGTCGTGGCAAGGAACGACAGCCCTTGGGTCAGCTTTTCGCTTTCGCGCGCGATGGCCACATTCATCGCCCGGTCAATCCGGGCCTGCGCGCCTGCGATCAAGGCGCCATCCTGCCGGTGGCTGCGCCGCCATTCCAGCATCCCGGCGGCAAAGACCTTTTCGCTCGCCCCTTCCGGTTGCGGCCCGATCCGTTCGAAAAGCTCATCCAGCGGTTCGCCCGACCAGAAGGCTTCGTCGAAAATCGCCGCCTCGCGCCGCGCGGCGCGATACTGGATGTATTTCTGAATCGTGATCGCCCAACTCCAGAAAGACATGGCGATCAGCATGATCATCACGATCTTTACGGTCAGCGTTGCGCGCGCGAAAAGGGCAAGCATGGAGAAATCAATCTCCTGCGCCATAGCGAGGGTTTCCGTTTCCATTACGCCTGCTCGAGTTATGGGGCGATTATTCGCCCTCCGTTATCAGTATCAAAAATCGGGAATCGGGCGGGATCAGGCCCGCCGCAAGCGGATCACCACATCCACACGGCTGACCATCGTGCCGGGCGGGGCCTCTGGCAGGCCAGTGATCTGAAGCTCATCCTTGGGGGCATCCGTTAGTTCGGCGCTGTCTTCCCAAAAGAAATGCGGATGATCGTCTATGCGCGTGTCGAAATAGCTTTTCGACCCGTCCACCACGACTTCGTTCATCAAGCCCGCATCGCAAAAAGCGCGCAGGGTGTTGTAAACGGTGGCAAGGCTGACTTTTTCGCCCTGTTCCATCGCGGCGGCAAAAAGGCTCTCAGCGGTGACATGGCGGTCTTGGCCATCGCCCACCAAAAGCGCGGCCAGCGACAGGCGCTGTCGTGTCGGGCGCAGACCCGCCTTGGCCAGCCATTCGGCCCCGCGCGTCATCGTGGTTTCGGTCATCGACATATCCATGCCGCATATATAGGGCGCGCGGGTGGGGAAATTCAAATGAAAACGCCCCAAGGCGCGCCCTTGCCGCAGGGCAGCACCAAGGTGCGCGGCTTGCCAGCCCTTTGCGTGCAATGCTAAGTCACGAAAAAACACAGAATGGCACAAGGGAACCGGCTGGAAATGGCGATCTACCCCACGAGTTTTGACAAGGATGCGCTTCTGGCCTGTGCGCGGGGCGAATTGTTCGGGCCGGGCAATGCCCAACTGCCTGCGCCGCCCATGCTGATGATGGATCGCATTACCGAAATTTCCGAAGATGGCGGACTGTATGGCAAGGGCCATGTCGTGGCCGAATTCGACATCACGCCGGACCTGTGGTTCTTTGACTGCCATTTTCCCGGCAACCCGATCATGCCGGGCTGCCTCGGCCTTGATGGGCTGTGGCAATTGACCGGTTTCAACCTTGGCTGGCGCGGCTGGCAGGGGCGCGGCTATGCGCTTGGCGTGGGTGAGGTAAAGCTGACCGGCATGGTGCGGCCCGACCGCAAGATGCTCACCTACAAGGTCGATTTCACCAAGGCACTGCAAACCCGCCGCCTGACGATGGGGGTCGCCAACGGGATCGTCGAAGCCGATGGCGAGGTGATTTATCAAGTGACCGATATGAAGGTGGCGCTCTCCGCTTCCTGACAGAACAGCGCCAAGCGACTTGCCCCCTTGGCCCCTCTCCCTTAGAGAAGGCCAAGGACCATTGAGGGAGGCCGCATGCGCCGCGTCGTCATCACCGGGATGGGGATTGTCTCGCCCATCGGGAATACCATCGCCGAAGTGGAGGCCAGCCTGCGCGCGGGCCGCTCTGGCATCGTCTTTGCCCCCGAATATGCCGAGCGCGGCTTCCGCAGCCAAGTGCATGGCCAGCCCAACATCGTGCTGGAGGACCATATCGACAAGCGCGACCTGCGCTTCATGGGCGATGGCGCGGCCTATAACTTCATCGCCATGGCGCAGGCCGTGAAGGATTCCGGCCTGACCGAGGCGGAAATCTCGAACGAACGCACAGGGATCATCGTCGGCTCTGGGGGGCCTTCGACGAAATCCTTCTTCAAGGCACATAACATTGTGCGCGAAACCGGCAGCCCCAAGCGGATCGGCCCCTTTGGTGTGACCAAGGGCATGTCCTCCACCAATTCCGCCTGTCTTGCGACCCCCTTCAAGATCAAGGGCGTGAATTATTCGATCACCTCGGCCTGTTCCACCAGCGCCCATTGCATCGGCAATGGCGCGGAACTGATCCAGTTCGGCAAGCAGGACATCGTCTTTGCCGGCGGGGGCGAGGAGCTGGACTGGACGCTGTCCTGCCTCTTTGATGCGATGGGGGCAATGTCGTCGAAATACAACGACGCGCCTGCAACGGCGAGCCGGACCTATGACGCCACCCGGGACGGTTTCGTCATCGCAGGCGGCGGCGGGGTCGTCGTGCTGGAGGAGTTGAACCACGCGCTGGCGCGCGGCGCCAAGATTTATGGTGAGGTCACGGGCTACGGCGCGACATCCGATGGCTACGACATGGTCGCCCCTTCGGGCGAAGGCGGCGAACGGTCGATGCGCGTCGCGCTGTCCACCCTGCCCGAAGGGCGCAAGATCGACTATATCAACTCGCATGGTACCTCTACACCTGTGGGGGATGTGACCGAGATGGAGGCGATCCGCCGCGTCTTTGGCCGTGGCACCACGCCACCCGTTGCCTCCACCAAATCGCTGACCGGCCACAGCCTTGGCGCGACCGGGGTGCATGAGGCGATCTATTCGCTGATCATGATGAACGCGGGCTTCATCGCGGCTTCGGCCAATGTCACCACGCTCGACCCTGCGCTGGATCCTTCGGAAATCGTCACCGAACTGCGCGAGGGCGTCGAGATCGACGGCGTTCTGTCCAATAGCTTTGGCTTCGGCGGGACAAATGCCACGCTGGTGATGAGCAAGTATCGCGGGTAAGGGGCAGTCATGGCCGGATTGATGAAGGGCAAGCGCGGGCTTGTCATGGGCGTCGCGAATGAACGCTCCATCGCTTGGGGCATTGCCAAGGCGCTGGCCGACGAAGGCGCAGAACTGGCCTTTTCCTATCAGGGCGAAGCCTTTGGCAAGCGGGTTGAACCGCTTGCCGCCTCGGTCGGGTCTGACCTTCTGGTCGATGTGGATGTGACCGATGACGAAAGCCTTGATGCCTGCTTTGGCGCGATCAAGGCGCGTTGGGGCAAAATGGATTTCCTCGTCCATGCCATCGCCTTTTCCGACAAGACCGAGTTGACGGGGCGGTTTGTGAATACAAGCCGGGGGAATTTCGCGAATTCCCTCAACATCTCTTGCTATTCCTTCATCGATGTCGCGCGCCGCGCCTCTGAGATGATGCCCGATGGCGGCAGCCTGATCACGCTCACCTTCCAAGGGTCGAACCGCGTTTCGCCCAATTACAATGTGATGGGCGTGGCTAAGGCTGCGCTGGAAAGCGCCACGCGCTATCTGGCCAACGACCTTGGCCCGCAGAAGGTGCGCGTGAACGCCATCAGCCCCGGTCCGATGAAAACGCTTGCCGGGGCCGCGATCGGCGGGGCGCGCGCAACCTTCCGCCATACCGAGGAAAACGCCCCCCTGCGCGCCAATGCGACGCTAGAGGCGATTGGCGGCACGGCTGTTTGGCTGTGTTCCGACTGGGGGGCCAGCACCACGGGCGAAGTCATCCATGTGGATGGCGGCTATCACGTTCTTGGCTTTCCACAGGCTGAAAACATGTAAAGCGAAAGGCGCGGGAAGGGTCACCTCCCGCGCCTTTTTCGTTCGATCTGGTTTCGTCCGATCTGGGACAAGCGCCACCCATTGACCCCGCCCCCCTGATCCGTTAGGTCACGCAGCAGAGCGGCGGGTATGGTGTAGTGGTAGCGCCTCAGCCTTCCAAGCTGATGGGGCGGGTTCGATTCCCGCTACCCGCTCCAGATTACTCCCCAGCTTCCAAATGGCCATTCGCCCGGTTCCACCGGATCGACGACCAGAGCGATACCCCGATCAGCGCAGCCCCGCCCAGCCCCGTGATCACCTCGGGAATATGGACCAGCGTCTGCACATACATGATCACGCTCAGGATCAGGATCGCATAAAACGCCCCATGTTCCAGATAGCGGTATTGCGCCAGCGTGCCCTTTTCCACCAGCATGATGGTCATGGAGCGCACATACATGGCCCCGATGCCAAGGCCGATGGCGATGACGAACAGGTTCGACGACAGGGCAAAGGCCCCGATCACACCATCGAAAGAAAAGCTGGCGTCCAACACTTCAAGGTAAAGGAACGCCCCCATGCCGCCCTTGGCCGCCGCGCTCATGGTTTCCTGTGACTTGTCCAAAAGGCCGCCCAGAACCTCTACCCCAAGGAAGGTGACAAGGCCATAGATGGCCGAGCTGACGAAAAGGCCCTGTTCTGCAACCGGAAGGAACTTGGAAAAGGCAAGGATCGTGACAAGAACAATCCCCACCTCGATCCCCCGGATCGTGGCGGATTGGGCGACCTTTTCTTCCAGCCATTTGACCCAATGCACGTCCTTTTCATGGTCAAAGAAATAGGTCAGCGCCACCATCATCAGGAAGGTGCCGCCAAAGGCCGCAATCGGAAGATGCGCGTCATGCATGATGCGGCTGTATTCCTCGGGCTGGGTAGAGGCGAGGACGAGCGCCTGCCACGGTCCGATATTGGCCGCGATCACCACGATCAGTAGCGGAAAGACGATCCGCATGCCGAACACGGCGATCAGGATACCCCATGTCAGGAAGCGGCGCTGCCATTCCGGGCGCATATCCTTGAGCTTGTTCGCGTTCACGATGGCATTGTCGAAGGACAGGCTGATTTCCAACACGGCAAGCACAGAGACGATGAAGAAAATCGTCAAGGTGCCGGAAAGCGTGCCGGTCGATTCCCAGCCCAGCCAAGCGCCAAGCACAAGGCCAAGGGCCGTGACGATAAAGGCCCAACGGAAATAAGACAGCACAGGCTGTGCCGGGTTATCGGAAAGAGACATGGAAAGGCTACCATGCGGCGCGTGGCGCAAAGGTGCCGACATCGCAAGACTGCCGCTTGTCTTGCCAGAGGGGCCCGGTCACCAGTTCGTGATCTGGATGCGCCTTTGCCGATAAAAAAGCAAGCCTCATGCTGCGAGGGGTTCGATCAACTCTGGCCCCTCAGCCCGGTTGGAATTGACCTTACGGTCCACGCGGTGGCACCGCAGCAGGCCATCGGCGGCGGGTTTCATCAACAGCGCCGCGCCATGCCCCGCCTCGCCCAGCCATAGCGGCCAATCGGCGGCTTCCAGCATCAACGCTTCGCGGTGGTGCAGGCCATGCATGGCAGGCCCGGCATCGGTGCTGACGATGGCAACCGTGTCCACGTCGCCCCAGCGCTGCCAAATCCCGGCTAGCGCCATCGGCTGGCCATCGGTGCGGGTGAAATACCACGGCAGTTTCACCCCACCTTCCCCAGTTTCCCATTCATAAAACCCCGAAGCCGGAACGATGCAGCGCCGCACCCGCACCGCCTCGCGGAAGGCGGGTTTGGTGGCAATGGTATCTGACCGTGCATTGATGATCAGCGGGCCATCGGTCGGGGTTCTGTACCATGCAGGCATAAATCCCCACCGCATGGCGCGCAGACGGCGGCTGCCTTGGTCTGACGTGACCACCGCGACGGGTTGTGTCGGGCAGATGTTGAACCGCGGGACGGGCGGCAGGTCATTGCCGGGCACGGCCCCGAAAAGCGCCGCAATCGCCTCGTTCGGATGGGTTATGGTGAAACGCCCGCACATGGGCCAAGTCTGCGCGCCTTCGGCCACGGGCGCAAGTTGGTCACCTTAAGGACAGGCGGATCGGCCCACCGGGGGCGGTCGCAGGCAGCTCAGCCCCGCGCCGGGTCGCTTTCACCTCGGCCATCGCCTCTGCCACTTGCCGCACATCAGCCATCAGGGGCCGCCAGTCGGGCGAAAGGGCGCGCGCAACCTCAGACGGGCAGAAGCTTTTCCCCCTGCCCCTTTGCAGCGCAAGATCAAGGATCGCCGCGCGGATCGCCGCCTCCGAGATCGGAGACGGCGCATCACTCATCCCAAAACCTCGTCACAGCGCGCGCAGGTGGCCGCATGGGCGTGGCTTCCCACATCGGGCAGGATCTTCCAGCAGCGGGCGCATTTCTCGCCCTCTGCCTCGGCAAAGACCACCGCCACATCGGCCACATCATCGAGCCGGAACGCGCCATCAGGCGCAGGTTCCGCCGTCAGCGTCAGGCCAGAGGTGATGCAGACATCCGCGAAATCCACGCTACCAAGGAGGCTCACCATCGCCTCTGGCACATGCACCACGGGTGCCGCCTCTAGGCTTGCGCCGATCACCTTGGCGGTGCGCTGCACCTCCAGCGCGGCGGTCACCACACGGCGGGCGCGGCGCACGCGGTCCCATTTCGCCGCCAACGCCTCATCCCGCCATGCGGCGGGGGTTTCGGGCATGTCGTGCAGATGCACACTTTCGCCCTCACCCGGAAAGCGCGACAGCCAGACATCCTCGGCCGTGAAGACAAGAATCGGGGCCAGCCATGTGGTCAGCCGGTGGAACAGCGCATCCATCACCGTGCGCGCGGCGCGGCGGCGCAGGCTGCCGTGGCCATCGCAATACAGCGCATCCTTGCGGATGTCGAAATAGAAGGCCGAAAGGTCCGAGGTCGCAAAAGTAAACAGCTTCTGGAACACGCCTTGGAAATCATAAGCGGCATAGCCCTGCCGCACCTCGGCATCGAGTTCCGAAAGCCGATGCAGAACCCAGCGTTCCAGTTCCGGCATCTCCTGTGGCGCAACCCGTTCCGCCTCATCCCAGCCTGCCAACGCGCCCAGCATATAGCGCATCGTATTACGCAGGCGGCGGTAACTGTCGGCCACGCCTTTCAGGATTTCCTTCCCGATCCGCAGGTCAACCGTATAGTCCGACTGCGCCACCCAAAGCCGCAGGATATCGGCGCCATATTCCTTGATCACCTCTTGCGGGGCGACGGTATTGCCCAGCGACTTGGACATTTTCATGCCCTTTTCATCCAGCGTGAAGCCGTGGGTCAGAACGCCGCGATAGGGCGCGCGGCCCTTGGTGCCGCAGGCTTGAAGCATCGACGAATGGAACCACCCCCGGTGTTGGTCGGTGCCTTCAAGATAAAGGTCGGCCAAGCCATCGGAACCACACATCCAGCACATCAAAGACCTGTTCATATTCCGACGGATTAACGATGCCGGACAGGACACGCTCCTTGAATCCTTGCACATACCAAACATCGGCCCCTTCCGCCTCGAACGCGGCGGTGATGCGGGCGTTCACCTCGGCATTGCGGAGGAGGAAATCAGGATCGGTCGGGCGCGCGCCTTTCTTGGTGAAACAGGTCAGCGGCACGCCCCAGGCGCGCTGGCGCGACAGCACCCAGTCGGGCCGCGCCTCGATCATCGAAAACAGACGGTTCTTGCCGGTTTCGGGCGTGAATTTCACCAGATTGCGGATCGATTCCAGCGCGCGGGCGCGGATCGTGTCGCCATACTGGCCCATGCCATCGTCAAGCTTGTGGTC
>JALOTC010000096.1 GCA_025458085.1 Cypionkella sp. | reverse complement strand
TGATGCGGGCGGTATAGCGGTGGCGCGGGGTGTTGGAAAGATGCTGAAGGGCGGGCCGGTCTGGGCTTTGGGCACGATGTCGGGCACATCGCTGGATGGGGTGGATGCGGCGATGGTGCTGACCGATGGGATCAGCATTCTGGAGTTTGGCCCGCATGCCTTTCGGCCCTATAGCGCGGCGGAGCAGGCGGTCTTGCGTGCGGCCCTCGGCCTGTGGCCGGGGGAGCCGGGGGTAGAGGCGGCGGCCGAGGTGGTGGAGGCCGCCCATGCCGAGGTTCTGGCACGGTTTTCGGGGGCGGAGGTTGTGGGCGTGGTGGAGGCCGCCCATGCCGAGGTTCTGGCACGGTTTTCGGGGGCGGAGGTTGTGGGCTTTCATGGCCAGACGCTCGCCCATGATCCGGGCGGGCGTGGGACGCATCAGGCGGGAAATGGCGATTTGCTGGCAGAGGTTCTGGGACTGCCGGTGGTGTGGGATTTTCGGTCAAACGATGTGGCGATGGGGGGGCAGGGCGCGCCCTTGGCCCCGTTTTTCCATTTTGCTTGCGCGACATGGGCGGGGGAGGCGTTGCCTTTGGCCTTCCTCAACCTTGGCGGGGTGGGGAATGTGACATGGGTGGACCCGCGCCAAGGCGGGGCAGAGGCGCCCGGTGCGGTCATGGCCTTTGACACCGGCCCTGCCAATGCGCCGATCAATGACTTGATGCTGGCGCGGCGGGGGCTGATGCAGGATGCGGGCGGGGCCTTGGCGCTGTCGGGGCAGGTGGATGAGGCGGTGGTGGAGGCGTTTTTGCACCACGCCTATTTCCACCGGATGCCGCCCAAATCGCTGGACCGGAATGCTTTTCCCGCGCTGATGCAGGCGGTGGGGCATTTGGAGGATGCCGATGCGGCGGCGACCTTGGTCGCTTGCGCGGCGGCGGCGGTGGCGCGGGGGGCAGAGCATTTTCCGGTGCCGGTGGCGCGGGTTCTGGTCTGCGGCGGCGGGCGGCATAATGCGGCGATGATGGAGGCGCTTGCGGCGCGGCTTCGGGCCGAGGTGCAGCCGGTAGAGGCGATCGGGCTGAATGGCGATATGCTGGAGGCGCAGGCCTTTGCCCATCTGGCGGTGCGGGTGATGAAGGGCTTGCCGACCAGCGGGCCCTTGACCACGGGGGTGGCTGCGGCGGTGGGGGGCGGGCGGATCAGCAGGCCCTGAGCCGGGCGGCGCGCCGGCCCCGGCCAAGCGCCCGGACGGGCGCGCGGAGGGGGTGTCAGAGGTGGCGCGCGGCTTCCTTTTGCGCCCAAGGTTTGAGCGCCTGACCGGGGCCATCCAGAAAGGCGCGGGTGCGGGCGGCATCGTGTTTTGACAGATCGCGCAGCCACCACGCGACGGCCTTTTGCATGAACCAATCCTTGTCGCTGGCATAGGTTTCCGCCCAGCCCAGCACACGTTCGCGGATCGCGAGGTCTTGGGCCTTGGGGAAGTTTTTGCGCGCGAAGGGGAGGGTGACCACGAG
The DNA here is from genome assembly GCA_025458085.1 of Cypionkella sp. Taxonomy (GTDB): domain Bacteria; phylum Pseudomonadota; class Alphaproteobacteria; order Rhodobacterales; family Rhodobacteraceae; genus Pseudotabrizicola. The sequence goes on along the minus strand of JALOTC010000096.1, from coordinate 7,058 downwards.
CGCCGCGCGGCGCGTCCACATGGCGGGGCTTTGGGTCCAGCCTTCGACCGTTTCGATGCGGGACGGGTCTGCCTCTAGCCGGCGGCGGCCCACATCGCAGGCGTGATCGGCCAGCGCCCAGCCATCGAAATCGGGGAGCCATGTGAGGAACAGGTCCCACACGGCGGAATCGTCGGGCCGGATGCGGGCTTGGGTCAGGAGTTTGCAGGCCGCGACCCGCGCTTCGTGGATGTCACTGGCCCAGAGGTCGCGGGCCAGCGTGACGCGGGCGGGCAGGTCCGTTTCGGACCGCCAGCCATTGGCCAGTTCCGTCACGCGCGGGACAGGCACGCCCAGATAGCGGCGCGGGGCCTTCATATAGGCGGCGAGGTCGGTGGCGCGGGTGGCGTCGCCCTCTGCCTCCAGTGCGGCCAGTGCCTGATCCGCCGTGACCATGATTTAGCCCCTGATCTCGAACCGCACGGCGGCGACGGGGATGCCCGCGCGCGAGACGATGGCATCGTTCACGATCACCCCATCGTCGCGCAGGTAGATGACATCTTCGAAGCCAAGCCGGGTGACGCCCGAGGGGGAACGGAAATCGGCCAGATAGCGCAGGCGGATTTCGCCATTTTCTTCGACGACCTCCGCCTCTCCCACCGTATCTTCGCGCCGCCCGGTCCAGCGGCCGGGGCCGGTGCGGTCGAAGACCCAGGTCAGGCGGTCTTCCTGCCCGTCGTCATAGACGAAATCCTCCACCACCGTCAGGCGGTTGCCGTTGTTGGAGAGCCGCCCGTCGAGCCGGGCGGTGAAGCGGCGTTCTTGCCCGGTGAGCCAAACGCGGAAGAGGCCCGCGCCGGTCTTGCGGCCCACGAAGGCCTGATCCAGCGTGACAGGCTGGGTTGGCCCGCGAGGCGAGGGGGGCGCGCTTGCGCAGCCGGCCAGCGCCAGCCCGCCGAGAAGAAAGAGCCGTCTGTCCATCATGTCGTCCTCCGTGACCGTGTCGCGCCAGAGATAGGGCGCGTCATTCCACCGTCACGGATTTGGCGAGGTTACGCGGCTGGTCCACATCGGTGCCTTTGGCAATTGCCGTGTGATAGGCGAGGAGTTGGGCCGGCACCGAGTAGAGAAGCGGCGCGAAGGCCGGGGCCACGGGTGGCAGGGTCAGGGTTTTCCAGCAGCCTGCGCCCGCCTCGGCAACCCCTGCGGCATCGGAGAGGAGCAGCACCTTGCCGCCGCGCGCCATGACCTCTTGCATGTTCGAGACGGTCTTGTCGAAAAGCGCATCGCGCGGGGCGAGAACGATCACGGGGACGCGGGCATCGATCAGCGCGATGGGGCCATGCTTGAGCTCACCCGATGCATAACCTTCGGCGTGGATATAGCTGATTTCTTTGAGTTTCAGCGCGCCTTCAAGGGCGAGGGGGAACATCGGGCCACGGCCAAGGAAAAGCACATCCTGCGCCTCGGCCAACTCTTCGGCGATCCCGCGGATCGGGTCGGAGAGTTGCAGCGCATGGTTCATCAGGCCCGGCAGGCTGGCGAGGGATTCCAGATGCGCGGCGACCTCTGTCGCGGTCAGGCGCCCCCGGTCGAGCCCGGCCCGCAGGGCCATGAGGGCGAGGACGGTGAGTTGGCAGGTAAACGCCTTGGTGGAGGCCACGCCGACCTCGACCCCCGCATGAATGGGAAGTGCCAGATCGCTTTCCCGCGCGATGGAGGAGGTGGGGACGTTGACGACGGAGACGACCTTGGCCACCTTTTCCTTCACATGGCGCAGGGCGGCGAGCGTGTCGGCGGTTTCGCCCGATTGGCTGACGAATATGGCCATGGAGGCGGGAGAGAGCACCGGGTCGCGGTAGCGGAATTCGCTGGCGATATCGACTTCGGCCGCGAGGCCTGCGATTTGTTCGAACCAGTATTTCGCGACATGGCAGGCATAGGAGGCGGTGCCGCAAGCCACGAGCACCACGCGGTCGATGCTGCGGAAATCGAGCGCCTCGGGCAGGTGCAGCGCCCCTTCGGCGCTGGTGTAGTGCTTGAGCGCATCGGCGATGACCACGGGCTGTTCGGCGATTTCCTTGGCCATGAAATGTTTGTAGCCCGCCTTTTCGATGCGGGTGGCATCGATCTGGATGCGGGTTTCGGCCCGGTTGGCGCGGCGATTTTCGGCATCGAAAATCTCGGCCCCCTTGCGGGTGATGATGGCCCAGTCGCCCTCTTCCAGATAAGTGATCCGGTCGGTCATGGGGGCCAGCGCAATGGCGTCGGAGCCGACGAACATCTCGCCCTCGCCATGGCCGATGGCCAGCGGGCTGCCCTTGCGGGCGCAGATCAGGAGGTCTTCCTCGCCGTCAAAGAGGAAGCAGAGCGCGAAGGCGCCGTGCAGACGGGCGAGGGTTTGCCGGGCGGCTTCGACCGGGGTGGCACCTGCATCCATCGCGCGGCGGGTCAGCAGCGCCACGGTTTCCGTATCGGTCTGGCTTTCGGGCGGGTAGCCTGCGGCGGAGAGTTCCTCGCGCAACTCGCGGAAGTTTTCGATGATGCCGTTATGGACGACCGCGACCGGGCCTGCCTTGTGGGGATGCGCGTTGGTCACGCTGGGCACGCCATGGGTGGCCCAGCGGGTATGGCCGATCCCGGCTTTGCCGGCGAGGGGGTCGTGGACGAGCAGATCGGAGAGGTTGACCAGTTTGCCCACCGCGCGGCGGCGGTCGAGCTGGCCCTTGTGGACCGTGGCGATGCCTGCCGAGTCATAGCCCCGGTATTCGAGGCGTTTGAGACCTTCGACCAGCAGGGGCGCGACCTCGTGATGGCCGAGGATGCCGATGATTCCGCACATGTCAGGAGCCTTTGCGCTTGTGGCGGGCGTGGAAGCGGGGGGTTTCACACCCCCCGCGCCCCCCGTGGGATATTTGGAAACAGATGAAGGGGGGCGTCATGCCTTGGCCTTTGCCGCCTTGATCGCGCGGAGGCGGTCGAAGAGTTTGGCGGCGAGGCCGGGTTTGATGACTTGCCGCGCGCGGGCCAGCGCCAAGGCTTCGGCCGGGACATCTTCGGTGATGACGCTGCCCGATGCGGTGAGCGCCCCGTCGCCGATGGTGACGGGCGCGACAAGCATCGTGTCGGAGCCGATGAAGGCATTCTTGCCGATCACGGTGCGGTGTTTCATCACGCCGTCATAATTGCAGGTGATGGTCCCCGCGCCGATGTTGGTATGCTCGCCCACATGGGCATCGCCCAGATAGGTGAGGTGGCCGACCTTTACCCCTTCATCAAGGATGGCATTCTTGATTTCGACGAAATTGCCGACATGGACATCTTCGGCCAGTTCCGCGCCGGGGCGGAGGCGGGCGAAGGGGCCGACGGTCGCGCCTTTGGAGATGTGACAGCCTTCAAGATGGCAGAAGGAGCGGATTTCGGCATGGGATTCGACGGTGACGCCGGGGCCGAAAAAGACATTCGGCCCGATTACCGCATCGCGGCCCACGACTGTGTCGCGGGCGAAAAAGACAGTTTCGGGCGCGGTGAGGGTGACGCCGTTTTCGAGCGCCTCAGTTCGGGCGCGGGCCTGAAAGGCGGCTTCGGCCCGGGCGAGTTCGGTTCGGGTGTTGATGCCCATGGTTTCCGCCTCGTCACAGAGCACGACCCCGGCGGAGAGGCCACGGGCGCGGGCAAGGGCGGGCAGGTCGGTCAGGTAATATTCGCCTGCGGCATTGTTGGGTTCCACTTGGGCGATGAGGTCGAAGGCGAGTTTGGCCTCCATGCAAATCACGCCGGAATTGCAGAGGGTTATGGCCCGTTCTTCCGGCGTTGCATCCTTGAATTCGACGATTTTTTCCAAAACCTCGCCTTGGGCCACAAGCCGGCCATAGCGGCCCGGATCGGCGGCGTGGAAGCCAAGGACCACGATGGCGTGGCGGGCGCGGGCCGCGCGCATCGCCTCTAGCGTCTCGGGGCGGATGAAGGGGGTGTCGCCGTAAAGGACGATCAGATCGCCCGACGCCTCGGCCAGAAGGGGGGCGGCTTGGGCCACGGCATGGGCGGTGCCGCGCTGTTCGGTTTGTTCGACGATGGCAACCTCGGGGTCGAAGGCGCGCGCGCTTGCCGCGACCTGTTCGCCACCATGGCCCACGACGACCACGGTGCGCTCAGGCCCAAGCGCCTGACCGGCGGCCATGGCATGGTGCAGAAGGGGGCTGGAAGCCACGGGATGCAGCACCTTGGGCAGGTCAGAATTCATCCGCGTGCCTTGGCCTGCGGCGAGGATCACCAGAGAAATCGTCATACTGCCCCTTTCTTTCTATTGCCGCCCGTTTTACCCGTGCAGCGCCGGTCTGCAAGGGGCGGACTTTCACGCAAGGTTACGGGCATGAAAACTGTGGTGTTCGATCTGGACGGGACATTGGCGGATACGAGCGGCGATTTGCTGGCGGCGGCCAATGCCTGTTTTCGGGATTTGGGCCATGGTGACGTTCTGGGGCCGGGCGATGCGCTGACCGCCTTTCACGGTGGGCGGGCCATGCTGCGGCTGGGGTTTTCTCGTCTTGGCGCGGGCGGTGAGGCGGAGGTGGATGCGGCCTATCCGCGCTTGCTTGCGGCCTATGCGGCAGCGATTGATGTGCATACCCGCCTTTATCCCGGTGCGGTGGAGGCGGTGGAGGCCTTGCGCCGCGCAGGCTTTGCCGTGTCGATCTGCACGAACAAGCCTGAGGGACTGGCGGAGGAGTTGACGCGCCGCCTTGGCATTCGCGATCTGTTCGGCGCGCTGGTTGGGGCCGATACCCTGCCCACGCGCAAGCCCGATGTGGCCCCCTATGTGGCGGCGGTGGAGCGTGTGGGGGGCGTGGTCGCGCAGTCGATGCTGGTGGGGGATACGGAGACGGATCGCCAGACGGCGCGCAATGCGGGGGTGCCGGTGGCGCTTGTGACCTTTGGGCCAGAGGGGGCGGGGGTGGCGCGGTTGGCGCCTGAGGCCCTGCTCGATCATTACGACGACCTGCCCGCGCTGGCGGCGCGGCTTTTGGCCGGGCGCGGTTGACGCGGGGGGCAATGCGGACCAGTTTCGGCACCATGGAACGGTTTACCGGAAGTTTCACCCAGCAGGAGCCGATCCCCGAGGCGGGGATTGCGGCGGCGCTGGAGGTTTTGCGCCATGGGCGGCTGCACCGCTATAACACCGCGCCGGGGGAGGTGGCGGAAACCGCGCTGCTGGAGGAGGAGTTCGCGGCCTTCCTTGGTGCGCGCTATTGCCTCGCCGTGGCCTCGGGCGGCTATGCGATGACTTGCGCGCTGCGGGCCATGGGGGTGACGGCGGGGGAGCCGGTTCTGACCAATGCCTTTACCCTGGCCCCGGTGCCGGGGGCGATTGCGAGCCTTGGGGCGCGGCCCGTTTTTATCGAGACGAATGAGAACCTGACCATCGATTTCACCCATCTGGAACGGATGGCGGGGGAGACCGGGGCGCGGCTTTTGCTGTTGAGCCACATGCGCGGGCATATGGCGGATATGCCCGCGCTGATTGCGCTCTGCAACAGGTTGGGCGTGAAGGTGATCGAGGATTGCGCCCATACGATGGGGGCGGAATGGGCGGGTGTGCCTTCGGGGCGGTTTGGGGTGATGGCCTGTTTTTCCACCCAGACCTATAAGCATATGAATTCGGGCGAGGGGGGATTTGTCACGACCGATGACCCGGAGCTTGCGGCGCGGTCGGTGCTCTTGTCCGGCAGTTACATGCTTTATGCGCGCCACCGCGCGGCCCCGCCGCCCGAGGCGTTCGAGGGGTTGCGGCTGGAGATTCCCAATGTTTCCGGCCGAATGGACAATCTGCGCGCGGCCATTCTGCGCCCGCAGGTTGCGCTTTTGGGCGAGCGGCGCGCGCGCTGGACGGTGCTGCATGAGGCGATGCAGGCGGGACTTGCCGCCACGCCGGGCCTGCGGCTGACGCATAGGCCAGAGGCGGAGCGGCATGTCGCCTCCTCCTTCCAGTTCTTGTTGCCCGATTGGGCGCCTGCGCGGATTACCGCGCTGATTGCGGCCTGTGCGGCGCGGGGGGTGGAGTTGAAATGGTTCGGCGCGCCGGAGCCTGTGGCCTTTACCAGCCGCTATGACCATTGGCTGTATGCACACCCACAGCCCTTGCCGCAGACGGACCGGGTTCTGGCCGGGCTGATTGACATGCGCCTGCCGCTGACCTTTAGCGCCGAAGATGTGGCGCGGATCGCGCGGATCATCCGGGCCGAGGTCTTGCGGATCGGGCAGGCAGAAACGGTGGAGACGGTGGCGGCGGCTCCTTTGGCGGACTGATCGCCCCAAGCGCGGGGCGACTCAGCGCCGCGCTGCGGCATCGGCGGACCGAAGATTTTCGGGGGGGCCGAAAATTTCGGTATCCATTCGCATACAAATTGAGGAATCCATTGCCGCAGGGGGGCTTTTCGGCCCCGGTTTGCGTTGACCCTGACCGGGGGGCGGAGTAAACGGTGTCGCAAGAGTGCAAGCGGGTCGCCAGCACCCGCAGCTCGCCTGTCGCCAGCCGTAGGAGCCTCTCGTGGACCCCATCCTCCGAGAATACTTCCCGATTCTTGTCCTTCTCGCGATTGCGGTTGGTCTTGGTCTTGTCCTGATCCTTGCCGCTGCCGTGCTTGCCGTGCGCAAGCCGGACCCGGAGAAGGTTTCGGCCTATGAATGCGGGTTCAACGCTTTTGACGATGCGCGGATGAAGTTTGACGTCCGCTTTTACCTCGTCTCGATCCTGTTCATCATCTTTGACCTTGAAGTGGCCTTCCTTTTCCCTTGGGCGGTGGCCTTTGGGGAAATCAGCATGGCGGCGTTCTGGTCGATGATGGTCTTCCTTGGCGTGTTGACGGTGGGCTTTGCCTATGAATGGAAGAAGGGGGCGCTGGAATGGGAGTGATGACCGGGGCCAATACGGCGGGCGGTGACCATGAGGTTGCCGTTCAGGCGCTGAACCGCGAGTTGCAGGACAAGGGGTTTCTGCTGACCTCGACCGAGGATATCATCAACTGGGCGCGGATCGGGTCCTTGCACTGGATGACCTTTGGTCTGGCCTGCTGCGCGGT
>JALOTC010000095.1 GCA_025458085.1 Cypionkella sp. | reverse complement strand
GTCGCCGCCGGTGGTCTTGCCGCCGCGCTGTCGACCGCTGCGGGCCTTCTGCTGGCCATTTCCTCGGCCATCAGCCACGACCTGATCAAGGGCGCGCTGAAGCCCGATATCAGCGAGAAGGGCGAGCTTCTGGCCGCACGGATTTCGATGGCCTTCGCCATCGTGCTGGCGACCTGGCTTGGTCTGGACCCGCCCGGCTTTGCTGCGCAGGTGGTGGCTCTGGCCTTCGGTCTGGCGGCTGCGACGATCTTCCCGGTGCTGATGATGGGGATTTTCTCCACCAAGGTCACCAAGGAAGGCGCGATTGCCGGTATGCTGGTCGGCCTGATCTCGACCGCGGTCTACATCTTCCTCTACCTGGGCTGGTTCTTCATCCCCGGCACGAACATGTTCCCGAACACGCCTGCCGCGCATTTCCTCGGCATTTCTCCGGCGGCCTTTGGCCCGATCGGTGCGCTGCTGAACTTTGTGGTGGCTTATATCGTGTCTGGCATGACCAAGGCGCCGCCGCAGGACGTGCAGGATCTGATCCAGTCGATCCGCGTGCCGAAAGGTGCCGGTGCGGCTCAGGCTCACTAAGGCAAGTTGCGCCTCCGGGATTTCCCGGGGGCGCATCCCCCGTATCGACGGATCGCGGCCATGACCCAGACGCTAGACACGATCATCGGCTTTCTGGAGACGGTCCATCCCTATGATACGCTGCCGCGGGATGAATTGGCGCGGGTCGCCGGTTCTTTCAGCCGCAGAGAGTTTCAGTCGGGCGAAGAAGTCTATCACGCGGGCGAACCGCTGAAGGGCCTGTATCTGATCAAGCGCGGATCGGTGGAGGTGATGGAGCCTTCGGGGCAGGTTGTCTCGCTGCTTGGGCCGCGCAACAGTTTTGGCGAAAGGGGCCTTGCCCGTGACGGGCTGGCTGTCACCACGGCGCGGGTGACCGAGGATGCGGTTCTGCTGCTGTTGCCGGTGGCCGAATATCGCAGGCTTCTGGCCTCTGTCCCGGCGTTCGAGCGGTTCTTCAGCCGGGGGCGCAGCCATGAAAGCAAGACCGGCGATCTGACCGTGCAAAAGGTGGGCGATTTGATGGCCCGCCGCCCGGTTGCCGTGGAGGCGGGTGAAACCATCCGCGCCGCCGCGCAAAAGATGCGTGAGGCCAAAGTGTCGTCGCTGGGGGTGCTGGAGGCGGGCCGGTTCGTGGGCATCGTCACCACCCGCGACATGACGAACAAGGTTCTGGCGATGGGGCTGGACCCTGCCACCCCGGTGGGGGCGGTGATGACGCGCGAGCCGATCACGCTGCGCCCCGATGCGCTGGGGTCGGACATCCTCCATATCATGCTGGAGCGAAAGATCGGCCACCTTCCGGTGGTAGAGGATGGGCAGCTTGTCGGTATGGTTACCCAGACGGATCTGACCCGCTTTCAGGCGGTCAGTTCGGCGCAGCTTGTGCGTGATGCGGCCAGTGCGGAGACGGTGGAGGAACTGGCTGGCGTCACTGCACGCATCCCGCGCCTGCTGGTGCAGTTGGTGGGGGGCAACAACGCGCATGAGGTGGTGACGCGGCTGATCACCGACATCGCCGATACCGTCACCCGCCGTCTGATCGCCATGGCCGAGGCGCAGCTTGGCCCCGCGCCGGTGCCTTACCTGTGGCTTGCTTGTGGCAGTCAGGGGCGGCAGGAACAGACAGGGGTCAGCGATCAGGACAATTGTTTGATGATCGACGATGCCGCGACGGAGGCCGATCTGGAGTGGTTCCGCAAACTGGCGCGTTTCGTCTCGGACGGGTTGCATGCTTGCGGTTATGTCTATTGCCCCGGCGACATGATGGCGACCAACCCGCAATGGTGCCAGCCGATGCATGTCTGGCGCGAATACTTCCGGGGGTGGATCACCAAGCCCGATCCGATGGCGCAGATGCTGGCCAGTGTGATGTTCGACCTGCGCCCCATCGCGGGGCAGGCGAGCCTTTTCGGCGATCTGCATCGCGAAACGCTGGAGATGGCGGCAAAGAATTCGATCTTTGTGGCCCATATGGTGTCGAACAGCCTGAAGCATACGCCGCCCTTGGGGCTTCTGCGCGGTTTTGCGACGATCCGGTCGGGGGAATACAAGAACCACATCGACCTGAAGCATAATGGGGTCGTGCCGGTGGTCGATCTTGGGCGCGTCTATGCGCTGGTCGGGCAGTTGGAGCCAGCCAACACCCGCGCGCGGCTGGAAGCAGCGGAGGCGGCGGGGGTGATCAGCGCCTCGGGCGCGCGGGATCTGATCGAGGCCTATGACCTGATCGCCCAGACCCGGCTGGAAAATCAGGCGCGGCTCGTGAAATCGGGGCGCAAGCCCGACAATTTCCTCGCCCCCGGCGATCTGTCGGATTTCGAACGCAGCCATTTGCGCGATGCCTTTGTCGTCGTGCGCACGATGCAATCCGCCGTGGGCCAAACCCGTGGCGCAAGAACATAGGACCCGGTCGGCATGACCTTTGAACTGATCGCCGCTTTTGTTGCAGCCGTGGCCATGGCGGGCGTGGGGATGATCCTGCGCAAACTTTCGCGCGAGCGGCTTCCGAAATGGCTGGTGCCTGCCATGGCCGGTCTTGGGATGATCGGCTTTGCTGTCTGGTCAGAATACAACTGGTTTCCCCGGCAGGTCGCGGCCCTGCCGGAAGGGGTGGAAGTGGTGAAGCAGGCGGAGGAGGCGATGCCGCTTCGGCCTTGGACCTATGTTGTGCCGGTGACCATGCGCTTTGTTGCCATCGACATGCGGCGCGTGGCGCAGCATCCGAACAACGCGGCCTTGCGCATGGCGCCGCTTTACAACTTCGCCCGTTGGCAGGCCATCGAGGACGCGATGATGATCGTCGATTGCGCCGGGGCACGGCAGGTTTTGATCGTGGAAGGGGTGGAGATTACAGCCGAAGGGGAATTGCGCGGGGCCGAATGGGCCGCTGCCCCCGAAGGAGATGGAATTCAGGCAGCCGCCTGTCGGGCAGGCTGAAGGAGGGGGCCATGACGGTCGAAGCGGGGAAAAAGCCACGTATCCTCGTTGTGGAGGATGAGGACAACATCGCCATCGCGCTGGATTATCTGATGACGCGCGAAGGCTATGACCATGACCGCATTGCCAATGGGGCGGAGGCGATGGATCGCATCCGCGCGCTCCATCCTGACCTTGTGCTGCTGGATGTGATGCTGCCCGAGGTTTCCGGCTATGAAATCTGTCAAGGGGTGCGGCTGGACCCGTCCTTGGCGGACGTGAAGATCTTGATGATGACCGCACGCGGATCGGTGATCGAACGGCGCAAGGGGCTGGCGCTGGGGGCAGATGGCTTCATCTCCAAGCCGTTCGAGTTGCGGGAATTGCGTGATGAAGTCCGGCGCTTGCTGAACGTCGAGGGATAGAAGAGGAGGACAGCCCATGTTGACCCGGCTGTCACTGCGGATACGGATTTTCCTTTTCTTCGCGGCGCTTCTGGCCGGGGCGCTGGTCGCGCTCGCCACGGGGCTGACGCTAGGCTATCGGCGGTTGGGCGAACCCGAGGTGCTGAACGCCTTTATCCAAGGGGGGATCATCGCGGCCTTTGTGATTTCGGGACTGATCGCTTGGGTCTGGTATCTGTTCGACATGAACGTGGCCAAGCCCATCGACATCCTTGCCGGGGCATTGCGGGCGCGGGCGCATTCCGATGTGACGGGCGAATTTGACGCGGCCATTGCCCGCTATCTGGGCGACCTTGCCCCTGCTGCCACGGCCACAGCGCATAGTCTGGCCGAAACGCGCAACGCACTGGCCGAGGCGGTGGCGCGGGAAACCACGCGTCTGACCGATGAAAAGGCCCGGCTCGAGGCGCTTTTGTCGGATGTGCCGGTGGGGGTGTTGCTGTGTTCGGGGGATCACGCCTTGGCCTTTTATAACGGGCAGGCGGTGGATCTGATCGGCGCGGGCAGTGGCGCACCGGGGCTGGACCGGACGTTGTTCGACTATCTCCGCGAAGGGCCGATCCGGCTTGCCCATGATCGCCTGATTGCCACGGGCGACCCGGATGCTGCATCGGATCTGCTTTGCACCACGGTCAGCGGGGCGCGGGTCATGGCGGGGCGGATGCGCCTGATGACCTCGGAGGGTGGGGCGATCCCGGGCTACGTGCTGACCCTGCGTGATGTGACCGCCGACATGGCGCGCGAGGCGCGGCGCGAGGCGCTTTTGGCCGAGGTGTTCGACCGCGTGCGCCGCCCTGCGGCGAACCTGTCAACGCTGCTGGAGGTGATCCCGCAAGGCGATGCGGCCCCCGGCAAGTTGGACCGCGCACTGCGCGAAGAGGTGACCCATCTGGCGCAGGCGGTGACCGAACTGTCGCGCCGCCATGACGAAAGCCGCGATGATGGCTGGCCATTGGCCATGACGCGCGACAGTGATTTGCTGGAAGGCTTGAAGGCGCGGGTGGAGGCGGAGGGCTTTCCCGTCACCACCCAAACGGCAGAGCTTTTGCTGCGCTGCAACGGGTTCGAGATCATCGCGCTGCTGTCTGGCCTTGCGGCGGAACTGGGCCGCGAGGGGGGGGCACAAGCCTTTCGGATTGCGGTCGTGGAGGATGGCACGGGCGGGATGATCCGGCTGGATTGGCAGGGTGCGGCCTTGCAGATGGGGCGGCTTGCCGATTGGCTTGACCGCCCGCTGGAGGCGGGTTTGCCCGATGTGCCGCGCCGGTCTGTGCTGGCGATGCATGCGACCGAAATCTGGCCAGAGGCGCGGTCTGACGGGTGGCAGGGCCTGTCGTTGCCAATCCCGCAGGCCCGCCGCGTGGTGCGCCGGCCCAAACCAATCGCACGGGCGGTGGTCTATGACTTTGATCTTTTGTCCAAGGCGCGCAACGACAAGGTGCAGGATGCGCGGCTGGAAGACCTGAACTATGTCGTTTTTGACACCGAGACGACGGGCCTTTTGCCTGCACAGGGCGACGAGATCGTGCAAATCGCCGCCGTGCGGATCGTGAATGGCCGGAGGGTGGAGGGCGAGGTGTTTGACACGCTGGTCAATCCGCGCAGACCCATTCCGCTGTCCTCGACCGAGGTGCATGGGATTACCGAGGCAATGGTGCAGGATGCGCCGATGATCGAAGATGTGGCGGCGCGGTTTCACAAATTTGTCCAAGGCGCGGTGCTGATCGCGCATAACGCGCCGTTCGCTGCGCTTTGACAATCCGGTGCTGGATACGGTTCTGCTGTCTGCCGTGATCTATGGCCAGCATGAGGTGCATAGCCTTGATGCGCTGACCCACCGCCTTGGCATCACCATTCCTGAAGAGGCGCGTCATACCGCCATCGGGGATACGGTCGCCACGGCGGATGCTTTCTTGAAACTGATGCCGATGCTGTCAGGCCGGGGGCTTACAACCTTTGGCGCGGTGCTGGGTGAAGTGCGTCGCCACGGGCGGCTTTTGAAGGATTTGAACTGACGCCCGGCGCTTTGCAGCCCGGGCGTCTGTCTTTAGAGGGGCGTGGTCAGGCCGTGGCCCGGTTGCGGCCAAGGCCGAGGCGGATCTGCTTTTCAACCTCGACCACCGCGAAGAAGGCGATGCCGATGCCGACGATCACCATGCCGTCGAAGAAGGGCACGGCTTCGGTCCCGAGCAAGGCCTGCAAGGGGGGCAGATAGGTCACGGCGAATTGCGCGGTAACGATGGCGATCACCACGATCCAGACCACCTTTGTGCCGCGCACCGCATCCCATGTCAGTGAGGTGCCATGCAGGTTGCGGATGAAGAACAGGTGGAAGATTTCCAGCACGACCAGCGTGTTCATCGCCATGGTCTGGGCCAAAGGCAAGGAATGGCCCTTGTCCAGCGCATAGTTGAACACGGCAAAGACCGCGCAGAAGAACAGCCCCGCGACCAGAAGGATATGCCAGATCAGCCCGCCAGACAGCAGCGGCGCGTTGCGCGGGCGGGGGGCGCGGGCCATGGTGCCTGCCTCTGTCGGTTCAAACGCCAGGGCGATGCCCAAGGTGATGCCGGTAATCAGGTTGATCCACAGGATTTGCACCGCCGTCACCGGCAGCGCCAGCCCCGCCAGAAGCGCGATGATGATCACCAGCGACTCGCCCGCGTTGGTGGGCAGGGTCCAGCTAATCACCTTGCGCAGGTTGTCATAGACCGTCCGCCCTTCGCGCACTGCGGCGGCGATGGAGGCGAAGTTATCGTCAGCCAGGACCAGATCGGCGGCTTCCTTGGCGGCCTCTGACCCTTTGAGGCCCATGGCGATCCCCGCATCCGCGCGTTTCAGCGCCGGGGCATCGTTCACGCCATCGCCGGTCATGGCGACAGACAGCCCGTTGGCCTGAAGCGCGGTGACCAGCCGCAGTTTGTGTTCGGGGCTGGTGCGGGCAAAGACATCGACCATACCCACCTCGCGCGCGAGTTGCGCATCGTCCAACCCATCCAGATCGGCCCCGGTCAGCACGCGCTGTGGGTTTTCCAGCCCGATCTGGGCCGCGATGGCCGCGGCGGTTCCGGCGTGGTCGCCGGTGATCATCTTGACCCGGATGCCCGCTGCCCGACATTCCGCCACTGCGGCAATCGCTTCGGGGCGGGGCGGATCGATCAGACCGACAAGGCCAAGAAAGGTAAGCCCACCGTCCAGCCCGTCCTCGTCGATTTCGGGCGTGACTTCGGCGCGTTCGGCAAGCGCCAGCACCCGGAGCCCGCGCCGAGCCAGCGTATCGGCCCGCGCCTGCCAATCGTCGAGGTCGAGGCCCGCGCACATGGATAGCACCCGTTCTGGCGCGCCTTTGACATGGGTGATGCGCCGTCCGTCTTCCTCGCTCAGCACGGCCATGAAGCGGTGGCGGCTGTCAAAGGGGATGGCATCCAGCCGCTTTGCTCCGGGTTGTGCGCCTGTCTTACCAGCAAAGGCCAGAAGCGCGCCCTCCATCGGGTCGCCTTCAACCTGCCAGACTCCGCCCTTTTGGGTAAGGGCTGCGTCATTGCACAAAAGCGCAGCATGGCCGATCCGTGCCAGATCGCCTTTGGGCGTGATCTCACCCGCGGGATCATAGCCTGCGCCAGAGATGGCAAAGGTGCCTTCGGGCGTTTCCACCGCGACGACGACCATTTCATTGCGCGTGAGCGTCCCCGTCTTGTCGGTGCAGATGACAGAGACGGAGCCGATCGCCTCGATCGCGGGAAGGCGGCGGACGATGGCGTGGCGCTGCGCCATGCCCTGAACGCCGATGGCCAAGGTGATCGTCATCACCGCAGGCAGGCCTTCGGGAATGGCGGCCACCGCCACGCTGACGACGACCATGAACAATTCGCCAAAGGCGTGATGTCCGACGACATAGCCATAAAGCAGGAGCAAGGCTGCAACGAGCAGGATGAGGAGGGACAGCCAGCGCGCGAAATGGTCCATCTGCGCGACGAGCGGGGTGGTCAGATGTTCGACCTTTGCAAGCAAGCCGCCAATCCGGCCGATCTCTGTCGCTTGCCCTGTGGCGACGACCAGAGCGCGCGCCGTGCCTTGGGTGATGAGCGTGCCGGACCAGAGCATGGAGTGACGGTCGCCCAAGGGCGCATCAGTGGCTACAGGCGGCACGGTCTTCTCCACCGGCACGGATTCGCCGGTGAGCAGAGCCTCTTGCGCCGCAAGACCGCGGGCTTCCAGCACGCGCAGATCAGCGGGGACTTTGTCGCCTGCCTCCAAAAGGACGATGTCGCCGGGCACCAAGGCTGCGCCCTCGACGCTGACCCTGCGCCCGGCGCGCAAGACGGCGGCACGGGGGGCCAGCATGTTGCGGATCGCGGCCATTGCGGCTTCGGCCTTGCCTTCTTGCAGGAAACCAATGGTGGCATTGGCGATGACAACGGCAAGGATCACAACAGTATCAACCCAATGCTGCATCGCCGCCGTGATGATGGCGGCGACGAGCAGGACATAGATCAGAACATTGTGGAACTGTGCCAGAAAGCGGTGCAGGGGCGTGCGCGCCTGCGCCTCGGGCAGGCGGTTGGGGCCATGGATCTGTAGGCGGCGTGCAGCCTCCTCTGGCGTCAAGCCTTCGGGATGGGCGTCAAGCGCGGCAAGGCAGTCGGCGGCGGGGCGGGAATGCGGGTCTGCCAGCGCCATGTCACCGCGCCGTATAGCCGCCATCCACGGCAAGTTCGGCCCCTGTGATGAATTTCGCCTCGTCCGAGGCGAGGAAAACCGCGGCCCAAGCGATGTCATCCGGTTCGCCCATATGGCCGATTGGATGCACTGACCCGGCGGCGGCCTTAGCGGCTTCCAGATCCGGCGCGGTGGCGCGCAGGTGGTTTTCTACCATCGGCGTCCAGATATAGCCGGGGTGGATGGAATTCACGCGGATGCCCTCTGACGCGTAGGTGATGGCGTCGTTCTTGGTCATCAGTCGCACCGCCCCCTTGGAGGCGTGATAGGGGGCGAGGTTGCCCACACCGATCAGCCCGGCGATGGAGGAGAGGTTCACGATTGACCCGCCCTTTGCCTGGCGCAGATGGGGGATGGCATGTTTCGTGGCGAAATAGACACCTTTCACGTTGACGGCTTGAACGCGGTCCCATTCGTCTTCGGTCACTTGATCGGTGGGTTTGGGGCTGCCCGAGATGCCCGCATTGTTCACGAGGATGCTCAGCCCGCCAAAGTGATGCGCGGCGGCATCGATGGCGGCCTTTACCCCGGCCTCATCCGAAACATCGACTTTCCAGAAGGCGACTTTGTGGCCTTGCGCTTTCAGATCGCGGGCGAGCGCCTCGCCCTCGCTTGCCAGAAGGTCAAAGATCGCCACCTGCGCGCCTTCGCCTGCCATACGTTCCACACAAGCGCGGCCAATACCGACGGCGCCCCCGGTGACGATGGCGGTTTTGCCCGAAAGTCTGGTCATGTCATGCTCCTCTGAGACTCTGCGAAAGCGGTTGGTTGATGGCATGGTTGGCCTGAAACGGATGGTCCCGCCGGAACGCGCCCATGGCAAGCGCTATGAGGCGAGGATAGGGAAAACGGCCGCTCGCCCCATGACATGGATCAAACAGGGGCAAAGAGCCGTTTTGGCGGGGCAAGGGACTTTGCGCCGGATGGCGTCGAATTGTCACCGACACATCTCTGTTCTTTCGGGGTCGGCCTGCCCTCGCTAAGGATCGGCTAGGGGCGAGGAGGATTGGATGGCGCTTTCGGATAATGCACGCGGCGCGGTCTATATGATCGTGGCGATGGCGACCTTCACGCTGAACGACACCGGCATGAAGGCGCTGACGCAGGACGTGCCACTCTTTCAATCCATAGCAATGCGCGGGATGCTGACGCTGGCGGGGCTTGTGGTTCTGGCATTTGTGATGGGGCAGTTCCGTCTGCGCCTGCCGGGACGTGACGGCTGGTTCATCCTTTTGCGCTGCTTTGCCGAGGTAGCCTCCACGATCCTGTTCCTTGCCGCACTGGTCCATATGCCCTTGGCGAACCTGTCTGCGATCATGCAGGCGATGCCCTTGGCGGTGACCTTGGCGGCGGCAGTTGTCTTTGGCGAGAAGATCGGTTGGCGGCGGATGACGGCGATCCTGATCGGCTTTGTTGGCGTGCTGATCATCATCCGACCGGGGCCAGAAGGGTTTGACCGCTGGTCACTGATGGGGCTGGCCTCGGTCGCCTTTGTTGTGCTGCGCGACCTTGCCACGCGGAAGCTGAGCCGGGGGGTGCCATCTGTGATGGTGGCGGTCTGGGCCTCGGCTTCGGTTACCGGGGCGGCGCTTTTGGTCACGCTCCAAACCGGCTGGCAACCTGTCACCGCGGCGCAGGCGGGGCTTGTAGGGTTCAGCGCCACGGCACTTTTGTTTGGCTATCTGTTTTCGGTCATGGTCATGCGGGTGGGCGATATCGGGTTTGTTGCGCCCTTCCGCTATACCGCGTTGCTGTGGGCGCTGGTTTTGGGCTGGGTTGCCTTTGGCACACTGCCCGATGGGCTGACCCTTCTGGGCGCTGCATTGGTAGTGGCCACTGGTATCTTCACCTTTTGGCGCGAACGTAAGGTCAAGGCTGTGCCCGCGACCTGACCTCGTGTTGACACGGGAAGCGACTCCCCCTATACGCCGCGCTACCTGATGGGCGGATTCCGTCTTTCGGGCTCAGAATGCTTGATGTGGTCACGATCCGGGTGGTCAACGCCCCGATCCTCTGGAATTCCACCGCGTCGTCCCTGCGCAGGGGATGCATGCGGTTTTGTGTTTTGCAATGGGTGCAAGACGCACGTCGAGAAGAGGTGCCCCGAGGTTCGGGGCGAGTATTGACACCGCCCCGAAAGGGGAAACACGAGGAAGGCTCATGCCGACAATCCAACAGCTTATCCGGAAGCCCCGGGAAGCGAACGTTCGGAAGTCCAAGTCGCAGCACTTGGAATCCTGCCCGCAGAAGCGGGGCGTTTGCACGCGCGTCTACACCACCACCCCGAAGAAGCCGAACTCGGCCATGCGGAAAGTCGCCAAGGTGCGTCTGACCAATGGCTTCGAGGTCATCAGCTACATTCCCGGTGAAAAGCACAACCTGCAAGAGCACTCGGTTGTTCTGATCCGCGGGGGCCGCGTCAAGGACCTTCCCGGTGTGCGCTACCACATCCTCCGCGGTGTGCTGGATACGCAGGGCGTGAAAGACCGCCGTCAGCGTCGTTCGAAATATGGCGCGAAGCGTCCGAAGTGAGGTTCTGAGAGATGTCCCGTCGTCACGCCGCAGAGAAGCGCGAAATTCTCCCGGACGCCAAATATGGCGACCGCGTTCTGACCAAGTTCATGAACAACCTGATGAAGGACGGCAAGAAGTCTATTGCCGAAACCATCGTCTATGGCGCGCTTGAGCGCGTTCAGTCGCGCCTGAAGCGCGAACCCGTGCAGGCCTTCCACGAGGCGCTGGACAATGTGAAGCCCGCCGTAGAAGTGCGTTCGCGCCGCGTCGGTGGTGCGACCTATCAGGTTCCGGTCGAAGTCCGGGCCGAGCGCCGTGAGGCTCTCGCGATCCGTTGGCTGATCACCGCTGCCCGCAAGCGCAACGAAAACACGATGGAAGAACGGCTCGCTGCCGAACTGGCCGATGCGGTGAACAACCGCGGCACCGCCGTGAAAAAGCGCGAAGACACCCACAAGATGGCCGACGCGAACAAAGCGTTCAGCCACTATCGCTGGTAAGAGGGCAATATGGCACGCGAATATACGCTCGACCTCTACCGTAACTTCGGGATCATGGCGCACATCGACGCGGGTAAAACCACGACGACCGAGCGGATCCTGTACTACACCGGCAAGTCCCACAAGATCGGCGAAGTCCATGACGGCGCCGCGACCATGGACTGGATGGAGCAAGAGCAGGAGCGGGGGATCACCATCACCTCGGCTGCGACCACGACCTTCTGGGAAAAGACGATGGACGGGAAGAACCCCGTCTCCAAGAAGCACCGCTTCAACATCATCGACACCCCCGGCCACGTGGACTTCACCATCGAAGTGGAACGCTCGCTGGCCGTTCTGGACGGTGCTGTCTGCCTTCTCGACGCCAACGCGGGCGTCGAGCCGCAGACCGAAACCGTCTGGCGTCAGGCTGACCGGTACAAGGTGCCGCGCATCGTCTATGTCAACAAGATGGACAAGATCGGTGCCGACTTCTTCAAATGCGTTCAGATGATCAAGGACCGCACCGGCGCGACCCCCTGCCCGATCGCTCTGCCGATCGGTGCCGAGGACAAGCTGGAAGGCGTTGTTGACCTCGTGACCATGAAGGAATGGGTCTATCAGGGCGAAGACTTGGGCGCTGCCTGGGAACTGCGCGAAATTCGCGCCGACCTGAAAGAACTCGCCGACGAATGGCGCGGCAAACTCATCGAACTGGCCGTCGAGCAGGACGATGCGGCGATGGAAGCCTATCTGGAAGGCAACGAGCCTTCGGAAGACGAGCTTCGCGCACTGATCCGCAAGGGCACGCTGGCGATGGCCTTTGTTCCCGTGACTGCGGGTTCATCGTTCAAGAACAAGGGTGTTCAGCTGGTTCTGAACTCGGTTGTGGACTACCTGCCCTCGCCGCTCGATGTGCCGCCCTATATGGGCTATGCCCCGGGTGACGAGACGGAGACCCGCAATATCGAGCGCAAGCCCGATGACGCGGAACCCTTCGCCGCGCTGGCGTTCAAGATCATGAACGACCCCTTCGTCGGCTCGCTGACCTTTACGCGTATCTATTCCGGTGTCCTGAAAAAGGGCGACCAGATGCTGAACGCGACCAAGGGCAAGCGCGAGCGCGTGGGCCGCATGATGATGATGCATGCCATCAACCGTGAAGAAATCGAAGAAGCTTTCGCGGGCGACATCATCGCTCTGGCCGGCCTGAAGGAAACCACGACGGGCGACACGCTCTGTGATCCGAACAAGCCGCTGGTGCTTGAGACGATGACCTTCCCGGAGCCGGTGATCGAAATCGCGGTGGAGCCGAAGTCCAAAGCCGACCAGGAAAAGATGGGTATCGCACTGGCACGTCTGGCTGCTGAAGACCCGTCCTTCCGCGTGGAGACGAACTTCGAATCCGGCCAGACCATCATGAAAGGCATGGGCGAACTTCACCTCGACATCCTCGTCGACCGTATGCGTCGCGAGTTCAAGGTCGAGGCGAATATCGGTGCCCCGCAGGTGGCCTATCGCGAAACCATCTCGCGTCCGGCGGAAATCGACTACACCCACAAGAAGCAGACCGGTGGTACGGGCCAGTTCGCCCGCGTCAAGCTGGAGATCAACCCGACGGAACCGGGCGAAGGTTATTCGTTCGAATCCAAGATCGTGGGCGGTGCGGTGCCAAAGGAATATATTCCCGGCGTCGAAAAGGGCATCAAGTCCGTCATGGACTCCGGCCCTCTGGCTGGCTTCCCGGTGATCGACTTCAAGGTGGCGCTGGTTGACGGTGCCTTCCACGATGTTGACTCGTCGGTTCTGGCCTTCGAAATCGCCGCGCGCGCTGCAATGCGTGAAGGTCTGAAGAAGGCTGGTGCAAAGCTTCTGGAACCGATCATGAAGGTCGAAGTTGTGACGCCGGAAGAATACACTGGTTCGATCATCGGCGACCTCACCTCGCGTCGGGGCATGGTGCAGGGGCAGGACACCCGCGGCAATGCCAACGTGATCAACGCGATGGTGCCGCTGGCGAATATGTTCGGCTACATCAACAACCTGCGCTCGATGTCATCGGGCCGCGCGGTCTTTACCATGCTGTTTGACCATTATGACGCGGTTCCTGAGAATATCAGCCAGGAAATCCAGAAGAAATACGCCTGATCACCGGTGCGCCCTTTGGGGCGCACCCTGCCCAACAGGGTGCGCCTGATGCGCACCACCCATTAACGGATGAGGAGTTGCCACCATGGCAAAGGCAAAGTTTGAACGGACGAAACCGCATGTCAACATTGGCACGATTGGCCACGTTGACCACGGGAAGACGACGCTGACGGCGGCGATCAC
>JALOTC010000094.1 GCA_025458085.1 Cypionkella sp. | reverse complement strand
GGCGGAGGGAGAGGCTGGTTCGGCAGAGGGGCCGGTGACCGATGCCGTGGAGGGCGTTGATGCCCCGGAGACGCCAGAGGCAACGGTGAGCGCGGAGGTACCCGTGACCCAGCCCGCGCTTGACCCCGTCACGATCGGGAATTGGCGCGTTGAGGCCGATGGCGCGGGTCTTGTTGCTGGCAAGGCCGCGCCGGGGGTGGAGGTGGCCATTCTGGTCGATGGGGCAGAGGTGGCGCGGGCGACCTCTACCGCGGGGGGGGAGTTTGTGGCGCTGTTCACCTTGGCCGCGAAGGAGACGCCGAGCCTTTTGACGCTTTCTGCGGCTTTGCCCGATGGTACGGCCTTGCCGGTGCCAGAGGCGATTGCACTGGCCCCTGTGGGGGGGGATGCTGCACCGGCTGGGCTGCTGCTGGCTGAGGATGGGGTCGAGGTGCAGGCTGCGGCACCGCCTGAGGCGCAGGTGGCGGAGGTGTCGATCACGGCGCTGGCCATTGCGCCGGATGGGGCTGTGCAGATCAATGGGCAGGCCGGAGCGGGGCAGGTGGTGCGGCTTTATCTGAACGAGGCGCTGGTTCAGGATGCGACCGTTGCAGAGGATGGGCGGTGGCGGGTGGATCTGCCCAGCGTTGCGCCGGGCGACTATGTTCTGCGCGCCGATCAGATTGATGGGCAGGGGGCGGTGACCGCGCGGGCGGAACGGGCCTTTAGCCGCACTGCCCCGGTGGTGGTGGCTGCGGCAGAGCCGGTCGCGCCGGTGGATGAGGCAGGGGCGGAACAAGATGTGGCCCCCGCAATGGCGCAATCCACGCCTGCGCCCGTAACGGATGCGCCTGTGGCGGATGTTCCTGCGCAGGATACGCCCGAGGCAGGGGCGGCGGCGGATTCCTCTGCTGCCGCAGAGG
This sequence comes from Cypionkella sp., assembly GCA_025458085.1. Classification (GTDB taxonomy): domain Bacteria; phylum Pseudomonadota; class Alphaproteobacteria; order Rhodobacterales; family Rhodobacteraceae; genus Pseudotabrizicola. The sequence continues at coordinate 10,758 of JALOTC010000094.1, read as the reverse complement.
CCGCGCCTACCCCTGCGCCGCAGGCTGTGACGATCACGGTGGAGCCGGGGTTCACGCTGTGGCAGATCGCGCGCGAAAAATATGGGGATGGGGTGCTTTATGTGCAGGTCTTTGAGGCCAACCGCGATCAGATTCGCGACCCTGACCTGATCTATCCGGGACAGGTGTTCACACTCCCTGCGCAATAGGGCGCAGGGCGGGCTCTGGCACTTTGCCCCCAATCGGCCTATGCAGCATGGGCAAGGCAAAGAGGCTTCCATGACCAAAGACACCGACAGCCCGGCTTCGGGCTGGCAAACGATCGCGCGGGTTGTTCCCTATCTCTGGCCGCAGGATCAGCCTTGGGTGAAGCGGCGGGTTGTGCTGTCTTTGGCCATGCTGGTGATGGCCAAGATCGTCTCCGTCTCGACCCCATTTCTGTACAAGCAGGCGGTTGATGCCTTGGCCGGGCCTTCGGCGGATATCGGCACGCTTTTGGGACTTACAGCGGTGGGGCTGACCATCGCCTATGGCATGGCGCGATTGATGACCGTGGGCTTTCAGGAATTGCGCGATGCGATTTTCGTGCGCGTGGGGCAGCGGGCCTTGCGGCAACTGGCCTTGGAGACATTCACCCATATTCACCGGCTTTCGCTGCGCTATCACATCACGCGCAAGACGGGCGGCCTGAGCCGGATCATTGAAAGGGGGGTAAAGGGTGTCGATTTCCTCCTCCGCTTCATGCTTTTGTCGATCGGGCCGCTGATCCTTGAGCTGACGATGGTCGCGATCATCTTTGCGGTGGTCTTTGGGGCGACCTATTCGGCGGTGGTGATCGTGGTCATCTCGCTTTATGTCGCCTTTACCTTGAAGGTCACCGAATGGCGCGTGCAGATCCGGCGCGAGATGAACCAGCAGGATACCGATGCCAATCAGAAGGCCATCGACAGCCTGCTGAATTTCGAGACGGTGAAGTATTTCAATGCCGAAGGGATGGAGGCGCGCCGCTACGACACGGCGATGCAGCGCTATGAAAAGGCTGCCGTCAAGACGGGGTTGAGCCTTGCCTTCCTGAATGCCGGGCAGGCGCTTTTGATCACAACGGGGCTTGTGATCGTCATGGTCATGGCCGCGCGCGGGGTGCAGGCGGGCACGCTGACGGTGGGCGATTTCGTGATGGTCAATGCCTATATGATCCAGATCACCATGCCCTTGAACTTCCTTGGCACGGTGTACCGCGAAATCCGGCAGGCGTTGACGGATATGGGCGAGATGTTTGGGTTGCTGAACCAACCTGCCGAAGTGCAGGACAAGCCCGGCGCACCGGCGCTGCGTGTTGCGGGGGGGCATGTGCGGTTCGAGGATGTGCGGTTCGATTATGATCCGACGCGCCCGATCCTGAAGGGGATCAGTTTTGATGTGGAACCGGGGCAGAAGGTGGCGCTGGTCGGGCCTTCGGGTTCGGGCAAATCCACCATCGCGCGGCTCTTGTTCCGGTTTTATGATGTGACCGGCGGCGCGATCCGCATCGACGGGCAGGATCTGCGCGATGTGACGCAAGGCTCGATTCATGGCCAGATTGGCGTGGTGCCGCAGGATACGGTGCTGTTCAACGACACGATCTTTTACAATATCGCCTATGGCCGACCCGAGGCCACGCGCGAGGAGGTGGAGGAAGCGGCGCGGGCGGCGCGCATCCATGACTTCATCCTGTCACTGCCCGATGGCTATGACACGACGGTGGGTGAGCGTGGTCTGAAGCTTTCGGGCGGGGAAAAGCAGCGCGTGGGCATTGCGCGGACGCTGTTGAAGAACCCGCCGATCCTGATCCTGGATGAGGCGACCTCGGCGCTGGATACGCAGACGGAACGCGACATTCAGGAAAGCCTTGCCCGGATGGGCGAGGGACGGAGTGTGATCACCATCGCCCACAGGCTTTCGACCATCGCGGATGCCGATCAGATCATCGTGCTGGAGGCGGGGCAGATCGTGGAACGGGGCACGCATGACGATTTGGTCGCGCGGGGCGGGCGTTATGCTGCGATGTGGGCGCGTCAATCGTCAGAAGAAGAGGACGAGGCCGCCTGATCCCCCTGCCTGAAAGGGTGCGGGGCTTGGCAAGGGCTTGTGCTTCTGTGTATGACGAAGGCGGAAAAGGGGCGGCTCTTTCGCTGGAAGGGCAAGCCTGAAAACTTTGGCCAAAGGCAAGGGCAGGACACGCGTGAGCAATCCCGAAAGTGTTTTGTTGGTTTTGGGCGTTGTCGGCGGCACGGCTTGGACGGAATGGTCCAAAGCGCGGGCGGCGGCGGATGCAGAGGCATTCGGCGATGCGCTGCGCGACGCGCTGGACCTTGGCGGGCCGGAGGATCGGCGGGAGGCTTTGGCCTCGATCCCGGCCAATCCGTCGCAGCGTGCTGTGCTGGATCTGATCCTTGCGACCGATCCGCAGGAAAACCGGGACGAAACGCTGGCCGCGCTAGCACGCCTGGAGGCGGATACACGCCAACCGCAAAGCTGGCGTGACTTGGCCACGCTGCGGCGGATCACGGTGGCCGGGGCGGAGCTGCCTGTGGCCGAACGGCGTGCGGCGCTGGATGCGCTGGCCGCACCGGGCCGTCCCTTCCGCCCGCTGGCGCTTGAACAGATGGCCTATTTGGATATCGAGGAAGGCCAGACGGAGGCTGCCTTGGCACGGCTTGAGGCCTTGACGCAGGATCAGGAGGCTCCGGCCCCGCTGCGCAGCCGTGCAGGGCAGATGATCATGGTGCTTGGGGGGGAAGCTCCCGTTCCGGCGGCAGTACCCGATGTCCCTGCTGGGGAAGACGGGGACGAGGGTTGACCGCATGCCCAAGGGCAGCGAAGGTGAAGGCACGGAGACAAGCAGGATGCGGCAGGTCATGACCACGAAGCGGAATATCGGTCTTGCGGCTCTTGCCTCGGTCCTTGTGCTTGCGGGATGCGAGCGGGAATTGATCCTGCAAGGGGAGCGTTTTCCGGTGCGTGGCGGGCTGGATGCGTCGCAGCCTACGGAAGAGGTGCCGCAGCCTGTGGCCCCGCCCGACCGACCCGAGAACCGCGCGGAACCGATCAGCCTGCCTGCGCCGCAAGCCAATACAGAGTGGACCCATCGGGGCGGCAATGCGACCCATACCTCGCCCCATGGGCAATTGTCGGCAGCCCCGCAGCGGGTCTGGAGCGCGGCGATTGGGGCAGGGGCCAGCCGCAAGAACCGGATCACGGCAACGCCTGTGGTGGCCGATGGCCGGGTGTTCACGATGGATAGCCGGTCGCTGGTTAGCGCCGTCGGGACGAATGGCGGGCTTTTGTGGCAGGCCGATCTGACCGCAGGTTTCGACCGCGGGGGCGAGATTTCGGGCGGTGGCCTTGCGCTTGGCGGCGGGCAGGTTTTCGTGGCCACGGGTTATGGTGAATTGGTCGCTCTGGACGCGGCGACGGGCCGGGTTTTCTGGCGGCAGCGGCTGCAAAGCCCGGTGTCCGGCGCGCCGGCGGTTGAGGGTGACACTGTGTATGTCGCCACTCAGGATGGGGCCGGATATGCGATTGATACCGCGAATGGCAAAGTGCGTTGGACGATGGCAGGGTTGCCGAATGGCACCTCGGTCGTGGGGGCGGCTGCGCCTGCGGTCTTGTCGCGCACGGTGGTTTTCCCCTTTGCCAGTGGTGAACTTGCCTCGGCGTTGAAATTGAACGGCACCCGGACATGGGGCGCGCCCGTCACGGGGCAGCGCCCGGGCCGTGGCTATCAAGGCTTGAGCGCGGTCACGGGGGACCCGGTGGTTGTGGGCGGTGTGATCTATGCCGGTACGGCAGCAGGGCGCACGGCGGCGATTGATGCAGGCACGGGTGAGCGGATCTGGACCGCGGTTGAGGGGGCCATGAACCCACCGCTGGTCGTGGGCGGTTCGGTCTTTGTTGTCAATGACGAGGCGCGTCTGGTGCGTCTGGATGCCGCTACGGGGGCACCGATCTGGTATGCCGACATGCCCCTGTTCGTGAAAGACCGCCCGCGCCGCCAGAAGGAGATCCACGCCCATTATGGCCCGGTTCTGGCTGGGGGCAGGGTGGCGGTTGTCTCCTCTGACGGGCTGCTGCGGTTGTTCGACCCGGTCAGCGGGGCCTTGGTTGGCACGGCGGAAATTCCCGGCGGCGCAGCGGCGGCCCCGGCTTTGGCGGGCGGCGCGCTGTATGTCGTTTCGACCAATGGGCAACTTCACGCTTTCCGTTAAGGTCAAAGACCTGTAAGGGTCGCCGCTTGGATACGGGACCAGAGCCATGAGTTTCACCCTCGCCATCGTGGGGCGCCCCAATGTGGGCAAATCGACTTTGTTCAACCGCCTTGTCGGCAAAAAACTTGCGTTGGTTGATGACCAGCCGGGTGTGACGCGCGATCTGCGCGAAGGCGATGCGCGGCTGTTTGACCTGCGCTTTACCGTGATCGATACGGCGGGGCTGGAGGAGGTGACCGACGACAGCCTTCAGGGCCGGATGCGGCGGCTAACGGAACGCGCCGTGGATATGGCCGATGTTTGCCTGTTCCTTTTGGATGGGCGCGTGGGCGTGACCCCTTCGGATGAGGTTTTTGCCGATATCCTGCGCAAGAAATCGGCGCGGGTCATCCTTGGCGTGAACAAGGCCGAAGGCCGGGCAGGCGAAGAAGGTGCGTTAGAGGCATGGAGCCTTGGGCTGGGGGAGCCACTGCGGCTTTCGGCCGAACATGGTGAAGGGATGGATGATCTCTATCGCCTGCTCAAACCGCTGGAAGGCGAGTTTGCCGAGCGTGAGGCGATGAACGCCCCAGTGGTGGATGCCGATATTTCCGAGGAAGAGGCGGAATTGGAGGCGGATGAAACCGCCCACCACCCCACGCTAAGAAAGCCGCTGCAAATTGCCGTGATCGGGCGGCCCAATGCGGGCAAATCCACGCTGATCAACAAGATCATCGGCGAGGATCGGTTGCTGACCGGGCCGGAGGCGGGGATCACGCGGGATGCGATTTCGGTGCGCAGCCTGTGGCAAGGCACGCCAGTGCGGATTTTCGATACGGCGGGGATGCGCAAGAAGGCGCGGGTGACGGAAAAGCTGGAAAAGCTTTCGGTCGCCGATGGGCTGCGCGCGGTGCGTTTTGCCGAAGTTGTGGTCGTGCTGCTGGATGTGGAAATTCCCTTTGAACAGCAAGACCTGCGGATCGCCGATTTTGCCGAAACCGAAGGCCGTGCGGTTGTGGTTGCGGTGAACAAATGGGATCTGGAGGAGGACAAGCAGGAAAAGCTTGCCGAACTCAAAGAGATGTTCGACCGCCTGCTGCCGCAGTTGCGCGGCGCGCCCTTGGTCACGGTTTCGGGCAAGACGGGCCGGGGCTTGGACCGGCTGCATGACGCCATTCGCCGCGCGCATGATGTATGGAACCGACGGATTCCTACTGCGCGGTTGAACACATGGCTGGGCGCGATGACAGAGGCGCATCCGCCGCCCGCACCCGGTGGACATCGGATCAAGTTGAAGTTCATGACTCAGGTCAAGACACGCCCGCCGGGGTTTGTGGTCAAATGTTCGCGGCCCGATGAGATTCCTGATAGCTATAAACGCTATCTTATCAATGGTTTGCGCGATCACTTTGATATGCCCGGCACGCCGATCCGGCTGTTTTTCCGCGGGCAGGGGAATGAAAACCCGTTCCGCGACAAGAAATTCCATACGCCCTCGCGCCTGCGCAAGCATATGGAAAAGAAGAAAGACTAACGCCCGTCACAGGCTTTTCATCACGCGCGCCCCATGATAGGGACGCGCCGCAATTCACACGTGGCAGGGCAGGTGCCCTGACCCCATCAGGAGACGCCGATATGGCCATCGAACGCACGCTTTCCATCATCAAGCCCGACGCGACCAAGCGCAACCTGACCGGCAAGATCGTTGCCAAGTTCGAGGAAGCCGGTCTGCGCGTGGTGGCATCGAAGCGCATCCACCTGTCGCCTGCTCAAGCTGGCCAGTTCTATGCCGAGCACAAAGAGCGCCCCTTCTATGGCGAGTTGTGCGCGTTCATGGCGTCGGAGCCGGTCGTGGTTCAGGTTCTGGAAGGCGAAGGCGCCATTGCCAAGAACCGCGAAGTGATGGGCGCGACCGACCCGGCGCAAGCCGCAGATGGCACGATCCGCAAGGAATTCGCGCTGTCCAAGGGCGAAAACTCCGTCCACGGCTCCGACAGCCCGGAATCGGCTGCGCGTGAGATCGCCTTCTTCTTCTCGGGTCTTGAACTCGTCGGCTGATTTTTCTGCCGCGATGTCTGGGGGCCGTCCTTAGGGGCGGCCCTTTTCATTTGCGCGGGGCGATGACGCCGATCGCGTCTAGGGCGGCCTCCATCTCGGCCCGGACCTGTTCGGCACTGCCCTTGATGCTGTCCTTTACGGCATCGAACCGCAGGCGGAGGGCCTTTTTCTCCTCTCCCTTGCAGTCATTCCACGGCCGGCCTTGCAGGGCCATGACCAGCACATAATAGCCGATGAAATGCGGTGCGGTGCCGGACAAAAGCAGGCGGCGATAGGCTTCATCCGCGCCAAGGCTGCGCAATTCCTCGGCGGAATGGATGCCTGCCTTGGCAAAGGCGGCCTCGGTTGCGGGGCCAAGATTGGGCAGAGAAGAGACAGGGCTTGGCATAGCGCACAGGTCCAAAACAAAACGGGGCCAGTCTCAAGACTGACCCCGTTGAAATTACGTGAAACCCAACCTCAGATCGAGGCCCAGTCCTTAAAGACCGGGGTGCCGCCTTGCTGTTGCTGGCTGCCGCCCGAGGAACCGCCTTGCTGCTGTTGCTGCTGCGGTGCGGGTTTAGAATTCTGCTGCGTGGCCATTATCTGCTCCATCTGACCGATCACATTGCCCTTTCTTTGGATATGCGCAGGCTTTGGGCCTGCGACAAGTCTGAAAGATGACAATTCCGCGACGCCCTATCGTGACTGTGCGACATGCGCAACAGCGTCCTTTGGATCCTCTGGCAGGATCAGGCGGAAAGGCGCTCTGCCGGAAAGCCTATGCCAACAAGGGTCGCAATCAACCGTTCGGCCGAATCTGCACCCATAACGGTCACCCTGCGTGCCGCCAGATCGACAGTAACGGACTGCGCAAGGGGGGCCAGCGCGCCTTCGACGGCTGCCTTGCAATGGCCACAGGTCATGTCCGGCACGGACAGGATGGTGGGGGATTGGTTTGACATCGCGTGGCGCTCCTTCGTTCCCTCTTTAGGCCTTCCGCTCATGGGAAGGTCAAGCACAGGATGCGGGTTGAACCCGGGGCCTTCGGTCGCAGTTTTCCTGCTTGACCTTCCCAAGGCTGGAAGGTCTATCCAGAATGTCCGAAGGAGATGGACATGACTGCCGCGGCTTTCAAACCCACCCAGCAACGCCTTGATCTGCCGCTTTCGGGGCTTTCTTGTGCCGCGTGTGTCGGGCGCGCTGAGCGGGCCTTGGCTGCTGTGCCCGGGGTGACCGAGGTTGCGGTGAACCTTGGCACCCAAGCCGCCGAGGTTCGCTACACCGCCCCTGCTGATTTGGCCGCGCTGATCGCCGCTGTTGCAGCCGCGGGCTATCCGGCGCGGATGGCGGAGATCTCGCTGGCGGTCGAGGGCATGACCTGTGCTGCCTGTACCGGCCGGGTGGAGCGTTTGCTAAAGGCGCAAGCGGGCGTGCAGTCTGCGGTGGCCAATCTGGCCATGCGCGAGGCGCGGGTCACGGCGCTGGCGGGGACCGATGCGACGGCGCTTGCCGCAGTGGTCACGCGCGCGGGGTTCGCGGCAAAACCTGCGGGCGGAGCGCCAGAGGATGCGGCGGCAGAGGATTTGCGCCTTTTGCGCCGTGATGCCTTGGTGGCGGGTTTGCTGACACTGCCGGTATTCGCCACGGAAATGGGCGGCCATATGGTGCCGGCCTTTCATCACTGGCTGATGGATTTGGTGGGGATGGAGCGGATCTGGCTGCTGCAATTCCTGCTGACCACGCTTGTCCTCGCCTTTCCGGGGCGGCGCTTTTTGGTCAAGGGCCTTCCTGCGCTGTGGCGCGGCGGGCCGGATATGAACAGCCTTGTGGCGCTTGGCACGCTTTCGGCATGGGCCTTTTCCACGGTGGTGCTGGTCGCGCCGGGGCTGATCCCGCCTGCCTCGCGCGCGGTCTATTTCGAGGCTGCGGCGGTGATCGTGACACTGATCCTTGCTGGGCGGTGGATGGAGGCGCGGGCGCGCGGTCAGGCGGGAGCGGCGATCGCACGGCTGGTGGGGTTGCAGCCCAAGGAGGCGCGGGTGGAGACGGCGGCAGGGGTGCAGTCGGTTCCCATCGCTGCGCTCACGCCCGGAGTGGTGGTGCAACTGCGCCCCGGGGAACGGGTACCGGTCGATGGCGAGGTGATCGAAGGCCATTCTGCGCTGGACGAATCCATGCTGACCGGCGAGCCGCTGCCGCGCGAAAAGGGGCCGGGCGATCCTGTGACCGGCGGTACGGTCAATGGCCTTGGGGCCTTGCGCATCCGGGTCAGGGCGGTGGGGGCTGATACGGTTCTGGCCCGGATCACCCGGATGGTGCGCGAGGCGCAGGGGGGCAAGCTGCCGGTGCAGGCGCTGGTGGACCGGGTGACGCTTTGGTTCGTGCCGGTGGTCATGGGGATTGCGGCGGTGACCGTGCTGATCTGGCTCCTCCTTGGCCCCGGTTTGGCGGAAGCGCTGGTGGCGGGGGTTTCGGTCCTGATCATCGCCTGCCCCTGTGCCATGGGGCTGGCCACGCCAGTCTCTATCCTTGTGGGCACAGGGCGGGGGGCCGAGATGGGGGTCCTTTTCCGCAAGGGCGAGGCGATGCAGCGGCTGGCCGAGGTGCGGCGCATCGCCTTTGACAAGACGGGGACGCTGACCGAAGGCCGCCCAGTGGTGCAGCGGGTGACGGGGGATGTGCTGGCGCTGGCCGCGGCGGTGGAACAGGCATCGGACCATCCCTTGGCCCATGCCGTTATGTCAGAGGCCGCGGCGCGTGGGGTGACGCTAGCCTCGGCCACAGGCTTTCGCGCGCTTCCCGGCTTGGGGACCGAAGCGATGGTGGAGGGGCGCCGCGTGACCCTTGGTGCCGCGCGCCTGTTTGCTGATCTGCCTGCGGACTTGGCGGCAGAGGCCGAAGCCGCAGCGGCAGTGGGGCAATCGGTCCTTTTCGTGGCGGTGGAGGGGGAGGTCAGGGGGCTGATCACCGTGGCCGATCAGATCAAGCCCCATGCCGCGCGCGCGATCGCGGCGCTGGCAGAGCTTGGGGTGACCTCTGTCATGATCTCGGGCGACAGTCCGGCGGCGGCGAGCGCGATTGGGGCGCGTATCGGGATCAGCGATGTGGTGGCAGGCGTTCTGCCCGAAGGCAAGCTGGAGGCGTTGCGCGCCAACCCTGGCACGGCCTTTGTGGGGGATGGGATCAATGATGCCCCGGCCCTCGCGGCGGCAGAAGTGGGCATCGCCATGGGCACTGGCACCGATGTGGCGATTGAGGCGGGGGATGTCGTGCTGATGTCCGGCGACCCACTGGCGGTGGCCAATGCGGTTCGGATTGGGCGGGCGACATTGCGCAACATCCGGCAGAACCTTGTCTGGGCCTTTGGTTATAACGCCGCGCTGATCCCGGTTGCGGCAGGCGTGCTGGTGCCTTTCGGCGGGCCGCAGCTTTCGCCCATCCTAGCCGCCGGGGCCATGGCGCTGTCCTCGGTCTTTGTGCTTTCGAATGCGCTGCGTCTGAAACGGATCAAGGCACTCGCCCCATGAATATCAAAGATGTCTCCCTTCGGTCGGGGCTTCCCGCAAAGACAATCCGCTACTACGAGGACATTGGGCTGATAAACCCTTTGCGCAGTGCCAATGGCTACCGCTCCTTTCGGGAAAGCGACCTGCACAAGCTGTCTTTCCTTGCCCGGGCGCGCAGCCTTGGATTTTCGATCGAAGATTGTCGCCGCCTGCTCGCCCTTTACGAGGATCGGAGCCGAGCGAGTGCGGATGTCAAGGCGCTTGCACAGGCGCAACTGGAAGACATCGCCCGCAAAATCTCTGAATTGCAGGCGATGCAGGCCACGCTCTCCGATCTCGTGACCGCTTGTTCAGGCGATGCACGCCCCGATTGCCCCATCCTGAAAGGGCTGGAACGTGGCACCACCTGCTGCGGGTAGTCCTGCTTCGGACCTTTCCCCTTCATCTTGGTCCAAATACTCCGGGGGTGCGGGGGCAGCGCCCCCGCGGGAGAAAGCAAAACGGGGGCCTGAGCCCCCGTTTTTCATTTAGCCCATCAAGGATTTCGCCTTTTCAACCGTCGCTTCGGGCGTGATCCCGAATTCCTTGTAGAGCCGTTCATAAGGGGCCGAGGCGCCAAAGCCATGCATCCCGATGAAGCCGGACTTGCCGCGCTTGCCGCCCTGGCCATAAAGCCAGCGGTCCCAGCCAAAGCGGATACCCGCCTCGATCGCCACGCGCACCGTGCCGGGGGGCAGGACTTTGCGGCGATAGCTTTCATCTTGCTCTTCAAACAATTCCCAGCAGGGCATGGAGACGACGCGGGTGCCGATGCCTTCAGCTTCGAGCATCTCGCGGGCTTTGAGGGCAATCTCCACTTCGGAGCCGGTCGCCATCAGGATGACCTGACGCTTGCCGGTGGCTTCCTCCAGGACATAGGCGCCTTTGGCGCTGAGGTTCTGGCTGGTGTGGGTTTTGCGCACCGCAGGCAGGTTCTGGCGCGACAGCGCCATGACCGAGGGCGTGGA
>JALOTC010000228.1 GCA_025458085.1 Cypionkella sp. | reverse complement strand
TCGTGGCCATGGTCGTCTTTTGCCGCCTCTGCCCCAGCGCCGAAGTCCTGCCGATGCGTTCCTTCGGTCCCGAGGAGCGCGACAGCCCGCGCCTCTGACCCGAGGCTTTCCAGAGGCCGTGTCAGCCATGGGGTCATTTCCGGCCCGATCCAGAGGACCAGATCCGCCGCCTCCAACTCGCGCGCTTGCGACGGGCGAAGCTGGAAGGCATGGGGGTCGGCGCCGCGATCCAGCAGCAGGGCGGGGGCGCCCAGATCACCCATCACCTGCGCGGCAAGCGAATGGATGGCGGGCACATCGGTCACCACCCGCGGCACCTCGGCCATGGCGGGAAGGGAGGCTACGGGAAGGGCGGCGCTGGTCAAGAGAAAGGATATGATATAACGCATGCCTCAGGTCCTCTGGAGTTTCTCCGGGGCAGATGTATGTTATATCATAACTTGTCAAGCCCGGAGCGTCCGATGCCCCATGATGCCTCTGTTGATGCTGCCCATCCGGATGCTGCCTGCCCCGGTTGTGCCACGCCGGATTTGGCCTTTGCCCCGCATGACCATGCCCATTGCGCCGCCGACGTTCTGGCGCGGGCCGAGGCTCTGGCGGCAGAGAATGGCGCAAGGCTGACGCCAGTGCGGCGCAGGGTGCTGGAAATCCTGCTGGAATCGCACAAGGCGCTGGGCGCTTATGATGTGTTGCAACGGCTTGCGGCTGATGGCTATGGCAATCAGCCGCCGGTGGCCTATCGCGCGCTGGAATTTCTTGTGGATCAGGGGCTTGCCCATCGTATCCGCAGGTTGAACGCCTTTGCCGCCTGTATGCATCCGGGCGAGGCGCATGCGCCCGCCTTCCTGATCTGTCGTGTCTGCGATGCGGTGGCCGAGGCCCCGGCTGCGCCCGTGCGGGCGGCACTGGATCAGGCCGCGGCGGCTTTGGACCTGTGCATCCGCTATGGCGCGACGGAAGTGCTGCATGATGTTTCGCTCCGCCTGTCGCCGGGTGAGATTGTCACCATCGTTGGCCCCAATGGGTCGGGCAAAAGCACGCTGTTGCGGGCGCTTTTGGGCATATTGCGGCCTGCCGCGGGGCGGGTGACGCGGGCCGAAGGGCTGCGCATCGGCTATGTGCCGCAAAAGATCGCGCTGGATCGGTCGTTACCGATGACGGTGCGGCGCTTCCTGTCCTTGCCGCGCCGTGTGGGCGATGCGCAGGCGGCAGGGGCCTTGGCGCGGGTGGGTCTGCCGGAGGTGGGGCAGATGCAGATGGCGGCGCTGTCGGGCGGGCAGATGCAGCGGGTGCTTCTGGCGCGGGCGCTGCTCTCGGACCCGCAGCTTTTGGTGCTGGATGAGCCGACGCAGGGCTTGGACCAGCCCGGCGAGGCGGCCTTTTACCGGCTGATCGAGGAGGTGCGGCAGGCGACGGGCGCGGCTGTGCTGATGGTCAGCCATGATCTGCATGTTGTCATGGCGGCCTCGGATCGGGTGATCTGTCTGAACGGCCATGTCTGCTGTGAAGGCACGCCTGCCGTTGTGGCGACCGCGCCGGAATATCGCGCGCTCTTTGGACTTGGCACCCAAGGCGCACTGGCGTTGTATCGGCATGTGCATGACCATGACCATGCCGCGCCGCAGGACCACCATCACCACCACCACCATCATCACCACGATCACGGGCATGGCGATGCGGGCGCATCGGCCAAGGTGCATGACCATGCTTGACGATTTTCTGACCCGTGCGGCACTGGCGGGGGTGGGGCTGTCGCTGGCCACTGGCCCCTTGGGCAGTTTTGTTGTCTGGCGGCGGATGGCCTATTTCGGCGATGCCACATCGCATGCGGCTATTCTGGGGGTGGCGCTGGCCTTGGCAACGGACCTGCCGGTGGGGTTTGGCACGCTGGCCGTGGCGCTGGCCATGGCGGTGACGGTGGCGGTGCTGGCGGCGCGCGGTTGGGCGATGGATACGACGCTTGGCGTACTCGCCCATTCCGCCTTGGCCTTTGGCCTTGTGGGCGCCTCTTTCGTGCCGGGGCTGCGCACCGATCTGTCGGCTTGGCTTTTCGGCGATATCCTTGCCGTCTCCCGTGCGGATCTGGCCTTTATCTGGGGGGGTGCTTTGGCGGTTCTGGCGCTGCTTGCGTGGCGCTGGCAGGCGCTGCTGACCGCCACGCTGAACGAAGATCTTGCCCATGCCTCGGGCCTGAACCCGGACAGGGAGCGGATGGTTCTGGTCGTGGCCTTGGCGCTGGTTGTTGCAGTGGCGATCAAGGTTGTCGGGGCCTTGCTGATCGCGGCGCTGCTGATCATCCCTGCGGCCGCTGCGCGTGCGCTTTCCCGCACGCCCGAGGCGATGGCGGTGGCGGCGACGGGGATTGGCGCAGTCTCTGCCCTTGCGGGGCTGGCCCTGTCGCTTTGGCAAGATACCCCGGCCGGACCTTCGATCATTGCCGCCGCGGCCATGGTCTTTCTGCTCTCCGCCAGCCTCGGGCGGATACGCCAGACCTGACCTCTTCATCTTGGCCCGAAATACTCCGGGGGTGAGCCCCTGTGGGGCGAGGGGGCAGCGCCCCCTTCTTCTTGTTTCCCGAGGGAAGGTCGCTTTCGGCGCGCATGTCGTTTTCGGATGCCAAAGGTCGGCCCGTCTTGCCCGCGCGGCCCGCGCTCTGGCATTGATGGCGCAACGGAGCAAGCAGCGGAGTCGGGCCCATGAAAACGCATGTCAAGGCACTGGTCGTCGGCGGTGGCGCAGTGGGAACGGGGATCGCCTACCACCTTGCCAAGGCGGGATGGGACACGATGCTGGTGGAGAGGGACGAGCTGACCTCTGGCTCCACATGGCATGCCGCAGGCCTTTTGCCCCTCTTCAACATGAGCTACGCCACCACCCATATCCACAAGTACAGCGTGGATTTCTACAAGGGGCTGGAGGCGGAAACGGGCCTGAACCCCGGTTTCTATGTGGTGGGCAACCTGCGCATGGCGCAGACGCAGGACCGCATGGATGAGTATATGCTCTATTCCTCGGTTGCGGAAACCGCAGGCGTCTATCACGAATTCCTGACGCCGCAGGAGATCAAGGATCGCTGGCCGCTGGTGCGGACGGAGGATTTGAAGGGGGCGCTCTACCACCCGCAGGATGGCTACATCAATCCGGCGGACGTGACGCAGGC
>JALOTC010000093.1 GCA_025458085.1 Cypionkella sp. | reverse complement strand
GAGCATTTCTATCTGGAAGGCCAGGTTGCCGCCGCCCTGCCGATGGAAGGGGGGGATATGGTCATCCATTCCTCCACCCAGCACCCGACCGAAATTCAGCACAAGGTCGCCCATGCGCTGCATCTGCCGATGAGCGCGGTGAGGGTCGAGGTGCGGCGGATGGGCGGCGGCTTTGGCGGCAAGGAAAGCCAAGGCAATGCCTTGGCCATCGCCTGCGCGGTAGTCGCCGCACGCACGGGCCGGCCCGCCAAGATGCGCTATGACCGCGATGATGATATGATCATCACCGGCAAGCGGCATGATCTGCGCATCCTCTACCGCGCGGGGTTTGACGATCAGGGCCGGGTAACGGGGCTGGAATTTACCCACCTTTTCCGCTGCGGCTGGTCACAGGACCTGTCGCTGCCGGTCGCGGACCGGGCGATGCTGCATGCGGATAATTGTTATCACCTGCCCCATATCCGCATCGAAAGCCATCGGCTGAAAACCCATACCCAAAGCGCCACCGCCTTTCGCGGCTTTGGCGGCCCGCAGGGCATGGTGGGGGTAGAACGGGTAATGGACCACATCGCCCATACCCTTGGCCGCGACCCGCTAGAGGTGCGGCTTGCGAATTTTTACCGTGAGGCCCCTATCCGACCGCCGGGGGCTTCGCGCCCCCGGACCCCCGCGGAGTATTTTGACCAAGATGAAGGGGCTGCGGCCGCTGCGCCGGTGCAAACGACGCCTTACCATATGGAAGTGGAGGATTTCGCAGGCCATGCGCTGGTGGCACGGCTGGTGGAAAGCTCTGACTACCACGCCCGCCGCGCGGCGATCCGGGACTGGAACGCCAACAACCCAATCTTGAAGCGCGGCATCGCACTGACTCCGGTGAAATTCGGGATTTCCTTCACGCTCACCCACCTCAATCAGGCGGGGGCCTTGGTGCATGTCTATCAGGATGGGTCGATCCACCTGAACCACGGCGGCACGGAAATGGGCCAAGGGCTGTTCCAGAAAGTGGCACAGGTCACCGCCTCCGTCTTTGGCCTTGATGCCGGGGCGGTCAAGATCACCGCAACCGATACGGCCAAGGTGCCCAACACCTCTGCCACGGCGGCGAGTTCGGGGGCCGATCTGAACGGCATGGCCGCGAAAGCGGCAGCCACAACGATCCGCGACCGCATGGCCGAATTCATCGCTGGCAAGCATCAGGTCGAGGCCAAGACGGTGCGCTTTCAAGACGGCATTGTGCGCGTCGCGGGCGAGGCCTATCCTTTCGCCAAAGTCGCGCAATGGGCCTATGAGGCGCGAGTGTCGCTGTCCTCCACCGGTTTCTACGCCACCCCCAAACTGCAATGGGACCGCAAGCGCGGCGTCGGGCGCCCCTTCTTTTACTTCGCCTATGGCGCGGCGGTGACAGAGGTGGTGATCGATACGCTCACAGGCGAAAACCGCATCCTGCGCGCCGATCTCTTGCATGACACCGGCACCAGCCTGAACTCCGCGCTGGATATCGGGCAGGTTGAAGGGGCCTATGTGCAGGGCGCAGGTTGGCTCACGACCGAGGAACTGGTCTGGGATGCCAAGGGGCGGCTCGCGACCCATGCGCCCAGCACCTATAAGATCCCCGCCTGTTCCGACCGCCCCCGCATCTTTAACGTGGCGCTTTGGAACCAGCCCAACCGTGAGGAGTCGGTCGGCAAATCCAAGGCCGTGGGTGAGCCGCCCTTCATGCTGGGCATCTCGGCACTCATGGCCCTGTCGGATGCGGTGGCGGCCTGCGGTCCCGCTTACCCCGCGCTGGATGCACCAGCCACGGCGGAACGCGTGCTGATGGCCGTGCAGCGGGTGCAGGGCCATGCTTGACCTTGATGCCCTGACTAGGGCTGTGGGCCGCCATGGCCGCGTCGCGCGGGTCGTGATCGCGGATCACGCAGGCTCCTCCCCGCGTGAGGCGGGGGCAGCCATGCTCATCTGGGCCGATCTGGCCCAAGGCGGCGGGCAGGCGGGCACGATCGGCGGCGGCGCGCTGGAATGGCAGGCGGCCACGCAAGCACGGGCGATGCTTGCGGGCAGCGCGCGGACGCGGGTAGACCGCATACCCCTTGGCCCGGCGCTAGGGCAATGCTGCGGCGGGGCGGTGACGCTTGTGACCGAGGTCTTTGACGCAGCCACCTTGCCGCACCCCGAACACGGGCTTTTTACGCGGGCCTTGGAGGGCAGCCCGATGCCGCTGGCCATTCGTCGGCGGCTCGACCGCGCCCGCGCGCAGGGCGATCTGGGTGGCCCCGCGCTGACCCAAGGCTGGTTTGTGGAGCCGGTCGCCCGCCCTCGGCGACAGGTTTGGCTCTGGGGCGCGGGCCATGTCGGGCGCGCGATTGCCGCTACCCTTGCCCCCCTGCCGGACCTCGCGCTGACATGGGTGGACACGGGCGCAGACCGCTTTCCCGAAACCCCACCCGCGGGCGTGACGATCCTGCCGGCGGCAGCGCCGGCCCACCTTGCCCCCCATGCGCCACGTGAGGCGGAACACCTGATCCTGACCTATTCGCACGAACTTGACCTTCAGCTCTGCCATGCGCTGCTGACCCATGGCTTTGCGCGCTGCGGGCTGATCGGGTCGGCGACCAAATGGGCGCGGTTCCGCGCGCGGCTTCACGCGCTTGGCCATACGCCACAGGCGATTGCCCGGATTGACTGCCCCATAGGCGATCCGGCATTGGGCAAACATCCGCAGGCCATTGCCATCGGCGTGGCGGCGGCCCTTTTGCGCGGCAAGCCGCAGGCGGCACGCCAGGAGACTGCAGGATGACAACCGAGCACCCCACCCGCCCCGACCTGTTGCGCATCGAAGGCGTGACCAAGGCCTATCCCGGTGTCGTGGCCAATAGCGATGTCTCCTTTGCCGTAGGCGAGGGGGAGGTTCATGCGCGGTGCCCCCTATGCCCCTGCACAACCGGCAGAGGCGCGGCGGTCCGGCGTGGCCATGGTGTTCCAGCATTTCAGCCTGTTTGACGCGCTGAACGTCGCCGAAAACGTGGCCCTCGGCATGGAAACGCCCCCGCCGATGCAAGAACTTTCGGCCCGGATCAAGGCGGTTTCCGAAGAATACGGCCTGCCCTTGGACCCTTCCCGCATGGTGGGCGATCTTTCGGCGGGCGAGAGGCAAAGGGTCGAGATCATCCGCTGCCTGCTGCAAGACCCCAAACTCCTGATCATGGACGAGCCGACCTCGGTCCTCACCCCGCAGGAGGTGGAAATCCTGTTCCAGACCCTGCGCCAACTGGCGCGCGAGGGGACCGCGATCCTATACATCAGCCACAAACTCGAAGAAATCCGCGCGCTCTGTGACGAGGCGACGATCCTCAGGCGTGGCAAGGTGGTCGCCACCTGCACCCCGCGTGAGGTTTCGGCGCGCGAAATGGCGGAACTGATGGTCGGGGCCACGCTGACGCCTCCCGCCCGCGCCGACAAGCCCAAGGGCGAGGTCGCGCTGGAGGTGGCGGGCCTCTCCGTCGCCTCGCCCATCCCTTTCGGCACCAGCCTCAAGGACATCCGCTTTTCGGTGGCCAAAGGCGAGGTTTTGGGCATCGCGGGTGTGGCGGGCAATGGGCAGGATGAACTCCTCCTCGCGCTTTCGGGCGAATTGCGCAGCGCCCCTGCCGCCGTGCGGATCAATGGGCAGGAGGCAGGCCATCTTGGCCCAAACACGCGCCGCGCGGCTGGGCTCGTGGCCGCGCCCGAGGAACGGCTGGGTCATGCCGCCGCCCCCGACATGACGCTGACAGAAAACGCGCTTCTGTCAGGCGTGGTGCGCAAGGGCCTGACACGGCAAGGCTTCATCGACTGGGGGGCGACGCGCCGTTTTGCTGCCGAGATCATCCGCACCTTCGACGTCCGCACACCGGGCACCGAGGTCGCCGCCCGCGCGCTTTCGGGCGGGAACTTGCAGAAATTCGTTGTGGGCCGGGAGTTGAGCCAAACGCCTTCGGTCATCGTCATCAACCAACCCACATGGGGGGTGGATGCGGCGGCAGCGGCGGCGATCCGGCAAGCGATCCTTGACCGTGCCGCCGAAGGCGCGGCAGTCGTGGTCATCAGTCAGGATCTGGATGAACTTCTGGAAATCTCCGACAATTTCGCCGCGCTGAACGAAGGTCGGCTGACCGCGCCGCGCCCAGTGCAGGGGCTGAGCATCGAAGAGATCGGCTTGATGATGGGCGGCGCGCATGGGATGGAGGTCGCGCATCATGGGCATTGAGCCTGGCGTTGTGCAGGGTGGATGCCCCGGGGGGCTGTCTGCCCCCCGGTCCCCCCGAGGATATTTGAAAACAGGTGAAGCAGGGGTGGTAGATGGTCAGGCTTGAAAAACGCCCCTCGCCGAGTGCCTTTTGGCAATGGGCCACGCCGATCCTTGCGGTATTGCTAACCATGGTCGCGGGCGGGATCATGTTCGCGCTTTTGGGCAAGGATCCGATCGCCGCGATGCGTACCATCTTCTGGGACCCGCTCTTCAATGCGCAATTTGCCAGCTATTCGCGCCCGCAACTTCTGGTCAAGGCGGGCCCGCTGATCCTCATTGCCATTGGCCTGTCTTTGGGCTTTCGCGCGGGTATCTGGAACATCGGGGCTGAAGGTCAGTACATCATGGGCGCCATCGCCGGGGCGGCGGTGGGGCTGTATTTCTTCCCCGCCGAGAACCGGCTGATCTTTCCGCTGATGGTTGTGGCCGGGGCCTTGGGCGGCTGGGCTTGGGCCATGATCCCCGCGATCCTCAAGACGCGGTTCAACACCAATGAAATCCTCGTCTCGCTGCTGCTGGTCTATGTCGCGCAGAACATCCTCGCCTCCATGGCCGTGGGCGCGATGCGCAACCCTGATGGCGGGGGCTTTCCCGGCAGCCGCAACCTGTCGCAATACCCCTCTGCCGCCAATCTGGAGCTGATCCCCGGCACCGGCATGCATTGGGGGGTCATCGCCGCCTTCATGGCGGTAATCGCGGCCTATATCCTGTTGCAGCGCCACATCCTTGGCTTTCAGATCAAGCTTGCGGGCCAAGCGCCGCGCGCCGCGCGTTTCGCGGGCGTGAACCCAACGCGGTTAGTCGTGCTGTGCATGGGGATTTCCGGCGCACTGGCCGGGCTTGCGGGACTGTTCGAAGTGGCGGGCCCCGCGGGCCAGATCAGCATCGATTTCAACGTGGGTTACGGCTTTACCGCGATCATCGTGGCATTCTTGGGCCGGTTGAACCCGATCGGCATCCTGCTGGCCGGGCTTCTGATGGCGCTGACCTATATCGGCGGGGAACTGGCGCAGTTCATGCTGGGCCTGCCAGCCGCCGCCATTCAGGCGTTTCAGGGAATGCTCCTCTTCTTCCTTCTGGCCGTTGACCTTCTGACCAATTACCGTGTCCGGCTGGGCGCAAAGCGCGAGGTGGCATGATGTTTGGCGGTATCGACCCGGCCCTTCTGATTGCAGCGCTGATCGTGGCTTCGGTTCCCATCATCCTTGCCGCCATCGGCGAATTGGTGGTGGAGCGCGCGGGCGTTCTGAACCTTGGGGTCGAGGGGATGATGATCATGGGCGCGGTCTGCGGCTTCATCACCGCGGTCAGCACTGGCAGCGCCTTTCTGGGCTTTGTGGGCGGCGCGCTTGGCGGGGCGGTCCTGTCGCTGGTCTTTGGCGTCCTGACCCAGTTCCTTCTGGCCAATCAGGTGGCCACGGGCCTTGCGCTGACGCTCTTTGGCCTTGGGCTGTCCTCGCTCATCGGGCAAAGCTATGTGGGGATCAAACCGCCCCTGACAGATGCGGTGCCCTTGGGTCCCTTCGCGGATATCCCGTTCTTCGGGCGCGTGCTCTTCAGCCATGACTGGGTGGTCTATCTCTCGGTCGCCAGCGTGGCCGCCGTATGGTGGGTTTTGCGCGCGACGCGCATGGGCCTGATCCTGCGCGCCGTTGGCGAAAGCCATGATGCCGCCCATGCGCTTGGCTACAAGGTGCGGCGCATCCGGATGCTGGCCATTCTGTTCGGCGGGGCAATGGCGGGTTTAGGCGGGGCCTACATCAGCCTTGTCCGTGTGCCGCAATGGACCGATGGCATCACCGCAGGCGCAGGCTGGATCGCCTTGGCCATCGTTGTCTTTGCCAGTTGGCGGCCGTGGCGCGCGCTGGTGGGCGCTTATCTTTTTGGCGGAATCACCGTGCTTCAGCTTAATCTGCAAGCAGCGGGGTCACGGATTCCGGTGGAATACTTGTCCAGCGCCCCGTATCTGATAACCATCCTCGTGCTGGTCATCATGTCCTCGGGCCGGGGCAAGGCAGCGCTGAATGCGCCCGCGAGCCTTGGCCAGAATTTCCACGCCTCGCGCTAGACGGGGCATCATCAACCGGGGCCTCACCGCCTCAACAGGGAGACGTCTTGAAATGAAGCGCAGAACATTGCTTGCCACCGCCGCACTCGGCCTTGGCCTCGCCTTCGGCGGCGCGGCCAACGCGCAGGGCATGGACAAGGTCAAGGCCTGTTTCGTCTATGTCGGCCCGATTGGCGACCTTGGCTGGACCTATCAGCACCATCAGGGTGCGCTGGAACTGGTCGAAACCTATGGCGACAAAGTTGAAATCGCATGGCAGGAAAACGTGCCAGAAGGTGCCGATGCCGAACGCGTGCTGACCCAGATGGCGCTTTCGGGCTGCAACATCATCTTCACCACCTCTTTCGGCTTCATGGATGCGACCAATACCGTCGCGGGCAAGTTCCCCGACATCAAGTTTGAGCATGCCACGGGCTACAAGCGCGATCATGCGAATGTCAGCACCTACAACGCCCGCTTTTACGAAGGCCGCGCGATCCAAGGCCATATCGCGGGCAAGATGACCAAGACGAACAAGATCGGCTATATCGCCTCCTTCCCGATCCCCGAAGTCATCATGGGCATCAACAGCTACTTCCTCCATGCCCGCAAGGTGAACCCGGATGTCGAACTGTCGGTCGTCTGGGCCTTCACATGGTTCGACCCAGCGAAAGAGGCTGATGCCGCCAAGGCGCTGATCGATCAGGGCGTCGACGTCATCGCCTCGCATACCGATTCGACCGCGCCTCTGGCCGAAGCGGCCAAGACCAATGGCGCGGTGATCGGCTTCGGTCAGGCCTCTGACATGGCGGACTACAAGCCCAGCCCGCGCGTCAGCTCCATCATCGACAACTGGGCACCCTATTATGTGAAGCGCGTGGGCGAATTGCTTGATGGCACTTATGCGCAGACCGATAGCTGGGCAGGTATCCCAGAGGGCGAAGTGGAGATTGGCGAGATCACCGATGCCGTGCCAGCCGATGTGAAGGCCGAAGCCGAGGCGATGCGTGATGCCATTGCCGCAGGGACCTACCACCCCTTCACCGGCCCGATCAACAAACAGGACGGCACGCCGTGGCTGGCCGAAGGTCAGGTCGCGCCCGATGGCGATCTGCTGGGCATGACCTTCTTTATCGAAGGCATCACCGGCGACATCCCGCAGTAACCTGCGGTCTTGCTTCAGGAACCGGAAGGCCCGCCACTCTGGCGGGCCTTTTGCTTTGCCGCGCCGCGTGGCAGTGTCCGCTCAAAGGTGGAACGAAGATGCAAAAGACGGATATTCTTATCATCGGCGGCGGCATTGCCGGGGTTTCGGTCGCTGCACGGCTGGCCCACCATGCCCGCGTGACATTGATCGAGGCAGAGGCGGCGCTCGCCCATCATGCCTCGGGCAGGTCGGCAGCCCTGTTCGAACCGCGCTACGGCGCGCCTGCGGTGGTGGAACTCTCGCTCGCCTCCTCGGACTTCTTCCATGGGGCCGAAGGCATCCTTTCCCCCCGTGGGATGTTGATGGTGGGCAAGCCGGGGGATGAGGCGGCCTTCGGGGCCGAGGCTGACGGGATGGCGCTGGCCCGCATCTCCCCCGCTGAGGCTTGCGGGATGGTCCCGATCCTGAACCCCGATGTCGTGACCATGGCCGCCTATGCCGACCATGCCTGGGATGTGGACACCGACCTTTTGATGCAGCGTTTCGCGCGGGAAGCGCGCAGCCATGGCGCGCAGATCATCACCCGCGCACCCGCGCAAACCATCACTCGACAGGGGAGTGAATGGGAAGTGACAACGCCCCAAGGCCCCGTCCGGGCGAAGGTGCTGGTCAATGCCGCAGGCGCTTGGGTCGATCTCATCGCGCAGATGGCGGGCGTCACCCCCCTTGGCTTCACCCCCCTGCGCCGGTCCATGGCCCGTATCCCCACGCCCCTGGGCCATGACCCCGCCCGCTGGCCCATGATCTTTGCCGCCGGGGAAGCGTGGTATATGAAGCCGGATGCCGGCGCCCTGATCGTCAGCCCCGCCGAGGAGGACCCGGCCGAACCCCATGACGCATGGGCCGACGACATGGTTCTGGCCGAGGGTCTCGCGCGCTATGAGGAATTCGTGACCGAACCTGTCACGCGGCTGATCTCCAACTGGGCGGGCTTGCGGACCTTTTCGCCCGACCGAACGCTGGTGATCGGGGCAGATGCGGCTGAGCCATCCTTCTTCTGGCTGGCAGGCCAAGGCGGTCAGGGCTTTCAGACCTGCCCCGCCGCAAGCCAGTTGGCGGCAGACCTGATCCTTGGCCGCGCGCATGGCCTGTCTGCCGGGTTGGTCGCCGCCCTCTCGCCCCTGCGGTTTGGGCGGGCCTGACTATTTCGCATTTTCGATCTGACTTTGACCCGGATCAAGGCCGTGGCCGCGCCGCCGTGCCAAAGCGATGGCGCAAGACAGGAGCATAGCATGAGCTACAAGGCCAAGATCCAAGACATGCGCGGCGAAATCCGCGCGATGAACAAGCTGATCCCCGAAACCGCCGCCGCCTTTGGCGATCTGTCCAAGGTGGTGAAAGAAGGCGGCGTGATCTCGCTTAAGGAAAAGGAATATGTGGCCCTTGGCATCGCCATTTCGCAGCGCTGCGAACCTTGCATCAATTTCCATGTCGAGGCGCTGATGAAAGCGGGCGCGAGCCGCGAGGAACTGGGCGACGTTCTGGCCATGTCGATCCAGATGGGCGGGGGGCCCGCATTGATGTATGCGGCCCATGCGCTGGCCGCTTGGGATGAACTTGCCGCCCCTGCCGCCTGACCCATCAAAGCGGGATGACACAGACAGGCGCTTGGTCCAAACTGGTCCCATGCGCCTTTTGCCTGTCCTTCTCACCCTGACCCTTGCCGCCTGCTCGGCCCCCGCGCCGCCTCCTCCCGGCACCGAGGCAGTAGCGCCCCGCGTGCAGGTCACGGCGCCCAATTTTGGCGACGATAACCCACATCCTTGGGATGGCCGCGCGCCTTCGGATTATCCCGTTCACGGGATTGATGCCTCGCGCTGGCAAGGCCCGGTCGATTGGACTACGGCGCGGGCAAACGGGGTCAATTTCGCCTTTCTGAAAGCCACCGAAGGCGGCGATCTGCTTGATCCCGAATTCCGGAGCAACTGGCGCGGCGCGCGGGCCGCCGGCGTGCCGGTCGGGGCCTATCACTTCTGGTACTTCTGCCGCCCCGCCGCCGAACAGGCCCGCTGGTTCATTGCCCATGTCCCGCGACAGCCGGGCGCGCTGCCCCCGGTGCTGGATATGGAATGGACACCCTTTTCCCCCACCTGCACCCTGCGCCCGCCCCCAGAGGCCGTCCGGGCCGAGGCGCGCATCTTCCTCGACATGATTGAGGCGCATTACGGCCAACGCCCGATCATCTATTCCACGCCCGATTTCTATGCGACGAATGAGATGTGGAAGCTTGGCCCCTATGATTTCTGGCTGCGCTCCGTCGCGGGCCATCCGCGCGATGTCTATGCCGGGCGGCATTGGACCTTCTGGCAATATACCGGCACGGGCCGCGTGCCGGGGGTGCGTGGCAAATCCGATATCAATGTCTTTTCTGGCACCCCCGCCGAATGGGCAGCATGGCTTGCCGCCCGAATACGGTAGAGAAGGGCCGGGCCTAGGCGGCCCGACCCTGGCTGTCAGCCATCCACACGGATACGCGCATTCGTCGGGTCAAAGGGGCTATCCTCGACCACCACGGCATCCCATTCCTTGAGCAGCATCCTGACCTTCAGCTTGGTCCCCACAGCCGACAGCGCCTCGGGCACATAGCCCATGCCGATCTGCTTGCCGAACGCTACCGACCAGCCGCCCGAAGTCAGACGCCCCACCTTCACGCCATCCTTCAGGATCGCCTCCTTGCCCCAAGGATCGGCATCCGCTGGCCCATCAATCAACAGCGTCACGCATTTTGACCGGATGCCGGTTTCCAGCATCTTGGCCTTGCCGCGAAACTCTTTCGACAGGTCCACGAAACGGTCCAGCGCGGCCTCAAGGGGCGTGGCATCGCGGCCCAACTCATTGCCAAAGGCACGATAGCTCTTTTCTTGCCGCAGCCAGTTCTGCGCCCGCGCACCAACCGCCTTCAGCCCGTGCTTTTCGCCGACCGACCAGATCAGGTCCCACAGATAGCGGCCAAATTCGATCGGGTAATGCAGTTCCCAACCAAGTTCCCCCGTATAGGCCACCCGCACCGCCCGAACGGGGCACATGCCCAGTTCAATGTCGCGGTAGCTGAGCCACGGGAACCGCTTGTTCGACAGAACCGTTTCCGGCTCGCGGTCCTTCACGATGTCTTTGAGCAAAGCGCGGGCATTCGGGCCGGCAAGGGCATAGACGCCCCATTGGGTTGTCACATCGTGAATATCGATGTAACCGCCGCCCTGCGCCATCCAGTCTTCGGCGCATTTCAGCAGGAAGTCGGCGTCATAGGCCGTCCAGGCACCGGCCGAGATGAGGTAGTATTCATCCTGTTTCAGCCGGACGATGGTATATTCCGTCCGCGTCGTGCCATGGTCGGTCAGCGCATAGGTCAGGTTGATCCGGCCGACATTCGGCAATTTGTTGCAGGTGAAATGGTCAAGGAAGGCCGTGGCCCCCGGACCGCGCACCAGATGCTTGGTAAAGGCCGCCGCATCGATGATGCCCACCGTATTGCGCACAGCCTTCGCCTCTTCCACCGCATAGGGCCACCAGGTGCCGCGGCGGAAAGATCGGCCATCATGGTCAAAGCTCGCCGGCGCATCCTTCGGGCCATAATAATTCGGCCGTTCCCAGCCATTCACCTGCCCAAACTGCGCGCCCATTTCCTTTTGCCGGTCATAGGCAGGCGCCGTGCGCAGCGGGCGGCAGGCTTCGCGCTCTTCATCCGGGTGATGCAGGATGAAGACGTGCTCATAGCATTCCTCATTCTTGCGCGCGGCATATTCGGTGGTCATCCAATTGCCGTAGCGCTTGGGGTCAAGGCTCGCCATGTCGATCTCAGCCTCGCCTTGCGTCATCATCTGCGCAAGGTAATTGCCCGTGCCACCTGCCGCCGTGATGCCAAAGCTAAAGCCCTCGGCAATCCACATATTGCGCAGGCCGGGCACCGGCCCAACCAAGGGGTTGCCTCATCGACATATATTCCGCCTCGATCCGCTCCAGATCCAGCGGGAAAAGGTCGGCCCGGAAGGATTCCGGCACATCATAGAGGAACCGCGCCGGTGCATTGCGCTCATAAGGCCCCAGAATCCACCCCCCGCGTTCCTCGCGCACATACCATTTCGCATCGGCATCGCGCAGCACGGGATGCTGCGGGTTGGTCTTGCGCCACTCCACCAGCGCGGGGTCCGGTTCCGTCACGATATACTGGTGTTCCACCGGGATCGCCGGGATCTTGATCCCCAAAAGCCGTGCCGTGCGCTGCGCATGGTTTCCGGTCGCCGTCACCACATGTTCGGCGTGGATGTCATAGGTTTCTTCCGACGGAAGAAGGTTGCCGCCTCGGTCCTCCATCCGCGTCACGGATACGATCCATTCCGACCCTGTCCAGCGATAGCTGTTGACCTGGATCTTCCGTTCGATGGTCGCGCCCAACTGCCGCGCGCCCTTGGCCATGGCCTGCGTCACGTCCGCCGGATTGATGTAGCCATCCTGCGGGTGGTAGAGCGCCCCCTTCAAATCCTCCGTCCGCACCAGCGGCCAGCGATCCTTGATC
>JALOTC010000092.1 GCA_025458085.1 Cypionkella sp. | reverse complement strand
CCATGCCCATCACCCTGCCCGAGACCCTGCCCGCCTTTACCGTTCTGCGGAACGAGGGCGTCATGGTCATGTCGCCCGAGCGCGCGGCACGGCAGGATATTCGGCCCCTGCGGATCGGGCTTTTGAACCTGATGCCGAAAAAGATCCAGACGGAGAACCAGTTTGCCCGGTTGATCGGGGCCACGCCCCTGCAGATCGACTTGCAGTTGATCCGGATGAGCGAGCATCAGACCAAGAACACCGCGGCCGAGCATATGGAAACCTTCTACCGCCCCTTTGCCGAGGTGGAAGCCTCGGGCGAGAAGTTTGACGGGCTGATCATCACCGGCGCGCCGATCGAACACCTGCCCTTTGAGGAGGTGACCTATTGGGATGAGTTGCGCCGGGTGTTCGATTGGACGCAGAGCCATGTGCAATCGACCTTTGGCGTCTGCTGGGGCGGCATGGCGATGATCTATCATCTGCATGGCGTGCAAAAGCATATACTGCCCGCCAAGGCCTTTGGCTGTTTCCGGCACCGCAACCTTTGCCCGACCTCGCCCTATCTCCGGGGGTTTTCGGATGATTTCGTCATTCCGGTCAGCCGCTGGACAGAAGTCCGGCAGGCAGAGGTGGATGCGGCG
Organism: Cypionkella sp.; assembly: GCA_025458085.1. Taxonomy (GTDB): domain Bacteria; phylum Pseudomonadota; class Alphaproteobacteria; order Rhodobacterales; family Rhodobacteraceae; genus Pseudotabrizicola. Next base: position 16,889 of record JALOTC010000092.1, on the reverse strand, counting down.
CCGGGCCTGGTCACGCTGCTGGGATCAGATGAGGTGGGGCCGTGTCTGGTGGAGGATGCGGGGCATCGCGCGCTCTATATTTTCAATCATTTTGAATATGATAGCGATACGCTGAAACAGGAATACGATCGCGATGTGGCCAATGGCACGCCGATCAATGTGCCGATGAATTACTATCCCGATGACAATCCCGCGCGCCCGCCGCTGAACCGGTGGAGAAGCCACGCGCATCTTCTATATGGCAACTGGATCAACGAGATTTATCAATCGACACCCTATGAGATTCAGGACATTGGCCGCTAGCATCGGGATTGCCGCCGTGGCGCTGACGGCGGCGACGATCTGGCGGGTGCAGGCGCGCGAAGCCGCAGCCATGGCTGCGCATCCGCCGACCGGACAGTTCGTGACGGTAGAGGGCGGGGCGCGCGTGCATCTGGAGGTGATGGGCGACGGGCCTGATCTGGTGCTGATCCATGGGGCGAGCGGTAATCTGCGGGATTTCACGCATCGCTTGGCCGGAGAACTGGCCACACGCTACCGGGTGATCGCACTGGACCGGCCCGGCATGGGCCATTCGGACCCCCTGCCCCCCGGCGAGCATAGTGTGGAGGCGCAAGCCCGCCGTCTGCGGGCGGCGGTGGCGGAACTGGGCGTCACGCGGCCCATCGTTCTGGGCCAAAGCTATGGCGGTGCGGTGGCGCTGGCGTGGGCGTTGCAGGAACAGCCTGCGGCGCTTGTTCTGGTGGCGGGGGTGTCGATGCCTTGGCCGGGGCGGCTTGACCCGTGGTATCGCGCGACGGCCTCGATCCCCGGCCGTGCGGTTCTGGTGCCGCTGGTATCGGCCTTTGTGCCGGACCGTATGGTGCGCCGGGCGGTTGAAGGGGTGTTTGCCCCGCAGTCCGCCCCCGAAGGCTATGCTGACCATCTGGGCACGGATTTGACGCTCCGGCGTGCCACTCTGGCCACGAATGCGGCGCAGATCAACAGCTTGCGTCCGCAGGTGGTGGCGATGGCAGAGCGGTATCAGGGGTTGACCCTGCCTGTCGAACTGATCCATGGCGATGCGGATCTGGTGGTGCCGCTGGCGGTTCATTCCGGGCCTTTGGCCGAGATTTTGCCCGAGGCGCGGCTGACCGTGTTGCCCGGCGCGGGCCACATGCCGCACCATACGCACCGGAGAGAGGTGATTGCCGCCATTGACCGCGCTGCCTCCCGCGCCGGATTGCGCTGACCCCGCCAATCGCCATACTGACGGCAAGGGAGACCAAGCCATGACCTTGCCATTTGACGGTGCCATCAGTCGTTACTTTCAGAAAGGCGCGCCGAAGGAGATCCGCGCGCGGATCAAGCGGGCGGAGAAGGACGACATCCTGACCGAGTCCTATCCTTATCGGACCGGCATGAAGAAGAAGGACTATGAACCGCGGTTGGAGGCTTTGCAGATCCAACTGGCGCGGATGCAGGCGGATCTGAAGGCGCGGGGACAAAGGCTCGTCGTGGTGTTTGAAGGGCGCGATGCGGCGGGCAAGGGCGGCGCGATCAAGGCGGTGACGGAAAACCTGAACCCGCGGGTGTGCAGCATCGCGGCCTTGCCCAAACCCACCGACCGGGAGGCGCGGCAATGGTATTTCCAGCGCTATGTCGATTGGCTGCCTGCGGCGGGGGAAATGGTGCTGTTTGACCGCAGTTGGTATAACCGCGCCATGATCGAACATGTCTTTGGCTTTTGCACGCCCGATCAGCGCGCGGCTTTTTTCCGGCAATTGCCGGGGTTTGAGCAGACCTTGGTCGATGATGGGATCATCCTGCGGAAGATCTGGCTGGAGGTCGGGCGGGCCGAGCAGTTGCGCCGGTTTCTGGAGCGGGAGGGGGACCCCTTGAAGCAATGGAAGCTGTCGGCCATCGACATCGAAGGTTTGGAAAAGTGGGATGCCTATTGCGATGCGATTGACGAGACGATGGCGCAGACCCACTTCGACTTCGCGCCTTGGACGGTGATCTTGTCCGATGACAAGCGCCGCGCGCGGATCGCGGCGTTGCAGACGATTCTGCAGGCGGTGGACTATGACGGCAAGGAGCCGGAGGTGATTGGCGAGCCCGACCCCGCCATTTGCGGCGGCCCGGCCCTGCGGGAGACCAAGGGGCGGTGAAACGCGGCTATCACCATGGCAATCTGCGCGAGGCGCTGGTCGAGGCGACGCTGGGGCTGATCGCGGAAAAGGGGCCGACGGGTTTCACGCTGTCAGAGGCGGCGAAGGCGGCGGATGTGACGCCTGCGGCGGTCTATCGCCATTTCGCGGGGCGCGAGGATCTGATCGCCGAGGTGGCGCGGCAGGGCTTTCTGATCTTTGCCGATCTGATGGACTATGCTTTTGACGATGGCCGACCTTCGGCCTTGGCGGCTTTTGAGGCGACGGGGCGGGCTTACCTGGCCTTTGCGCGAAAGTATCCGGGCCATTACATCGCCATGTTCGAAAGCGGGCTGGCCCCGGCCAATCACCCCGAACTGGCGCAGGTTTCGGCCAAGGCGCGGGGCGTTCTGGAGAAGGCGGCAGCACGCCTGTCAGAGCATCTGCCGGCCGACCGGCGGCCACCGGCGACGATGTTTTCTTCGCATATCTGGGCAATGAGCCATGGCGTGGTGGAGCTTTACCTGCGTGGCAATGGGGCCCAGAGCCCCTTTGCCCCCGAAGATTTGCTGGAGGCGGGTATCGGCATCTATCTGCGGGGTCTTGGCTTGATCCCGCCCGATACGGCAGGGCCTGCGCGCAAGTAAGGTTGCGCGGCGCTGATCAAATGGCGAACGGGGAGGGCTGTCTGCCCTCCCCGCACCCCTCCCGAGGATATTTGGGAACAGATGAAGGGGGCAGGAGAAGGCCCTGCCCCGTTTTGGCCTAGCGGAACAGGACGAGGGCTGTCGGGCTCCAGGCGACATCGACCTTGGCGCCGACTTCGAGGATCGGGCGGCCGGGGACATTGCGCATGGAGAGCCGCACTTCGATATCAGTGCCGCCGATATAGACATCGTAATAGGTCATATCGCCGAAATAGATCACCTCATCGATCACGCCGGGCGTTGTGCGTTCCGTCGTGGTCTGGCCGGGATAGACCAAGGTCAGCGTCTCGGGGCGCAGGCCCACAACCGGATCGGCCCCGCCGCGCAGGGGCGGGCATTGACCGGGGTCGAGATGGACGCGGCCGAGGCCCTTGGCCTCCACCTCGCAGCCTGAATCGGATTCGGAGAGGACCGTGCAGGGAATGAAGTTCATCGTGCCGATGAAATCCGCGACCTTGCGCGTGGCCGGGCGGCGATAGAGGGTTTCGGGGTCTGCCAGTTGCGCGATTTCGCCTTCGAACATCACGGCGATACGGTCCGACATGACGAGGGCTTCTTCCTGATCATGGGTGACGAGGACGAAGGTGATGCCCACCTGCCGCTGCAGCTTGATGAGTTCGACCTGCATATGTTCGCGCATCTTTTTATCAAGCGCGGAAAGGGGTTCGTCGAGGAGCAGCACCTTGGGCTTTAGGATCAGCGCGCGGGCAAGGGCCACGCGCTGCCGCTGACCACCCGAAAGCGCATGGGCTGCACGGGTGCCATAGCCCTTGAGGCCCACCATTTCGAGCGCCTCTTCCACCGCCTTGGCCTTGTCCGCCTTGGACCTCGGATCGCGGCGCAGGCCAAAGCCCACGTTTTCCGCCACGCTCATATGCGGGAAGATGGCATAGGATTGGAACACCATATTGGTGGGCCGCTTGTTCGCGGGCACATCTGCCATGTCCTTGCTGTCGATCAGCACGGCGCCGGAAGAGATGCCTTCAAACCCTGCGATGGTGCGCAGAAGCGTGGTCTTGCCGCAGCCCGAAGGGCCAAGGAGCGAGAAGAATTCGCCGGCGCGGATCGTGGCGCTGATGCCGCGGAGCGCGTGGTAATCGCCATAATATTTATGGACATCCCGGAATTCGATCATGGTAGGTTTGTCGGTCACAGAAAGCCTCCGGTATCCTTGCCGCCCGTTTTGGCGATGCCACGGCGGCGGAAATATTCGGCGATGGTCAGAAGGACGACGGACACCAGCACCAGAACGGTGCCCAGTGCCAGCATGGCGGGAACCTTCGCGGGGAAGCGGAACTGGCTGTAGATGTAAGATGACAGCACGGTATCCGCCCCAGCGAGGAAATAGGCGATGATGAATTCATCCAAGCTGATTGTGAAGCAGATCAGGAGCGAGGAAATGATGCCGGGCATCACCAAGGGCAGGATGATCAGCCGGAAAGTCGATGCCGGGCTTTCGCCCAAGTCATAGGCGGCCTCTTCCAGCGATTGATCGAGGCTTTGGAAGGCCGAGGTGAGGATCGCCACGGCAAAGGGCGTGCAGATCAGCGTATGGCCGAGGATCACCGTAAAGATCGACAGCGGCACGCCCACGGCCAAGAGCACCACCAAGAGCGACATGGCCACGATCATCTCGGGCAGCACCAGTGGCAGCATGATCAGCCCCATGATCCCGCCCTTTGCCGGAAAGCGATAGCGGGTGGAAGCGCGGGCGGCGAAAATGCCAAGCGTTGTGGACAGGATCGCCGTGGTGGTGGCGATGGTGAGCGAGTTCTTCAGCGCGTTCCACATCTGGACATCGCCCCACATCTCGACAAACCAGTTGGTGGTGAAGCCGGAAAGCGGGAAAGCGATGATGCGAGAGTCGTTGAAGGCAAAGATCGGCAGAAGCGCAATCGGCGCGTAGAGGAAAATCAGATAGCCGATCGCATAGGCCTTGAGCGAGGGGCTTTTGGTCATTTCGGCCCCCTCAGGAAGCGGCGGTTCATCAAGACAAAGGCCACGGCGATCAGGGCCACGATAATCATCGCACTGACCGCGATGGCAGAGCCCAAGGCGCGGTTGTTGATCTTGAGCATCTGCACCTCCATCATATTGGCGATCATGGGCAGGCGCCCCCCGCCGATGAGGTCAGGCGTCACATAGTCGCCGATCGTTGGGATGAAGACGATCAGAACGGCAGCGATAACCCCGGGCATCGACAGCGGCAAGGTCACGCGCCAGAAGGTGCGCAGTTTGGATTCGCCGAGGTCTTGGCCAGCCTCCAGCAGGCTGCGGTCGATCTTTTCCAGCGCGACGAAGATCGGCAGGATGGCAAAGGGCGCATAGGCATGGGCCAGAGTCGTGATCAGCGCGCCGACGTTATAGTTGATCCATTGCAGGGGTTCATCGATGATGCCCACGGACATCAGACCCGAATTGATCACGCCGTTATAGCCAAGGATCACCTTCCACAGGAACACGCGGATCAGATAGCTGGTCCAGAACGGGATGGTGATGAGGAAGAGCCAGAGCGATTTCTTCGACGGCTCGACATGGAAGCTGACGAAATAGGCGATTGGGTAGGCGATCAGCACGGTCACCAAAGTCACGCCGAAGGCCACGGTCAGCGAGCGCAGCATGATCGCGCGATAGACATCGCCGGTCCAGACGGTGACGTAGTTATCCCAGGTGAAATCCCATGTGACGGTGCCACCGCCACCGGTCAGCACAGAATAGATGAGGACCGTGGCCAGAGGCGCGGCCAGAAGCAGCATGCCATAGATCAGCGTGGGGCTGACCATGGCAAGGCCCGACCTCGCCTCCCGGTCAAGGCCGGACCCTTTGGATTGCGCCATCATGCCCCCCTGAACAGATGCCCCGCCTGCGCGGTGCTTTTGCGCGTTTGATCAAATGTAGGCACAAGCGGGATGAGCCTGCAAGCCTTCGCACAGGAAGCACGCGAAAAAGAAGGACGCAAGGCCCTGCTTGCCCATTTCCTAAGCAGGGGTCAGCCGGCCACCCGTTCGATCGCGATGGCGCGCTTTTTCAATTCGTCATACAGCGTCGGAAGTACACGCGCGGAATGGACCGCCGCGCGCAGGGCATCGTTCAACCCCGCCACATCGGGGCGCTCTTCCTCTACCCGCCAGACAAGTCGGCGCGCCACGCCATCGTCATAGACGATTTCTGTCCGACCTGCCCGCCTGCGCCAGCCCAAGAAGTCCGCGCCCCCGTGAGGCGCGTGGAAAGATGCGTTTTGTGCCATTTTTGGCCTGTCCTTGTTTCATCGGGCCTTATCGTGACCCCTGCTCGATACAAAACGGTCCTTCAGAGGCGGCTTTAGGTCAAGAAAAGCTGGAGGCCGAGCCCCAGGAGTGCGGCGAAGTGAGTCCGCCGCGCCACACTGGCCGATGCGGCCCGCCACGCCGCGCCACGCCGCAGGTCGTGGCGCTTAGACCATGAGTTCGGCGGGCGGCTCGCGCAGGAGCCGCGCGAGACGGTCCATGGCCCCCTGATGTGCCTCGAATGTCTCGGCCCCCGATAGGGCGATGCGCACCGCATTGGGTGCACGGCCATGAACCAGCGCGAATTCATCGGCAGAGCGCAGCAGGACGCCCGCCGCCTCGGCATGGCTGACGAAGGTGGAAGAGCGCCAGCCGGTCGGCAAGCGGAGAAAGGCAAAGCGCAGGCCGGGCGCCCAGGACAGATCGAAAGAGCCGAGCGCATTCACGAGCATATGCAGCCGTTTCTCCAGATCGGCCTGCACGCCTTCGCGCAGGCGCGCGGCCTCGCCAGAGGTCAACAGGTGAAGAACCACCGCCTCGATCGGGCGGGCGAGCGCGAAAAAGGCGTGCTGTGCTGTCAGACGGCCCGCATGGCCCATGCCGGTTGGCGCCACGATATAGCCAAAGCGCAAGCCCGCCGAGACGGTCTTTGACAGACTGCCCACATGCCAGGTGCGTTCGGGGGCCAAGGCGCGCAGGCTGGGCAGGTTGGATTGGCTGACGGAATAGCAATCGTCTTCGATGATCTGCAGATCATGGCGGCGGGCAATGGCGGTGATCGCCGCGCGGCGCTCGGTGCTCATCCGCCCGGTGGTCGGGTTTTGCGCCTCGGGCGTCAGGCACAGGACCTGCGCGCCATGGCGGCGACAGGCCTGTTCCAGCGCCTCGGGCACGATGCCTTCGGAATCGATTTCGACCGCCACCACTTCGGCCCGGCTGAGGCGGGCGGCATGACGGAAACCGGGATAGGCCAGATCCTCGATCAAGACGACAGGCCGGTCGCCCCGCAGGCAGCACAGAAGGATCAGGCTGATGCCATTCTGCCCGCCATGGGTCAGCACGATATCATCGGGGCCAAAGGGGCCCAGCACGCGGTCGCTGACCCAATCGCAGATCACCTCGCGCAGGGGGCCTTCATCCCTTTGGCGGGGGTAATCGACCCAGTCGTTTTCGGGGTCTGCGGCCACGGCGCGCAAGGCTTCGGCAATGGCTGCGTTTTGGCCGACATCGGGCAGGATCGGCGCGCGCAGGTTGACACGGCCCCGGTCGCGATCCGGATCGCGTTCGATATAGAGCGCCTGTGTCGGCCCCAAGCGCGGAGACCGGGAGGCGACAAAGGTGCCGCGCCCTACGGTCGCGGCCAGAAGCCCCTCTTGCGTGGCAAGGCTGTAGGCGCGGGCCACCGTGCCGGGCGTGACCTTGAGGTGCCACGCCAGATCACGGACCGTGGGCAGTTGCGCCCCTTCGGCCAGTTCGCCGGAGCGGATCGCCTCGCGCAGGGCGCGCATCAGGGCCAGATATTTCGGCCCTTCGGCAGTGGAGAGTGACGGACGCCACATTATTGTATCAGCCACAATGTTCCTCTGGCCCTGCCATTCGCACCTATTGTATCTTTATCATACAGCATCAAGCTGCATTGTATCAATACAAGGAATCGAAAAATGTCTCCCGCCGAAACGCTGGCCTTCCGCCCCGCTGCCCTGCCCCCGCTGTCGCGGCTGCTGGTTGCCGCCGCGGTCCGCGTTCTGGAGTGGGAGACGCGCCATCGCACCCGAAAGGCGCTGGCGCGACTTGATTCCCATGCTCTGCGCGATGTGGGGCTTGATGCGCTCTCTGCCGAGGCCGAGGCCACGCGCCCGTTCTGGCGCGATTGACGCGCGGCCCGGCCGGGACCCTGACCATTTCCCCTGACTGGGCCGGGCAACCGGCCCTTCTAAAGGCGCGCCATCATCCGCAGTGCCAGAGCGCGCACCATGCCGCAGAGGGGTTTGTGCTGCGATGGGCAAAATCCGTTCCGCCAGATCGAACTCCGCGCTAGGGTGACTTTTGTAGGTGAAGCGTTTCCGGAGCGCCTGGTGTGAAACTCGTGATCCATTGCGGTCTGCATAAGACTGCGACGACCAGCTTTCAGCTGCTTTGCGCGAGGAACCGAGCCCTGCTGCACAGATGCGGGGTTCTGTTTCCGGAACTCGGCCCCCACATGCAGCATAGCTACTTGATGCATGAGATACAAAGCCTCGGCATCGATGTCCTGACCGACTATCTGAGGACAAGTCGGGCCACCGCGGGCGCGTCTTGCGAGACGGTCCTGCTGAGCGGCGAGGATTTCGAGAATTGTATTGTTGACCTCGCCCTCGCAAGGGAGGTGGAAAGCGCGGCCCATATCGCGGGCTTCTCGGCGGTGGAATGGCATGTGGTTGTGCGCCCGCGTGATGCCACGTGCGACTCGCTTTATGCCGAGATGAGCAAGCATGGCGTCGTCTTGGACAGAGCGGTGATGCAACAGGCCGCGGAACGGCGGGGGTGCTTCTACGCCTCGACCGCGGCTTTCAACTATATCTTCGTTCTTGACTACCCACGGCTCGCCCCCCGTTTCGCAAAGGCCATTGCGGGTAAGATTGTTGACTACAGCATGGATGCCTTCACCCGGCACCATCAGATGCCTTTGCCGCCTTTTGCGCGGAGGCGGTCATCGACCCCCATCACGCCAATGCGCGTCTCTCTGCGAGGCGGGTTGAAAGAAACTATCTTCTGTCAGCCCTTGGGTCAGAGGTCCTGAACACCAAGGCCGCGCGACCGCTGATTGCCGCGCTGGTGACGCTGCGCCTTGACACGGCGAAGCGTCCGCGCAAGGCGTAGTGACGGCACAGACGACGGGGTGGGCTGAGGCATCTTGATCCCGCGGCGCGGGACTGGCTGCCACTACACCTTCCGCGCCCTTCTGAAAGTTGCGACAGGAGGCATGTTCAGACTTTGGCGCATGGACAGGATGGGCGAGCCTCGTGCCCCGCCTGCTGTTTCTTGGCCTAGGATTTGCCCTGCCGCACCACGCGCGAATGCGTCGGCGCAAAGGGCCGATCCTTGTCGAAAACAGCTACGCTGTCATGGATGTGAATGCCCGAACACTCTGGACCCAAGTCCGATCTGTGTTCGCCATGCCGATGATACCAGCGGTGCATGTCATCCACCATGCGGCGGGTGAAGTTGAAGAAATTATCGCTGCTGCGGTAGCCGCCACCGAAGCGGCGCATATAGGCCGTGTGCAAGTCCTCGATCATATAGGTCCCGCCATAGGACAGCTTGGGAAAGAGTACTTCGAAGGTCTTGTGGACATGTGGCATCTGATGGCTGCCGTCATTCAGCACCACATCGATGCCGCCCATCTCCTCCACGACCCGCGCGAGAAAGGCCTGATCATCCTGCGACCCGATCCGAACCTGCCCCGAGATTCCGTCGAAGGCCGCGCATTTTGGATTGATGTCGATCCCGAAGATCACGGCCTCCGGCCCGAAGTAGCGCCGCCACAGGTCCAACGACCCGCCCCGCGACACACCGATTTCAAGAAACCGGAACGGTCGGTTCCGCCACCGCGCGAAATAGCGGTCATAGAGCGGCAGGTAATGGTGCCATTTGTTGACCACCCGCTCTGTCCCGCTGGCATAGAGTTCCAACAGCTCGCCATCGAACCCGTATTTGTCGCGGATATCGGCGCGGACATCCGTCCCGCGGAAGGCATAGGCCACATAGGGCCCAAGCTTTGCGGCCTTCTCTTCCGTTGCAACCGAAGGCTCCGGCGCGGCCATCGCGGGAACCTCGACCGCTGCCGCGGTTTTGCCGCCCCTGCTGCCAAGCGCATCCCCGTCCTTTGCCGCCATGATCGGCGCTGCGTCCTTCTTTGTCGTCATGATCCGGTCCGATTCTCAGCCTTACAGACAGAAGTATGCCCAGCCACAGACCCGCAACACAAATCAAAAGGCCCGCGCGATGCGCGGGCCTTTGTCTTTCGTCCGTGGCGCAGTCTGCGCCGCTTTCGTTAACGCTTGGAGAACTGGAAGGAGCGGCGGGCTTTGGCCTTGCCGTACTTCTTACGTTCCACCACACGGCTGTCGCGGGTCAGGAAGCCTGCTGCCTTCAGTGCCGGGCGGAGCGTGGGATCGTAAAGCTGCAGCGCCTTGGAGATACCATGCTTCACGGCACCAGCCTGACCGGACAGGCCACCGCCGGTGACTGTGGCCAGAACGTCAAACTGGCCTTCAACATTGGCGATGGTGAAGGGCTGCTTCAGAATCATCTGGAGCACGGGGCGCGCGAAATAGGCGGCCATTTCCTTGCCGTTCACGATGACCTTGCCAGAACCGGGCTTGACCCAAACGCGGGCGACCGCGTCCTTCCGCTTGCCCGTCGCATAGGCGCGGCCGAGCGCGTCCCGCACAGGCTCACGCGGAGCGGCGGCAGCAGCAGCAGCCGGGGCAGCGGATGCGCCCGAGACGGCCGATTTCAGATCGTCGAGGGATTTGATGTCGGCCATGATCACGCGCTCCGGGTGTTCTTCGGGTTCAGGACCTTCACGTCCAGAACGGTGGGCTGCTGGGCTTCATGCGGATGCGCGGCGCCCGCATAAACGCGGAGGTTGGTCATCTGCTGACGGCCCAGACGGTTGCGGGTGATCATGCGTTCAACAGCCTTGATCACCACACGCTCGGGATGCGCGCCTTCCAGCACTTGGCGTGCGGTGCGCGATTTGATGCCACCCGGATGGCCGGTGTGCCAGTAGTAGCGCTTGTCTTCACGCTTGTTACCGGTCATCTGCACCTTGTCGGCGTTGATGATGATGACATTGTCACCCATGTCCATGTGGGGGGTGAAGGTCGGCTTATTCTTGCCGCGCAGGATGTTTGCGACAATCGTGGCGAGGCGGCCCAGAACGACGCCTTCGGCGTCGATCAGGATCCACTTCTTCTCGATGTCCGCAGGCGTTGCGGTAAAGGTTTTCATCGGTTTATCCCATGAGGAAGGTCGGGGCGCGGGGCACCCCTGCTTTGGATGGCGGCTTATCGCGCGAAGCACCGCGCCGGTCAAGCGGCAAACCTGAAATAAAATCCTTCTAAATCAGTTCACTAAAAAAGAGGTATCAATTTACCCCACATATTCCCCGGCCAAAAGGCGCAACGCGCGGGCCCGCGCCGGGGGAATGGTGGCCACCTCCACCGCGGTAAAGACATGAACGGTGTCGAGGTCTGGATCACAGACCGCGTGATCGCTGACCCACCCCCCAAGCGCGAGGTAACTGCGCAACAGCGCGGGAAGCGCGCCGGGCACGGGCGCGGCACCTGCCCCGCCGATGGCCACGCGCCCTGGTGCGGTAAGGGGCTTGGGGCGCAGCGCCTCTGGCCCGATCCGCCCGGTCAGCGCAGCCAAGGCCCCGGCATGGCCCGCCGCATCCGCCCCCTCAAAGCTGGAACAGCCAAACAAAAGCCCGGCCCCGGTCGTCTCCACCACCCGCGTCACCAGCGCCAAGGCAAGCCGAAGGAGATCAGGATCATGCCGGTCAGGATGCAGGCAAAACCGCCCCAATTCCAGCATCGGGGCGGGATAGGCTAGCAGCGGCGAGAGGTCATAGAACCCCGCGCAATAGCCCGAAAGAATACTCTGCCCGCGATGCAGGGTCAGCCGGCAACAGGCCAGAGGAACCTCGCCCTCAGACACCAAAAGATGCGCGGCCCCAGCGTCGAAGGCATCGGTATCGCGGCCGCCAACAGGCCCCCTGCCCCGCGCGGCGACAAAGGCGAGATGACGCAGGCGTTGCGCCGCCTCCACCTCAACCGCGGAACGGGCAAGGCGCGCAACCAGCCGCCCCCGGATCAATGGTTCCGCCGTCATCCGCATCCGCGCGCCCCTTTTGCTGCGCTCGAAACCTCTTGGCCGACCATCCACAGCCACCGGCCCGCCGCGCGATTGGAATGCGCCCGAGCCTGCCCTAGATTTCCCAGCGCGGGGGCCTTGGCAAGGGCGAGTTTCGCCGCGCCCCCGGCAGAGCATCGGAAAGGACAGAGTTGCATGGACAAGATCGTCAAATCAGAGGCGGAGTGGCGCGCGCAATTGTCGGACCTTGCCTTCAAGGTCACGCGCCAACACGGAACGGAACGCGCCTTTACCCATGACAACTTCCCAAAGGCCGCCGGCACCTTCCGCTGCATCTGCTGCGATGCGCCGCTGTTCGACGCCGCCCATAAATTCGACTCAGGCACGGGCTGGCCCAGTTTCTGGCAACCGCTGGATGACGAGGCGCTTGGCACGAAAGAGGACCGCAGTTGGTTCATGCGCCGCACCGAAGTGCACTGCGCCCGCTGTGATGCGCATATGGGGCATGTCTTTCCCGATGGTCCCGCGCCCACCGGCCTGCGCTATTGTATCAACGGAGTTGCGCTCCGGTTTGAACCGGAAGCATAGGTCCGTCGCCCCCTTCATCTGTTCACAAATATCCTCGGGAGGGGTTTGGGGAGGGCAGACAGCCCTCCCCAAGGGTGATCCAGAAGCTTGGCAGCGCAAACTTGCGCCGATCAATCCACCAGCTGCGCCGCGCCCAGACGGCCGAAATTCGAGAAGAGCCGCCGCAGCACGCCCATGCCTTCGACATTCGTCTCTGTCACGCGCCGCGAGAGCGGGACGATCTGCCCGCGTTCCAGCCCAAAACGCTCCACATTCTGCAAGGTCCCGCTTTCCGAGAAGGTGAGCGCCACGACCTGCCGGTCGATTTCCTGCGCCGGACGGATGCCGCGCTGTTCCCAGCGGCTTTGCACATAGAACCAACCGGTATCGTTCAACAGGCCCGATGCGGACGGCCGGCCCACCTTTTGCGCGGCAGTTTCGCGGGTATCGGTGCCGACCTGAAGCTGGGCGAGGTCCTCTTCGGGCGGCACATAGCCGTGATTGCGATAGACCGACGAGCAGGCTGCAAGCCCTGCCACCACCACAAAGGCCAGCAGCAGGCGCCCGAGGCGGTGGGCCAGACGGCCTGCGCCCTGCCCGGCTGAAAAGCTCTTCGATACCATCAATCCCCACCCCGCGCCCGATGTCTTGCGGCCAGGACCCGCCAGGACGATTCCTGCCCTTGCCAAGGCGGCGGGCGCCGCTTAAGGCCGAAGGCGGGCCGCCTTCTGCCGTCAGGCTTACAGAAGGATCGTGGCCCGTTCAAGAATGGAACGCGCCAAGAGCAAGGCCTTGGTGCCCAAGAGAAGGATCGCGCCGCGATGACAGGCCATTCCGACTCCCCGCCAGATGATGGCATCCGCTCTGCGCAGACCAGCGCAGCGCCGTCTTTTCGTGTGGCGGCGCTGTCGTCGCGCAAACCCACCCGGTTCGACCTGTGCCCGGACCGGGCGGCGCGGGCGGCCATGGCGGCGGCACTTGGGCTGATCTCGCTTCCCGCTTTTCGCCTGAAGGGCGAGATCGTGCCGCAGGGCGCACGGGATTTCACGCTTCAGGCCCGGTTGGAGGCGGAGGCGGTGCAACCCTGTTCGGTCACACTCGCCCCCGTTCCGGTGACGCTGCGCGAGGAGGTGCTGCGCCGCTATGTCGCCGACTGGCAAGAGCCGGAGGGCGATGAGGTCGAAATGCCCGAGGATGACAGCGCCGAACCTTTGCCGGAAGTGATCGACCTTGGCACAGTGGCGGAGGAGGCGCTGGCGCTGGCGCTTCCGCTCTATCCTCGCGCGCCGGGGGCAGAACTGGGTGAGGCGGTCTTTGCGCCGCCCGGCGCGGAGCCGATCCGCGAGGCGGATCTGAAGCCATTCGCAAGCCTTGCCGCGCTAAAAGACAAGCTGGGCGGCGGCGGGACGGAGCCTTAGGCGCGGGTTCGGCGAAAGGGGCTTGCGCCGGGCCGAAATCTGGCTATGTTCCGCGCCTCATCCGGGGTGTGGCAACGCGACCCCGAGGTCGAGACATGGCAGTCCCGCAGAACCGAGTCACCAAATCCCGCCGCAACATGCGCCGTGCGCATGACGCGCTTGTGGCCGCCAACCCGGCGGAATGCCCGAACTGTGGCGAGCTGAAGCGGCCGCACCACGTGTGCGGTGCCTGCGGCCACTATGATGCGCGCGAAGTTGTCGCCACGTCTTCGGATGTCGATCTGGACGAGGACGCGGCGTAAGCCGCGCCTGACGTCGCGCCCCATCCATGGCGAACGGAGCTGACACAGCGGCAACCGGCGTCCACGCGGACAGGGGCGATATCGTCATTTCGGTTGACGCCATGGGCGGAGACCGCGGGCCGGCAGCGGTGGTTGCTGGCCTTGCCATTTCGGCGGCCCGCCATCCGGGTGTGCGGTATCTGATCCATGGCGATGAAGCGACCCTATCCCCCCTTGTCGCACGGCAGGCGGGGCTTTCGTCATTGGTGCGGATCGTCCATGCCGAGCGTGTGGTGACGATGCATGACAAGCCCAGTCAGGTGATGCGCAGCGGCGCGGGCACCTCGATGTGGTCCACGATCGACAGCGTCAAGGCTGGTGAGGCGCAGGCTGCGGTGTCTTGCGGCAATACGGGTGCCTTGATGGCAGTCAGCATGCTGCGCCTGCGGAAAGTGGCAGGGGTCAATCGCCCCGCCATCGCATGCCTGTGGCCCAGCCGGAACCCCGGCGGGTTCAATGTCATGCTGGATGTGGGCGCGGGGGTAGAGGCAGAGGCCGAAGACCTTTTGCAATTTGCCACCATGGGCGCGGCCTATGCGCGCAACGGGCTTTCGTTGAAACGCCCGCGCGTCGGCCTGTTGAATGTGGGCACCGAGGAACACAAAGGCCGGGCCGAATTGCGCACCGCCCATGACCGGATGCTGGAAGCCGCAGAGGCCGGAGGCTTTGACTTCGTGGGCTTTGTCGAAGGTGGCGATATCCCTTCGGACCGGGTCGATGTGATCGTGACAGATGGGTTCACGGGCAATGTGGCGCTGAAAACCGGCGAAGGCACGGCCAAGCTTGTCTCTGACTTTCTGAAAGAGGCGCTTGGATCGGGCCTGCTGCCCAAGATCGGGGCGCTTTTGGCGATGGGCTCGCTCAAGCGCCTGCAACGGCGGATTGATCCGCGCCGGGTGAATGGCGGGGTTTTTCTGGGGCTGAATGGAACGGTGGTGAAATCCCACGGTTCCGCCGATGAAACGGGTGTGGCTGCGGCCATTGGCCTTGCCGTGCAACTGGCGCGGTCGGGTTTCGTGGACCGTTTGGCCGCGCGGGTTGCCTCGACAGGGCGGACGGGGCAGGATGCCGCAGTTGCCGCAAGCGAAGACGGGACAAAAGCATGACGATACGCGCCGTGGTCCGTGGGGTGGGGCATTACCTGCCCGCGCGGGTTGTCCCGAATGCAGAGATGGAGTCGCTGGTCGAGACCTCGGACGAATGGATTCGCAGCCGGTCGGGCATTGAACGGCGGCATTTCGCGGCCGAGGGTGAAACGACTTCGGCCATGGCGACCCATGCAGCGCGGGCCGCCTTGGCGGATGCGGGGCTTGCGGTCGAGGATGTGGATGCGATCATCCTTGCCACTTCTACCGCCGATCTGACCTTCCCCTCCGCGGCGACAATGGTGCAGGCCAATCTGGGCCTGACGCGCGGCTTTGCCTTTGATGTGCAGGCGGTCTGCGCGGGATTTGTCTTTGCTCTGGCCAATGCCAATGCGCTGATCCTGTCGGGTCAGGCCAAACGGGTGCTGGTGATCGGGGCGGAAACCTTCAGCAAGCTGATGGATTGGACCGACCGCACGACTTGCGTTCTGTTCGGCGATGGCGCGGGGGCTTTGGTGCTAGAGGCGCAGGAGGGCGCGGGTGCGCCCTCGGACCGGGGCATTCTTGCCACCGATCTGCATTCTGACGGGCGGTTCCGCGATATCCTGTATGTCGATGGCGGCACCAGCACCGGGACTACCGGGCATCTGCGGATGGCGGGGAAGGAAGTTTTCCGCCATGCCGTTGAAAAGCTTGCCGAAACGGCCCATGCCAGCCTAGATAAGGCCGGGCT
This sequence comes from Cypionkella sp., assembly GCA_025458085.1. Classification (GTDB taxonomy): domain Bacteria; phylum Pseudomonadota; class Alphaproteobacteria; order Rhodobacterales; family Rhodobacteraceae; genus Pseudotabrizicola. The sequence goes on along the minus strand of JALOTC010000092.1, from coordinate 781 downwards.
GACGCCTGCGGATGTGGATTGGATCGTGCCGCATCAGGCCAATATCCGGATCATCGAAGGCACGGCCAAGAAGATGCAATTGCCGATGGATCAGGTGGTGGTCACCGTGCAGGATCACGGCAATACCTCTGCCGCCTCTATCCCCCTTGCGCTTTCCGTGGGCAAGGCGCGCGGGCAGATCAAGACGGGCGACCTTTTGGTCACCGAGGCGATCGGCGGTGGCCTTGCCTGGGGATCGGTTGTCCTGCGCTGGTAAGCCGCGTCAGGCACTGCCCGAACTTGCCGGTCCAAGTCTCTGATATTGACTCGTTTCTCCGCCCGGCGCATGCTGCCGGAAAGTTTGGGGAGATCAGGGATGAGTGAAACGACCTTGACGCGCATGGACCTTTCGGAGGCCGTGTTTCGCGAAGTTGGGCTAAGCCGGAACGAAAGCGCGCAATTGGTCGAGGCTGTGCTTCAGCATATGTCCGATGCGCTTGTCGCGGGCGAACAGGTCAAGATCTCGTCCTTTGGTACGTTTTCGGTCCGGGACAAGACCGCCCGCGTTGGCCGCAACCCCAAGACGGGCGAGGAAGTGCCGATCAGCCCCCGCCGCGTGCTGACCTTCCGCCCCTCGCATCTGATGCGGGATCGCGTGGCTGCGGGCAGCAAGAAGAAATAAAAGGGGGGCGGGACGCCCATGGAAAAATCGCCAGACGCGTTCCGGACCATTTCCGAAGTTGCCGACATTCTGGAAACCCCAGCCCATGTGCTGCGGTTTTGGGAAAGCCGTTTCCCGCAG
>JALOTC010000091.1 GCA_025458085.1 Cypionkella sp. | reverse complement strand
CAGCATGGCCTTGCGTTCGGTCACTTCCGTGCCGAAATAATCGCGAAAGCCCTTGGGCGTTTCAGCCTTGGGGCGGCGGATTTTTCCTTCAGACATGGCGGCAGGCCCTTCGATCTTTGGCGCTGTTCCTGTAACGGATGGGGCAAGGGGCGGCAAGCGCCACGGCATCAAGGGGCGGGCATGGACCATATCGCAGTTCTGGAAGAAAAGCTGGCGCATCTGACCCGCGCGGTGGATGATCTTTCTGATGTCGTGACCGCGCAACGCAAAGAGATCGACCGCCTGACCCGGCTTGTCAGCCTTTTGGTGGAACGTGAGGCCGAGCGCGAGGCGGCAGGGTTTGACGCGCCCCCGGCAAATCAAAAGCCGCCACACTGGTGAGTCTTAGCCCCGCATCACCGCGATATCGAGGATCAGCACCTCTTCGACCGGAGCGGGCAGGGCATCAGTACCAAGCCTTTCATTGACGGTCGTCCGCAGGATCGCAGGCAGGGCGGCGCGCAAGGCGGCAGCAGTATCAGGCGTGTTTTCCAATAGGGTCGCTTTGCGCAACGCGGCTTCGGTCAGGGCCGCCATGATGGCGGGCTGTGCGGCCTTGATCCTTGTGCCAAGGTCAAGAAGGTCTGGCCCCGCAAGTCTTGCGGAAAAGGCAAGGTTCAGCGACACCCTGAGCCGCCCGCCCGACAGGCCAAGCTGGATCGGTTCGTCCAGAGGCAGATAGGTCAGTTCCGGCGGCGGGGGGGCGGGTGCCTCCTCGGCCACGCTCGCCCAATCCGGCGTGGCCGTGCCAAAAGCAGACCAAAGCCCACAGGCAAAGGCCAAACTGGGCAGCCCGAAGGCGAAAGCAAAGAGGAGGCGCGTCTGTTTCATATGTGAACACAGGCAATTCCCGTGCCGGATTGTCGGGGCAGGCTAACAGAAGCCCGCGGCGCGCCGTTTTTTCCCTTGGATGGTCCGACCGAAGGAACGGTGATGAAATTCGATCTGTCCCGCGCGCTTGTCCCGCTGCGGTCATGGTTGCCCGTGCGCCGCCCGCGTGAGGTGGAGGTGCTGCCCCCTCGCCCCGGTGCGGGCGCATGGGACAGTACGGTTGCCCCGCCCGAGGATGGCAAATTCGGGCTGGTCCGGCAGGAAACCTATTTGCGCGATACCGATCAGGTGAAGCGATATCTGCCCGATATCCTTGGCCGTGCCTTGGCAAGGATCTGGATCGACCCTTTCTTCCGTGACCGTTTTGCCGCCGACCCGATTGGAACGATGGCCGAATACAACGTCTTTTTGCCGCGCGGAATTCAGGTGGAGTTTGAAACAGAGGGCGTCACCCGCCCACGGATCGTGGTCTATGAGGCGCGCGCCCATGGTCCGCGGCGGCGGCTCTTGTATCTGCAACTTGTGATGAAGGCCGGAACATGAACCTGCGCCCTGCCCTTGCTGCCTTTTTCCTGTCTGTCCTACCGCTGTCTGGCGGGGCGGAGGACTTTTCTTCTGCCCTTGTCGCCCTGCGCGAAGGGCAGACGGTCGAGGGGGCACGGGTCTTTCACGCGCTCGCGCAGGCGGGGGATGGGGAGGCGATGTATAATCTCGCGCTGCTCTATCGGCAGGGTCTTGGCTTGCCCAAGAACGGAGAGCTTGCACTTTATTGGGCATGGCGGTCGCGATTGGAGGCCATTGGGCCTGCACCTGCCTTGACCGAGCTTTTGGCGAAAGAGGCCACCCCCGCACATCGTGCAGCGGTGCATGACCGACTCCTAGACGAGATCAAGGCGCAAGGAGCAGCGATGCCCGCGCGCGGCTTTATGGAACTGGCGCTGGTCGAGGAAGGACTGGCTTCCAAGCCCGATGCCGTTCAGCTTTATGTCTGGTGGGCCATGGCCGTTGCCCTTGGGCAGGCACAAGTCCTGCCGCGCCGAGATGCTGCGTTGGCGGCTCTTTCCGAAAAGCAAGCGGCAGAGGCAGAGATCAAGCTGCTGGAAAGCTTCTCCGCATGGTGCCACACCGCATCTGGCGAGGAGCCTGCCATTTGTGGTGGGCTGACGACCTCTGGCACCACAAAAGGCAGTTGACCTTGGCCCTCTGTGCTAGCGGTGCCGAAAAAAGGAAAACCCCCGGCTTTGCCGGGGGCATTATGTCGACACTCCGAAATTCATAGCCAAAGGCTGGGAGTGACTTTTGCCACCCCTAATGGCGACGCATTGCCTGTACGGTTTCAGCCGCTTCGATCGACAGGCCAAGATCCGCACTGATATCCTCGGCAGACACCCCGTCACGAGCCATTGCAATCGCCTGTTCGATCATCTTTTCACCGGTCAGCCAGTCGATATCGGCCTTGACCGAGGAAATTTCGCTCCGCAGGCTTTCAAGCCGTGCACTGTTGCTCGCATCCATCATGGCGACCAGCGCGCTGAGCTTTTCATTGCCCTCTCGGATCAGCTCCACGACACGATCATCTGTGGCATCGCTCGGCGCGGTGCCACGCAGCATGCGCCAAAAGCCAAGGCCAAGCGCAGAGAGCCCCCCAGCGAGAGCAAGGATCGAGACGGTTCCGACAAGGCCAAGGGTCATGTTCATGTCCGGTATGATTCAGCGAGAGACTTCCAGAAAGCTCTGGAACAGGCTTTCCGTGATGGCATGCAAGTCGATTGGATAGCGATTCTCGGCAATCGCCTCACGGATGCGCGTGACGGTTTCGATGTCAATCGGCGGCCCGGATTTGAGAGCTGCCGGAAGCGACTGTGCCGCTGCACTCAGGGCAACACTATCGGTCGCGCCGAACAGGGCGCTTTCTCCGGTGCCCCGGCTCGCGGCGGTTTGCGTTCCGGCCCCCGCCGCACTGGGTGCATCGGAGCTTGGACGCTGGATGCGGGCTTTCCCCGCGGAATGTGAGACAGGTTCTACCATGTGACCCTCCATCTGCACCCTCTTACGGTTGCCCGGCAAAAGGTTTTAGGGCCACCTGAACGATATCCCGTCCAACAACGCGGGCAACGACGGTCTTGCCCGAGGAAAGGTTCACCACTTCGACCGGTTCGCCCATGGCCGCATCGGCCCGTGCCTGACCGGCCATAGCAACGCGGATACCATCGAGTTCTGTTAGGATCGTCACAGGCATATCTTTCAAGACCTGCCAATCGGGATGCAAATGCCGCGCCAGAATGGGCTTGCCCGCACCAAGCGCGCGGGAAAGGCGGCGTCCCAAAAGGTCTTGCGTCCGGACGAAGATCGACTCCGGGCCAAGTGCGGGAACAGGCGCAAGCGTCAGGTCAGCGGCAGTGAGCAGAGTATCCCGAGCAAGAGGCCGTGCCAGAACGACCGCCAGAATTGTAGGAGATTCCGTCGTTGTGGTATCAGCGCGCCGAATGGCCGTCTCTGCACCGCGCAAGCGCAGCGCGCGCTGCCAAGCAGGCATGTCACAGCGAAGGGTAACAGTCGAGGCAGAAGCCCCCACAGGTTCAACGGAAAGCCGGCCCGCACAATCGGGCAAAGGGCGGGTGGGTGCGATCACTTCTGTCCCGGCCCTTCCGGAATTCTCTAGCGTCGCGCGGACCAAGGCCACGGCGTCATCGGGAGAAAGCGCAAGACCCGGCAAGGGCAAGGCGCCAGCGCAAAGCGCAAGAAGCATCCGCCTCACCATGCCGCCTCCAGAAAGCGGACCGGCCGACCATGCAGCATTGCGGGCGTGATGTTCGGATCAAGCGGGCGCAGTTCTGCCTGTGCGCCATCCAGCGCCACGATTTCCAGAAGTGTTGTGGAGCTGTCACGGTCTGTCGTGAAGGCCAAGGCGGCACGGGAAAGGCCGTGGCGGCGGCCTACTGGCACGATCAAACCGTTCCCCGACACAGCCTGAAGCGTCGCGGTGATCGGATCACAAGCCCTGAGATCCAACGCCCCGCGCAACAGCGGATCCAAACCCTTGGTCAGAGCCTGTGAAACAGCCTGACGGTCGCGGCGACTGATCTCGCTCAGCCGCCCCAGCCCTCGGGGCAGGGCCAGCAGGGCGCGGTTCCCGAAGCCCTGCCGCAACAGCCTGCCATCGGCATCATAAAGCCGCAGTTCCGCCTCCAGCACCAGCTGCTCGCCCAAGGCGCTATGCGCCGTGCTGAGGCGCAAGGCCGGAGCAAAGCCAATCTCGCCGGGATTCAGGCGGACGGATCCTTGGGTCAGCGTGGTGTAATCAAACCCTTCCGACCGCACACCGGTGGGAATGGGGCGGTCGGTCACGCGGACAAGATCGGTTGCCGGGTGACGGTCCACCTGATCGATCAGTTCGGCGGCAAGCCCGCGCGCGAATTGTTCGGACCAAGCAGGCGCATCGGGAGATACGTCGATTTCGGGCGCGTAGATCGTCACAGGAAGGCGGCGAGGCGCAGGGCAAAACGGATCAGCACCGAGCCCCACACGGGCAGCGATGGTGACGCGCCAGAGCCCCTGATGCTCGGTTTGGGCCAGAATCCTATGGTCCAGAACCCGGCCAATGGCACGCACGATGGTCAGATCCGCAGTCACCACCGACTGCGACACGGCGGTATGCCCTCGCACCTCGGCTCCCCCGATCAGCGCAGCTTGAAACAAAGCATCGGCAAGCGCGCGACGACGGGCGCTGTCGCGGTCTGCCGGGCCAGAGACTGCGGCATGTCCGGTCACCTCTACCCAACGACTTTCATCCGCGCCCGCGACGTTCGCACAAAGCGATGCGATGACCAGACAAAACATGGCCAACCATTGACGGATCACCATGTTCGTCCCCCCACCATCTGTAACCCGTTACCGGTTCCTGGTAGATCGACAGTGAAGGACCACTGGCTCCAGCTTTTCTTGTCGCCAGTCGTTAGGGCGCCAAGGGCGAGACAGAGCAGCAAAAGAAATCCACCCACGCGCAGCATTAGAAACCACCCCGGGTTGCGCGCAGAATGTAACCCACGGTATCGCGATCCAGCGCCATCTGCACCTCATAGGCATCGGGGTCGCGCGGCGTGATGCGCAAAGTCCGCGCGCCGCGGATCGTGCCTTCGACCATGGCGCGCAGACTGTCATCCTGCACCACCATGTCATGCACGCTGGTCTGCGCGCTAAGGCGGATGCCATGCACTTGTTCTGTCAGGTCGCGCAGCGCATCCATCCGCGCGGCGCGAATGGCCATCAGCCGCTTTTCATTCGCGGTCTTGCCCGGCTGGCCCGCGATCTGGGCAAGGCCAAGCCCGGTGATCATCGGCGCGGGCGTCTCAATGACGACCCGAGCGGTAGCAGCGCCTGCCCCATCCAAGGCGTCTTTCACCTCGGCCAGTTCTTCCGTGCGGGCATCGGCATCGGGGGGAAGCGATTGCACGGCGCTGCGCGGACCAGAGGCGCAAGCCGACAGGGCAAGCGCGCAGATCAAGGCCGAGGCAAGGGTTTGCGGGCGGGGCAGGGGCATGGCGGTCTCCGAACTCTGTGCTTGGCCAAAGGGTGCAAGGGCTATGCCAAGCCCGGCCGGCCGCATGGCATGGGTCTTGCACGCTCTGGTTCCAACACGGCCGCCGCCGGTTTCCCGGCACCTTTTCGACAGATGGACCTCGTATGAGCGATGCGACCTTCCTTCCCGGCATGAAGCGCCAGATGACAGGGCTGGCCCTGCCTGCGGGCATTCTTGTCGTCGTGGCGATGATGGTGCTGCCGCTGCCAGTGCAATTGCTGGATGTGTTTTTCGTCTTCAACATTCTGCTGTCGCTTCTGGTGCTGATGGTGGCACTAAACACCTATCGCCCCTTGGATTTTTCCAGCTTTCCCAGCGTTTTGCTGATTGCCACGGTGTTGCGCCTTGCGCTGAACGTTGCCTCGACCCGGATCGTGCTGACCCATGGCCACACGGGCGAGGATGCAGCCGGAAAGGTCATTCAGGCCTTTGGCGAATTCGTCATTGCCGGCAATTTCGTGGTGGGCCTGCTGGTGTTCATCATCCTTGTGATCATCAACCTCGTGGTCATTACCAAGGGCGCGGGGCGGGTTTCGGAAGTCTCTGCCCGCTTCACGCTGGATGCGATGCCGGGCAAGCAGATGGCCATCGACGCCGATCTGAGCGCCGGACTTCTGACACCGCAAGAGGCCAAGGTCCGCCGGGCCGAAGTGGCGGCAGAGGCGGATTTCTATGGCTCCATGGATGGGGCCTCAAAGTTCGTGAAGGGCGATGCCGTGGCGGGCATCCTGATCCTTGCCATCAATATCATCGGCGGCATCCTGATCGGGACGGCCCAGCATGCCATGGACTTTGGCCATGCTGCCGAAACCTATGTGCTTTTGTCGATTGGCGATGGTCTTGTCGCGCAGATCCCGGCGCTGCTTTTGTCGATCGCGACGGCCATCATCGTCACGCGCGTCTCGTCCTCGAACGATATGGGCGAGTTGATCGGATCGCAGGTCAATACCAGCCGCGCGTGGATTCCGGTGGCCGGGGTCATGATCATCCTTGGCCTTGTGCCGGGCATGCCCAATGCGATGTTCCTGATCGGTGGGGCGGCGGCGGCAGCGGCGGCATGGTTCGGCCTGCAACGGGAAAAGGCGGCGGCCTCTGCCGAGGCAGAAAGCCTTGCCCCCGCGGTGTCCGGCCCCGCAGGCACCCCCGCCGCGCCCGAAGGCATCACGCCCGAGGATGTGTCGGATCATGCGCCAATCTCGCTTCAGATCGGGTATGGCCTGATCCCCCTGGCCAGCGAGGCCGAAGGCCAGTTGGTCAGCCGCATCACCGGCATCCGGCGCGAGGCGAGCCGCAGCCTTGGCTTTGTCATCCCGGGCGTGCGCATCCGCGACGACCTCACCCTTGGCCCCAATCAATACCGCATCCGTATCGGTCAGGCGATCATGGCCGAGGATCAGGTTCACGCCGACCGCAAGCTTGCCATTCCGGGCGACAGATCCACTCGCAAGCTGAAGGGGATCGAGGTGAAAGATCCCTCCTTTGGTCTCGATGCTGTCTGGATACTGCCCCATCAGGTGCCGGAGGCCGAGATGGACGACCATGTGGTCGTGGAACCTGACTCGGTCATCGCAACCCATCTGAGCCAGATCATCACCAAGAGCGCGGCGCTTCTGATCGGTCCGGATGAGGCGCAGGCGCTTTTGGACTCATTGGCCAAGGTCGCGCCGACATTGGTGAACGGCGTCGTGCCGAAACTTGTGCCGTTGCATCAGTTCACCACGATCCTGCGCTGCCTTTTGGCGGAGCGGATGCCGATTTCGGACCTGCGCCGCATCCTTGAGGGCATGGCCGATCTCTCGGCGCGTAACCTCTCCCCCGCTGATATGGCCGAGGCGCTGCGCCCCGCGCTCGCCCCGCTTTTGCTGCAACAGATCGCGCCCCTGTCGCGCCCTCTGCCGCTGATCACTTTTGAGCCGGAGTTGGAGCAACTTCTCCTCCGCGCCCGCCGCACGGGGGGCGAAGAGGGGCTGATGATCGACCAAGGCCTTGCCCAGCAAATCCTGACTTCTTTGGGGCGGGCGCTGGAGGGGGCCTCTGCCCAAGGAAAAACAGCCGTGCTGATCGTAGCCGGTGCGCTGCGTCGCCCGCTGGCGCAATGGCTTCGGGGGCATCTTCCCGATGTGATTGTGCTGGGAATCAATGAGTTACCGGAATCCCGCCGGATCGAGGTGGTCGCCGCCATCGGTGGTGCATCCAACCTGCCCGGCGCAGGCCAGTAAGAAGGAGGCCGGAAGATGAAAGTCATTACCGCCCGCGGCAGCGACAGCGCCGAAGCAATGGACGAGGTGATCCGCCTTTTGGGCGTGAATGCCCTGATCCTCTCCACGCGGGTGCGCGACGGCATGGTGGAAATCGAAGCCGCCGATGACATGCCGGAACGGCCCAGCCTGCGGTCAGTGCCGGAACGTCAGGAGCCTGCGCCACAAGGCCAAAGTTTTGCCGATCTGCTAGAGGCCCGGTCCGACTGGGCCCCGATGCCAAAACTGCGCCCTGCCGTGCCGCCCCGCCGCACGCCTTGGGCGCAGGTGACGCCGACCCGCCTTCAGGCGGCGCTTCTCGATAGGCTGGAGGCAGATCTTCTGCCGCCCGAACCGTTGACGCCCGGTCGCCTCGCGCCACGGACGCTGATCCTTGGCCCGCCCGGTGCAGGCAAATCGCTTTTGGCGGTGCGTCTGGCGGCAGAGGCGATGCTGGCTGACCGCGCCTGTCAACCGCAGGTCATCGCGCCACGGATGGTCAATCCGCTTTCGGATGATCGTTTGCGCGGCTGGCTGAGGCTTCTGGGTCTGACGGCTGACCGCCCTCTGATTGGCGATCTGATGGCCGAGGATGAAACCATCACCCCCGTAGAGAACCGCCCCCAAATCATCGACCTGTCAGATATTCCGCAGGCCACGCCAGAGCTTGCCACAGCCCTTGCCCGGCTAATGCCGACCGAGGTGATCCTGGCTCTGCCTGCGGGGCTTTCGGCCCGGCAAGCCGCGCGCCTTGCGCGGCACTGGGCCCCCGCCGGCCCCGGCATTTGCCTGACCTTCACCGATCTTGGTGCACCAGAGCAGGCGCTTTTGCTTGCCTTGGCCGAGGCGGGCCTGCGCCTGACCCGCGCCGCGAGGGGGACAGGGATCATCGAGACGCTTTCTCTGCCCGACCGGGCCGAAATGGCACGCTGGCGCTCGAGGATATGCCGAACAGGCACCAAGTCCGGAAAAGCTGGTGACCAGCCATATGAACCTTGTGCGCAAGATCGCATGGTACATGCATGGCCGTGTAGGCCGGATGGTCGAAATCGATGACCTGCTTCAGGTCGGCTACATCGGCCTCGTCGATGCCAGCCGCCGCTATGTACCACGCCCGGGCGTGAATTTCGCCGCCTATGCCAAGATCCGTATCCGGGGCGCAATCGTTGATCATCTGCGCTCCAATGCCAGCCTGTGCCGGGCCACATTGTCGATGCAGCAAAAGATGCGCGAGGCATCGAACCGGTTGGAACAGGAACTGTCACGCAGCCCCACCGCGCCAGAGCTGGCCGAAGTGCTGGGCATGACCACGGCAGAGGTGCAGGATTGGCAGGCGCAATTCGCCTCTTCCCAGACCCGCAGCCTGGACGAGGTCTATTCCGACCATTCGATCCTGTTTCAGGATCAATCTGCCTCCGCCGAAGACAAGATCCAGCAGGATGAACTCAAGGGCCTGTTACGCCTTGCCCTTGGCGATCTGCCGGAACGCGAGGCCTTGGTGCTGCAACTCTACTATGTCGAGGAACTGAACATCTATGAAATCGCCGATATTCTGGGCGTGACCACAGGGCGTGTGTCTCAGATCAAGAAGGCGGCGGTCGAACGCCTGCGCGACGGGATTTCCCGTCGGCAGGGGGATGATATCTGAGGCGCAAGCAACGCGCCTGCGCCCTTCGGGCCTGTTGCCCCCATGGTGCATACGACGGTATACGAAGCTATGCGCCAGAGCCTGACCCAGATTTATGATGCCCGCGTCGCGGCCGGAACGCTCCGCCCCGATCCGGCGCAGCATGGGGTCTTGCCGCTTCTGGAGGACCTCCGGCTTTGGCTGGAACAGAATGCCACAAGGCGAACGGGGCTTTTCGCAGGGCTTTTCGCCAAACCGCTGGTCCCGCCAAAGGGCTTGTATCTTTGGGGCGGTGTCGGGCGCGGCAAATCCATGATCATGGATTTGTTTACCGAGGCGACTGCAATCACGCAAAAGCGCCGCGTCCATTTCCATGCCTTCATGCAAGAGGTGCACAAGGCGGTGCATCAGGCCCGCCAGAAGGGAGTAGAAGACCCGATCCTGCCCGTAGCCGATTCCATTGCCCGCGATCTGCGTCTGCTCGCCTTTGACGAAATGCAGATCACCGACATCACCGATGCGATGCTGGTCGGGCGTCTGTTCGAACGGCTGATGGCTGCGGGTGTGGTCATCGTGACCACATCGAACCGGGTGCCAGAGGAGCTTTACAAGAACGGTCTGAACCGGCAGCTTTTCTTGCCCTTCATCGCGCTCTTGCGCGACCGCTTGCATGTGGTGGAACTGGAAAGCCCGACCGATTACCGCCAGCATCGGCTCAACGGTGCGCAGGTCTATTTCCACCCCGCTGGTCAAGCGCGCGGCCAGATCGAGTCGATCTGGCAAGATCTGACAGGTGCTGCCCCCGGCGCGCCTCTGCGCCTGCCCGTGAATGGGCGAGAGGTGGAATTGCCGCAGTTCGCCAACGGCATAGGCCGCGCCACGTTCTGGGATCTCTGCGCCCGCCCGCTTGGCCCGGGGGACTTTCTTGCCATCGCAGGGGCGGTGCGCGTGCTGATCCTAGAGGATATCCCGCAGCTCTCCGCCTCAAACTACAACGAAGCCAAGCGGTTCGTCACCCTGATCGATGCGCTCTACGAGGCGCGGGTGCGCCTGATCTGTTCCGCCGCCGATACGCCGGAACGGCTTTATCTTGAGGGGACGGGGGCCTTCGAATTCGAACGCACGGCAAGCCGTCTTCGTGAAATGCAAAGCGCGGATTGGGGGGCAGAACCGACAGGCTGAGCCCCTTTATCTTGGCAATAATACTCCGGGGGAGGCCGAAGGCCTGGGGGACAGCGCCCCCCGCTTCGGATCGGCTTGGTGATTTATGCCCTATCCGACCCAAACCTGCCAGATCAACCGCGCCGCCATGGCGGTTGAGGTGATGACAAGCAGGGGCTTGATCAGCCGCGCACCGATCCGCAGCGCGAGCCTTGCGCCAAGCGCCGCCCCCGCGATCTGGGCCAGCGCCATGGCCATGCCGACCGCCCACCATGTCGCGCCAGAAAAGGCGAAAACCGCCAGCGCCCCAAGGTTGGAGGCGAAGTTCAGAAGCTTGGTATGGGCTGTGGCCTTCAGCACGCCATAGCCCGCCAGCAGAACGAACCCAAGCATGAAGAAACTGCCCGTGCCGGGACCAAAGAACCCGTCATAGGCGGCAATCAGCGGCACGGCGGTAAAGGTAAATACCGCAGGGGCCATGCGCTCTGCGCGGTCCTGATCCGACAGTCCGGGTTTCAGCGCGAAGAAGAGCGCCACCGCCACGAGGATCACTGGCATAAGCACACGCAAAACCTCGGCCGGGATAAGATGTGCCACCATCGCCCCCGCGCCCCCGGCCAAACCGCTGACCAGCGCCATGCCCGCCTGCGATCGCAGATCGACTTGCCCGGCGCGGGCATAGGACAAGGCTGCTGTTCCCGCGCCAAAGGTGCCTTGCAGTTTGTTCGTGGCGAGCGTTTCCACCGGGCTCGCCCCAGCAAGGAGGAGCGCCGGCACGGTGATCAGCCCGCCCCCCCCGGCGATGGAATCGACGAATCCCGCAAGGAAGGCAGCAAGGACAAGCAGGAGGACAAGTTCGGTCGCGATTTCAAACATGATGCGGCTTTGTCCTGCCGCCCGTGCACGAAGTAAAGGGGGCCGAGCATGGCCCCCGTATCATTGTGCAAACTCGACCCGACTGTAACCTTGCAGATACAAAAGCGCGGTCAGGTCGCCGTGGTTGACCCTGACCTTCGCCTGCGCCTGGACCGAGGGCTTTGCATGAAGGGCCACGCCCATGCCAGCGCGCGTCAACATAGCAAGGTCATTCGCGCCATCGCCCACGGCCAAGGCATCCTCAGGCGTCAGCCCAAGGCGGGCCGTAATCTCGATCAGCGCATCCAGCTTGGCCTGTTTGCCGAGGATCGGTTCTGCCACCGTTCCCGACAGCGTGCTGCCATCGTGGTGCAGCGTATTGGCACGGTTTTCGTCAAAGCCCAGCATGTCCGCGATCCGGGCGGTAAAGGCGGTGAACCCGCCCGAAACAAGCGCTGCATAGGCCCCATGCGCCTTCATGGTGGACAAAAGCACGTTGCCGCCGGGCATGGGCGTAATGCGGTCGCGGATGACTGTATCGATCACGGCCACAGGCAGGCCCCGCAGCAGCCCGACCCGTTCACGCAGCGCAGCTTCGAAATCCAGCTCGCCATTCATCGCGCGGGCCGTGATGCCCGCCACATGCGCGCCGACCCCTGCCTCATCCGC
>JALOTC010000227.1 GCA_025458085.1 Cypionkella sp. | reverse complement strand
GCGGAGCGTTTGTCCTGTGCGCGGCTGTTTATCGTGGACCCGATTGACGGGACGCGGGCCTTTATCGCCGGAGAGACGAATTTCGCGATTTCGGTCGCGGTGGCCGAGGCGGGGGAGGCGGTTGCCGCCGTGGTGGGCCTGCCGGCCAAGGGGCGGATTTATAGCGCCGAGGCGGGCGATGTGGCGCGGCGCGATGGGGTGCCGATTGCGGCCAGTGCGCGGGCGCAGTTGGCGGGCGCGCATGTTCTGGCGACCAAGGCCAATATGGGGGCGGAGCATTGGCCGGGCGGTGTGCCGGAGTTGCAGCGGAGTTTCCGCACCTCGCTTGCCTATCGGCTGTGTCTGGTGGCGGAGGGGCGGTTTGACGGGATGCTGACCTTTCGCCCGACATGGGAATGGGACATCGCGGCCGGGGCCTTGATCTGTGCGCAGGCGGGCGTGCGGGTGACGGACCGCAGGGGCGCGGCGCTGCGGTTCAATTCGCAGGCGGCGCAGACCGATGGGGTGATCGCAACCGCGCCTGCGTTGCATGGGCAGATTTTGGCGCGGTTGTAGGGGATTTGGCCAAGGCCATCACCTTGGCCATGCGGTGCGGCGTCAACAGGCAGGACCGGTGGCCCATAGGCCGCCGGTCAGCGCCCGCCCTCCGGGCGGCGGGCGCTGCCCTCTGCCATTGCCTCTGGCTGGCGGTCTTGGCGCAGGTGTCCCGCACGGGCGGGGCAAGGCAGTGCCTTGGCTGATCCGCCCGAGACGAAGGGCCAAGACTGGCTCTGGCCCTTATGCCTTGCGCTTTGGGGGTACGAAGCGCTTGGAGGTGTCGCGCGCATCGGTCCGGGGTTTGGGGGCCGGGGCGTCGCGCTTTACATAGGGCTTTTTGCCATCGGTGGGTTTGGCCCCTTTGTAGCCGGCGGATTTGCCGCCTTCGCGCTTGGCAAAGGGGCGGGCGTCATCGCCTTTGGGGGCATAGACGCGCTTGTTTTCCGCGCCCTCGCTGCGCGACAGCGGATCATAGCCGCCTTCGGATTTGTGGCTTTTGAAGCCAGCGGCCCGTGCCGGTTTGCCTTCGCCGCCGCCGTGGCTTTTGTAGCCTTCGGATTTGTACTTCGGCTTGGCAGCGCGGTCGTCGGGCGACCAGCGAGGCTTGCGGTCACCTTCTGCCGCATCGCGGGGGGCATAGGGTTTGCGCGGGCCATCTTCGCGCTTGGCGTAGGGCTTGCGGTCGCCGTCCTCACGCGGGGCATAGGGCTTGCGCTCTGCGCCATCGCGGGGGGCATAGGGTTTGCGCGGGCCATCTTCGCGTTTGGCCCAAGGCTTGCGGTCGCCTTCCTCACGCGGGGCATAGGGCTTGCGGTCGCCATCGGCGCGGGGCGCGTAGGGTTTACGGTCGCCGTATTCGCGGGGCGCATAAGGTTTGCGGTCGCCCTGTTCACGCGGGGCATAGGGCTTGCGGTCGCTGTCCTCGCGCTTTGCGTAAGGTTTGCGCGCGGGCGCCTCTGCCTGTGCGGCGGGGGCGGGGGCGTCCTCGTCCTCTTCGACCACGCGGGGCGGCTTGCGGCTTTCGTAAGCTGCCTTGGGCCGATCCTCGCGCGCGGGGCGCGTGGGGCGTGCGGGCGGGGCCAGATCGGGTTCGCCTTCGATCCGGGTCATCGTCAGGTCGCGGTCAAGCTGCACCATCTGGCCAAAGCGTTCGGCCAAGGGGGCGGCGATTTGGGCGAAGGCTTCGTCTTGCTTCACGCGGATCGCACCGATGCCATCCTTGGAAATCGCGCCTGCCTCGCAAATCTTGGGCAGAAGCCAGCGCGCCTCGGCGCGGCCGGTGTGGCCCACATTGATGCGGAACCAGACGGAAGGGCCGAATTCGCCGCGTTCGCGGGGCGGGAGGGCGGCGGGTGGCGGCAGGCTGTCGGACAGAACCTCGGGTGCGGAACGGCCCGCGCGCCATTGGCGCACAAAGGCAGCGGCGATGGTTTCGGGCGCGAATTTCGCAAGCAGGGCTGCGGCCATGTCGCCTTCTTCCCCCACACCTTCGAGGAAGGCGGGGTGATCGAGCAGGCGCTGGTCTTCGCGTTCCTGCACCTCTTCGGCGCTGGGGGCCTTGGCCCATTCCGGCGTGACGCGCGCGCCTTGCAGCAGGCGGTTGGCTTTCTTGAAATCGGGTTGCCCGCGCGGCCCGTGCGGCCCGAACGGTGGAGCAGCGTTTCGGAGTTCGAAGGCAGATCGGCATGGACGACGAGTTCCAGCCCCGGCAGGTCGATCCCGCGCGCTGCGACATCGGTCGCGATGCAGACCCGCGCCCGGCCATCGCGCAGCGCTTGCAGCGCGTGCATCCGTTCCTGTTGGCTGAGTTCACCCGAGAGCGCCACGACTTGGAAGCCACGGTTCACCATGCGCGCGAAAAGGTGGTTCACATTCGCCCGCGTCTTGCAGAAGACGATGGCGGTTTTCGCCTCGTAAAAGCGCAGGAGGTTGAAGATCGCATGTTCGCGGTCGCGCTGGGCGACAGAGAGCGCGCGGTATTCGATATCGACATGCTGCTTCGATTCGCCCTTGGCGATGACGCGGGCGGCATCGCGCTGGAAGTTGCCGGCGAGCGTTTCGATTTCCTTTGGCACGGTGGCCGAGAACATCAGGGTGCGGCGGTCTTCGGGCGCGGCAGAGAGGATGAATTCAAGGTCTTCGGCAAAGCCGAGGTCGAGCATTTCATCGGCTTCGTCCAGCACGATGGCACGGCAGGCCGAGAGGTCGAGCGAGCCGCGTTCGATATGGTCGCGCAGGCGGCCCGGCGTGCCCACGACGATATGCGCGCCGCGTTCCAGCGCGCGCTTTTCGGTGCGGTAATCCATGCCGCCCACGCAAGAGGCCAAGTGCGCGCCAGCGGCGGCATAGAGCCAGTCGAATTCGCGTTTGACCTGCAAGGCCAGTTCGCGGGTCGGGGCCACGATCAGCGCGAGGGGTTTGTCGGCGTAAAGAAGCTTGTCTTGGCCGCCCAGCACCTCGGGCGCGATGGCAAGGCCAAAGGCTACGGTCTTGCCCGAGCCAGTTTGTGCCGAGACCAGAAGGTCGCGGCCCGCCAGGCCTTCGGCCAGAACGGCGGTCTGAACGGCGGTCAGGGCCTCATAGCCCTTGTCCGCCAGAGCCTGCGCCAAAGGCGCGGCCAGCATCATGTCTTGCATGTCTGTCTTTCCAAAAGGGGGCGCCCGTGATACCAGACGGCACCACCCATCCCCTTGGTCTGGTCCCTCACCAGACAGCGGATACTCGCGCCGTATCTGGTGGCGCATAGAGCAAAGGGGGGCTTCTGTATAGGGGAAATCCGGGGGTGGCGCGTTGTCGCAGCCCTGCCCAAGCCAGCCGGATCAGGGGCGCAGGCTATCCATCACGCGGACCAGACCTTCGGAAATGCCGGGTTCAGAGAGGGCATGGCCCGCCAAGGGCACCATGCGCAGGTGGCAGAGATCCCAGCCCTCGGCCAGTTTCCAGGCCGATTGCGGCGGGCAGATCATATCGAACCGGCCTTGGATGATCGTGCCGGGGATATGTTTGATCCGGTGCTTTTCGCGCAGGATCCAGCCGTCCTCCTCCAGAAAGCCGCCATTGTGGAAATAGTGGTTTTCCAGCCGCGCGAAGGCGCGGGCGTAATCGCCGGGCGATTCGCCCATGGGGCCATCGTAATGGACCGAGGCGAGGGCATTTTCCCAATTGGCCCAGATGCGGCCATGCCGGGTTTCTTCCATCAGATTGCCGGAAAAGAGGCGGCGGTGATAGGCGGCGATCAGGTCCTTGCGTTCGCCCAAGGGGATGGGGTTCACGAACCGCGCCCAGAGTTCGGGGTAAAAGGCCCCCGCGCCGCCGCCATAGAACCAGTCGAGTTCTGCCCGCGTCATCAGGAACACCCCGCGCAGGACCATATTCACCACCCGTTCGGGGTGGCTGATGGCATAGATCAGCGCGAGCGTGGCGCCCCAACTGCCGCCAAAGAGGATGAAACGGTCGATCCCCAAGGTCTTGCGGATGGTTTCGATATCATCGACCAGATGCCAGGTGGTGTTCTGGATCACGCTGGCATGGGGGCGCGACCGGCCACAACCGCGCTGGTCGAACAGCACCACGCGGAACACGGACGGGTCGAAATAGCGGCGCATGGCGGGGGAACAGCCGCCCCCCGGCCCGCCGTGCAGGACAAGGACGGGGATGCCATCCGGCTGGCCGCATTGTTCCACATAGATGCGGTGGCCATCGCCCATATCGATCACGCGCTGATCGAAAGGGTCGATCGGCGGATACAGATATTCAACTGCGCGCTTTTGGCCTGATCTCTGGTCCATGGCTGCACTATATACATCGGAAAGCCCCGCACCAAAGGGCAAACGCAAGGGAATTTCGTATGGATACGCAAACGACCGTGGACCCCGCCGAAGTGGCGAAGTTCGAGGCCATGGCGGCCGAGTGGTGGAACCCGAACGGCAAGTTCAAGCCGTTGCACATGCTGAACCCCTGCCGGTTGGATTACATCACGACCCAGATCGCGGCGGAATTCGACCGGGATCTGACCGCGCCTTTGCCCTTTGCGGGGCTGCGGCTGCTCGACATCGGCTGTGGTGGGGGGTTGCTAGCCGAGCCGATGGCGCGGCTGGGGGCGGTACTGAACATGGAAGTGGTCGAACATGTGGCCGACCCCTTGGCCTATCTGACCGCGTGCCAGAAGCTGTTGAAACCCGGCGGGTTGATGATTTGCTCTACCCTGAACCGGAATGCGAAAAGCTATGTCATGGCGATTATTGGGGCCGAGCATGTGATGCGCTGGCTGCCCAAGGGCACGCATGAATGGAAAAAGTTCATCACCCCGGATGAGCTTTACGATCTGATCCGCCGCGCGGGGCTGGACCCTGTGGACCGCAAGGGGATGGTGTTCAATCCCGTAAGCTGGTCGTGGAGCCTGTCTTCGCGGGATTTGAGCGTGAATTATGTAACGGCAAGCGTGAAGCGCTAGCGCGGGCGGGGCTGGTTTTGGCGAGGGCGGCGGCATGATCGACAAGCTGGAAATGCTGATCGCCTTGGCGCGCGAAGGGCATTTCAGCCGTGCGGCGGAAGCCTGCCATGTGACGCAGCCCACGCTGTCAAGCGGGATCAAGGCGCTGGAGGATCAGCTTGGCGCGCAGCTTGTGAACCGGGGGCCGCGCTATATTGGCCTGACGCCCGAGGGGGAGCGGGTTCTGGCCCGCGCCCGCGTGATCGTGGCGGAGGCGCGGGCCTTGCGCGCGGATGTGAGCGAGGCGAAGGCGGCGCTTTCGGGCGTGCTGCGGCTTGGGGTGATCCCGACCGCGCTGATCGAAACGCGGGCCTATACCGCGCCTTTCCTTGCGCGCCATCCGGGGGTGAGCCTGACCGTCGCCTCGATGACCAGCCATCAGATTGTGACCGCCTTGGCCGATTTCGGGATTGATGCCGGGATCAGCTATGCCCAGCCCGATCTGGCCCATGATCGGCTTGCCGGGATGGAGGCGCTGCCGCTTTATGATGAGCATTATGCCTTGCTTACGCCCGAGGCGCC
>JALOTC010000090.1 GCA_025458085.1 Cypionkella sp. | reverse complement strand
GTGGTGCCGATGATCGTGCCGAGATCGGGATGTTCGTCGAAGAACAGCGCGCCAAAGACCGCGGCCCAGATGATCTGGCTGTATTGCATGGGGGCCACGATCACGGCAGGGGCGGCGCGGTAGGCGGCGATGACGAGGAGCGAGGCGATGAAGCCGAGCGCCGCGATCACGCCCATGAGCATCAGATGTTCGACGGGCATCGGCACATAGACGAAGGGCATCGTCGCCCCGGTGACGACGACGCTGGCCATCATCGGCCAGAGCATCAGGACCGCCGAGCGTTCGGCCCCGCCGATCTTGCGCACGATGAGCGAATTGATGGAGCCTGTGACGGCGGCCCCCAAGGCCGCGAGATGGCCGAGCGACAGTTCCGCAGCGCCGGGGCGCAGCACGATGATCACCCCGCAGAGCCCCACCAGAACCGCGAGGCCGCGGCGGATGCCGACCTTTTCGCCCAGCATCGGGATCGCGAGCAGCGTGATGAGCAGCGGCATGGCGAAGAGGATGGCATAGGTCTGGGCGAGGGGCAGGACGGAGAAGGCATAAAAGCCCGCCGCCCCGGTGGACACGGCGGTCAGCGCGCGGATCAGGGACCACCACGGATGGCGCGGGATGAGGTTGCCGTCGGTCCGATCGCTCATCAGCATGATGGTGACGAGGGGGAAGCCAAGGAGGCCCGAGAAGAAGATGATCTGGAAGGAGGTATAATCCGAGCCGAGGAATTTGATTACCACATCATGGGTCGAATAAAGCCCGAAGGCTGCGAGCGCGAAAAGCGCGCCTTTCAGATGGGGTCCCATGGGCATTCCTTTGCGGCGCGGGGCGCTTGGCCTTGGTCAGGCCGCGGATGTTTGCGCTATCATCCTTGTCGCAGAAAGGGGCTTTCCCGACAAGTCCCGGTTGGGTGAGGGCGGGCGCTTCTGGCAGGCATCCGCCCGTCACCTTGCCATTCCCGGGCCGGTCGGCCAGTTTGAGGCCATGACAGGCGGACTTCTGGGATTTTTGGGCGGGATCGGGCTGTTCCTTTTTGGAATGGAGACGATGACGGGGGCCTTGCGCGCGCTTGCGGGCGAAGGCTTGCGGCGGTGGTTGCTGCGGGCGACGCGTACGCCTTTGCGCGGGGTGCTGACGGGGGCCGGGGTGACGGGCTTGGTGCAATCCTCCACCGCCGTGACCGTGATGACGATTGGCTTTGTCGGATCAGGGCTGTTGAGCTTTGGCCAATCGCTGGGCGTGCTTTATGGCGCGAATATCGGCACGACGACGACCGGGTGGCTGGTGGCCATGGTGGGCGTCAAGTTGCAGATCGGGACCATTGCCCTTCCGGCGCTGTTTGTCGCCGCGCTGATGGGGGTGTTTGGCGAGGGGCGGTTGGCGCGGTGGGGCCGGATGCTGGCGGGGCTGGCCCTGATGTTCATCGGCTTGGATTTGATGCAATCCTCGATGGCCGGGATGGAGGGGCTGGTGACGCCCGAGCGTTTGCCGGGCGAGGGATGGGTCGGGCGGTTCCTTCTGGTGCTGATCGGGGTGGTGCTGGTGGCGGTGATCCAGAGTTCTTCGGCCGGGGTGGCCTTGGTGCTGGTGCTCTTGGGGTCGGGCGCGGTGAGCTTTGGGCAGGCGGCGGCGATGGTGATCGGGATGAATATCGGCACCACGCTGACCGGGTTTCTGGCGGCGCTGGGCGGTGGGCGCGAGATGCTGCGCGCGGCGCTGGCGAATTTGCTGTTCAACATCGGCACGGCGGTTCTGGCCTTTCCGCTGCTGGATCTGATCGCGCCGGTCTTGCATGGGACCGCGCCGGGCGCGGATGACATGACGGCGCTGGCGCTGTTTCACACCGGGTTCAATATGCTGGGCACGGCGGTGTTCCTGCCGCTGACGCCGGCCTTTGCGCGGTTGGTGATCCGGCTGGTGCCGGACCGGCCGGTGACGCTTGCACGGGCGCTGGAGCCGGGGCTTTTGTCAGACCCCGGCACGGCGCTGGATGCGGCGGCGCAGACGGCGGGGGCGATTGCGGCAGAGATCGGGGGGGCGCTGGAACAGGCGCTGGCGCCAAGGGCGGCGCGGGATTTGCGCCCGCTTGGGGCCTTGCCGGCGCGGGTGGAGCCTGCGCGGGCGGCGCTGGAACGCTGGCTGTCGGCGCTGCATATCGCGCCGGATGGCGAGGCGCAGATGCGGCGGATGGCGGCGCTGATGCATCTGATCGACCATCTGGCGCGGCTGTCGGCACGGGCGGGGGAGGCAGATCGGATCGCGTTTCTGGCGGAAAATCCGCGGCTTGCGCGGCCTGCGCGGGCGGTGGCGCGGGCTTTGGCGCGGGGGCGGGACCCAGCGCGGGCGGAGCGGCTGGCCGATCTTGTGCAGGCTTTCGCACAGAGCCATCGGCGCAGTGCGCTTTTGCGCGAACATGCAGGCTTGATCGCGCCACGGGATGTGTTTCGGGAGACGGATGCGCTGCGCTGGCTTGACCGGGTGTCGGAACATGCCGACCGGATCAGCCATCATCTGGCAGAGGCGGCGGGGCCCGGTCGGGGCCCCGCGCGCGGGTGATCAGGCGGCGGCGTTCAGTGCAGCAAGGATGGCATCGCCCATCTGACTGGTCGAGACGGGGGTGCCGCCTGCCGGACCCATGAGGTCTGCGGTGCGCACGCCATCGGCCAGAACCTTTTCCACGGCCTGTTCGACCATCGTGGCCTCTGCCCCCATGTCGAAGGAATAGCGCAGCGCCATGGCAAAGGAGAGGATACAAGCGATCGGGTTCGCCTTGCCCTGACCCGCGATATCGGGGGCCGAGCCATGGACGGGTTCGTAGAGCGCCTTGGGGCGGCCATTGGCCATCGGCGCGCCGAGCGAGGCGGAGGGGAGCATCCCGAGCGAGCCGGTCAGCATGGCGGCGAGGTCAGAGAGCAGGTCGCCAAAGAGGTTGTCGGTCACGATGACGTCGAATTGCTTGGGCCAGCGGGTCAGCTGCATGGCCCCTGCGAGAGTTCGACATCGGGATATTCCTTGTCGTGGATTTCCTGCACCACCTCGCGCCAGAGGATGCCGGATTCCATGACATTGGCCTTTTCCATCGAACAGACCTTGTTGTTGCGCTTGCGCGCGAGTTCAAAGGCCGAACGCGCGACGCGGGCAATTTCCGACTCGGTATAGCGTTGGGTGTTGATGCCCACGCGTTCATTGCCTTCGGTGAAGATGCCGCGCGGTTCGCCGAAATAGACGCCCGAGGTGAGTTCGCGGATGATCATGATATCAAGGCCCGCGACGACCTCTTTCTTCAGGCTGGAGAAATCGGCCAGCGCATCGAAGCATTGCGCGGGGCGGAGGTTGGAATAGAGGTCCATCTCCTTGCGCAGGCGCAAAAGGCCGCGTTCGGGTTTTACTGAAAAATCAAGCTTGTCATACTTCGGGCCACCCACGGCGCCGAGCAGGACGGCATCCACTTCCTGCGCCTTGGCCATCGTGTCGTCATGGAGCGGCGTGCCATGTTTGTCATAGGCGCAGCCGCCGACGAGGTCTTCGCTGACGTCGAACTGGACGCCGCGCTTTTCGCCCATCCAGGCGATGATCTTTTTCACCTCGGCCATGACTTCGGGGCCGATGCCGTCGCCGGCGAGGATCAGAAGGGAGGGGTTTGCCACGGGAAGGCTCCTGTTGATCGGGACGGATGGGGCCTAGCCAAAGGCTGGGCAGGGGTCAAGCGGCTTGGGGCTGCGAAGGGGGGACATGCGGGATGGAGCGCTCCCTTGCCTGAATGTGGATTCGGGCGTATAGGATGCGGCCATGTCCGGGTTCATCTATTTCAACATCACCGATCACGCGCGGCTTCCGGCCCGCTTCTTCGGCATGACCCGCACCGTGCTTGCCCGCCTTTGATGCCGTTTGGCGCAGACCGCGCCCGCATCCGCCTTTCCCCAGCCATCCAAAAATAGGTGAGAGCCATGTCCGCTCCGCGCACGCTTTACGACAAGATCTGGGACGACCACGTTGTCCACACTTCCGATGACGGCACCTGTCTGCTCTATATCGACCGGCATCTGGTCCATGAGGTGACCTCGCCGCAGGCTTTCGAAGGGCTGCGGATGACAGGCCGCAAGGTCCGCGCGCCGGAAAAAACCATCGCGGTCCCCGATCACAACGTGCCCACCACCGCAGGCCGCGACAAGAAGATCGACAACGAAGAAAGCCGGATTCAGGTGGAGGCGCTGGACCGCAACGCCAAGGAATTCGGGATCAACTACTACCCCGTCTCTGACATCCGCCAAGGCATCGTCCATATCATCGGGCCCGAACAGGGCTGGACCTTGCCGGGCATGACCATCGTCTGCGGCGACAGCCACACCGCCACCCATGGCGCTTTCGGCGCGCTGGCCCATGGCATCGGCACGTCCGAGGTAGAACATGTTCTGGCGACGCAAACGCTGATCCAGAAGAAATCCAAGAACATGAAGGTGGAAATCACCGGGTCGCTTCGCCCCGGCGTCACCGCCAAGGACATCACCCTGTCCGTCATCGGCGCCACTGGCACGGCAGGCGGCACCGGCTATGTCATCGAATATTGCGGCCAGGCGATCCGCGAGCTTTCGATGGAAGGCCGGATGACCGTCTGCAACATGGCGATCGAAGGCGGCGCGCGGGCGGGCCTCATCGCGCCGGATGAGAAAACCTTTGACTATGTCAAAGGCCGCCCCCATGCGCCCAAAGGGGCGAAGTGGGAAGCCGCGCTCGCCTATTGGAAAACGCTCTTCACCGATGAAGGCGCGCATTTCGACAAGGTCGTGACCATCCGCGGCGAAGATATCGCCCCGGTCGTGACCTGGGGCACCTCGCCCGAAGATGTGCTGCCCATCACCGCCGAGGTCCCCGATCCCGCCTCCTTCACCGGCGGCAAGGTCGGCGCGGCACAGCGCAGCCTTGATTACATGGGCCTGACCCCCGGCATGAAGCTGACCGATATCAAGATCGATGCGGTCTTTATCGGCTCTTGCACCAATGGCCGGATCGAAGACCTCCGCGCTGCCGCCGCCATCCTCAAGGGCAAGAAACTCGCCCCCGGTGTGCGTGGCATGGTGGTTCCCGGTTCCGGCCTCGTCCGCCTTCAGGCCGAAGAGGAGGGTCTGGCCCAGATCTTCACCGATGCGGGCTTTGAATGGCGGCTTGCGGGCTGCTCCATGTGCCTTGGCATGAACCCCGACCAACTCGCCCCCGGCGAACGCTGCGCCGCGACCTCGAACCGCAATTTCGAAGGCCGCATGGGCCGTGGCGGGCGCACCCATCTGATGAGCCCCGTGATGGCCGCCGCCGCCGCCATCACCGGCCATCTGACGGATGTGCGCGAGATCATGGATGCCGCACAGCACGCCTGACGCGCATGGAACCGGCGGTCCATCAGCCTGATGCCAGCCCCGCAGCCCCACGGCTGCGGGTTCTGGCCATTGCCGAGGCGGCAAACCCCGAATGGGTGTCTGTACCTCTGGTCGGTTGGTCGATCGCCACCGCGCTTGCGCGGCAGCATGACGTCCATATCGTGACCCAGATCCGCAACCGCGAGGCGTTTCTGCGCGCGGGTCTGGTCGAAGGCCGGGATTTCACCGCCATCGATTCCGAAGCTGTCGCCCGGCCCGTCCATCACTTGGCCGAACGGCTGCGCATGGGCCAAGGCAAGGGTTGGACGATGGTCACCGCGCTGTCCTCTGCACTCGCCTATCCCTATTTCGAACATAAACTCTGGCAGCGCTTCGGGGCCGATATCCGCGCCGGGCGCTTTGACCTCGTCCACCGCATCACGCCACTGACCCCCACCGCCACCAGTTCCATCGCCGCGAAATGCGCCCGCGCGGGTGTGCCTTTCGTCCTTGGCCCGCTGAACGGCGGGGTACCATGGCCCGCGGGCTTTGATGCCGAACGGCGGCGCGAACGCGAGTATCTGTCCTATATCCGCGGGCTTTATCGCCTCTCCCCCGGACGGGGGCGGATGTATCGCGCCACCGCCGCCGTCATGGCAGGCTCCCGCCACACGGCCCGCGAACTCCCCGCAGCCATGCGGGACCGCATCTGCCTTATCCCCGAAAACGGCATCGACCCCAGCCGCTTCAACACCCCGAGCCAGCAAGCGATCTCTGGCCCGCTGCGCTGTGCCTTCGTGGGCCGACTGGTCCCGTATAAGGGACCAGACATGCTAATCGAAGCGGCGGCAGACCTGTTGCGCGCGGGCCAGCTCACGCTCGACATCCTTGGCGATGGGCCGATGATGCCCGCGCTTGTCGATCTGGTCGCCCGCCTTGGTCTAAAGGATCATGTAAATCTGCACGGCTGGGTCGATCACCGCGCGGTGCAAGACATCCTTTCTCGTGCCAATCTTTTCACCTTTCCCTCTGTGCGCGAATTCGGCGGCGGCGTGGTGCTGGAGGCGATGGCGCTGGGCGTCGTTCCTGTCATCTGCGATTATGCGGGACCGGGGGAATTGGTGGACGACACCCTTGGCTACAAAATTCCCTTGGGCAGCCGCGCCGACCTTATCGCTGGCTTTCGCCGCCAGCTTGCGGCCATCGTGGCCAACCCGCACGATCTTCCCCGCCTCTCGGCTGCCGCGCGCCAGCGCGTCGCCGATCACTTCACCTGGGACAAGAAGGCCCGCCAGATCGGGCAAATCTATACTTGGGCGCTCGACCCGAAAGGGCCGATCCCCACCCCCTTGCCGCCTGTCGGCACCTGAAACCGCTTCATCGGAAAGAGAGAGCCATGGACAAATTCACCACCCTGACCGGCATCGCGGCCCCCATGCCGCTGGTCAATATCGACACCGACATGATCATTCCCAAGCAGTTCCTGAAGACGATCAAGAGGACCGGGCTGGGTGTGAACTTGTTTGACGAGATGCGTTACACGCAGGATGGGCAGGAAATCCCCGATTTCGTGCTGAACCAGCCCGCCTATCGCAAGGCCCAGATCCTTGTTGCCGGGGATAACTTCGGCTGCGGCTCCTCGCGCGAACATGCGCCTTGGGCGCTTCTTGATTTCGGCATCCGCTGTGTGATCTCCACCTCCTTTGCCGATATCTTCTTTAACAACTGTTTCAAGAACGGCATTCTGCCTGTCGTTCTGCCCGAGGCAGCAGTGCAGCATCTGATGGATGATGCGCGCAAGGGCGAGAACGCCCGCATCACTGTGGATCTGGAGTCGCAAACCGTCACCGCCTCCGATGGCACGACCTTCTCCTTTGAGGTTGATCCTTTCAAGAAGCACTGCCTGTTGAACGGGCTGGATGACATTGGCCTGACGCTGGAAAAGGCCAGCGCCATCGACAGTTTCGAGGCGAAGAACGCCACCCTTCGCCCTTGGGCGTGATCTGCGGGGGCGAAATCGGGGCGCCGCGCCCCTTTTTGCCCTAGCGGCGAAATCCGCCGCAAACACAACATCTTGGGCCGCCCCGCGCCAATCGGCCGGGGTGGCCTTTTTTCTGCCCGATGCTTGATGCAATCCGGCGACAGTTTCCCCGCGAAAGCGCCATAAAGATGAAGGATTCCATACCTTAGGATTGTGATGAGTGCTGAAAGTAGGCAAAACTTGCATGGAGTTGAGGCAAAGCGCCGGAAAAACGGCGATACACGCGTGACAAGGCCATCGCATGAACGCATGGCCGGCGCGGGGGAAGGCAGGACGACGTTGGTTTCTCGCAGTTCCGGTGCAGTACTGCGCGCGGTGGCCGTGGCGGCGGTGGTCGCCACGCCCTCGCTGCTATTGCCCGTGATTTCGGGCGATACCAAACAGCTTGTTGCCCTTGCCGCACTTTTTGCTGCGGCCTTGGTCTTTGCGGAATATCGCGCGGCCTATCCGACACTTGTGGAATTCCGCGATGCCCCTCCGTTCAATCGCATTCGCTTTCTTTTGCTGGGGTCCATCGTTCTGGGCCTGACCTTGATCGAACGCGGGAACAGCGCGCCGAACAGTTTGACGGAATTTGTTCATGCTGCTGGTCGGCTGATCGGCTTGGCGATGGATTTCCCCTATTCTCCGGTGCGTCTTGTGACGCTTGTGCTGGCGGATGGCACCCATGCGGGACAGGTTGCGATGGTGCGCGATGCGGCGGGGCTTGCCTATTTCGCATCGCTTGTGTGGCTGGCGGTCTTTGTCGTGGCGCTGCGGCTTGGCGCATGGCCGCAACGCGGGCGCAGCTTCAATGTCTGGACGAACCTCCCGACCTTTGACCCGACCGCCGGGGGCGATGTCGTGGCGCGGCTGGAACGGGATGGTCGGGTGAACATCGCGCTGGGCGTGCTGTTGCCCTTTGTCATTCCCTTTTTCGTCAGCCTGTTTTCCGAGGGTGTGAACCCCATCAGCCTTGCTTCGCCCCAAACCCTGATCTGGACGATGACGCTATGGGCCTTTCTTCCCGCCAGCCTTTTCATGCGTGGCATTGCCATGTGCCGGATCGCCGAGATGATCCGCGATATCCGCCGCGCGCAGACCAGCCCGGAGGCAGCGCAGGGTTTGGCCACCGCCTGATCGCGGTGGCTGTCGCGCTTGCCGCGTTGATCATGCCCGTTGCGGCGCGGGCGGAGGCTGTCAGCATCGCCTTTTGGAATGCCGGGCTGGAACAGTCGGGTCCCGGGCGTCTTGTGGCCGCGATTGACCGGGCCACAGCCCCCGAGATTGCCACGGCGCTGGCCACGATTGCGGCGCTGGAGGCTGATGTCCTTGTGCTGTCCGGGGTGGATTATGATGCGGGCGGCTTGGCACTCGCAGCGCTGAATGCAAGGTTGGACAGGCCCTATCCTTATCTGCGAGCGCTGCGCCCCAATGCGGGGCTTGCCACCGGCTTCGATCTGGACGGCGATGGTCACGCGGGGGGGGCGGGGGATGCGCAATCCTATGCGGCCTTTCCCGGTCAGGGCGGCATGGCGGTCTTGTCGCGCCTGCCCTTTCTGACCGAGGCGTCCCGCGATTTTTCAACGCTTCTGTGGCGCGACCTGCCCGGCGTGCGCTTGCCGCCGCTGCCAGAGGGCGCGGCAGAGGTGCTGCGGCTGTCGTCCAATGGCCATCATGACACGGCGCTTGGGTTGCCGGATGGAAGGGCGCTGCATCTGTTGACATGGCACGGGGCCTCTCCGGCTTTTGATGGTGGCACCGGGCGCAATCGCCTCCGCAATGCCGATGAAACCCGGTTCTGGTCGTTGCTTCTGGACGGTGCCTTGCCCTTTGCCGCACCTCGTGCTCCTTTTGTCCTGATCGGTCAGGCCAATGCCGATCCTGACCGGGGCGAGGCTGATCCTGGGCCGATCCGCGCGCTTTTGGCTGACCCGCGGGTGCAGGATGTGCTGCCCGGCCCAACCGCCGATTATGGGGGCACGATCGGGGCGTTGCGGGTTGCCTATATCCTGCCGATGGCCGGGGTTTCCGTGACGGAGGCCAGCCGGTTGCCCCGCCCCGAGGGCGCGAGACACCATCCGTTGCGTCTGCGTCTGGAATTCTGAGGCGCGCGAGGAAGGGCCGCCTTGGGCCGCTGTGGCGGGCAGAGCCGGCGGTCTGGGGGCGATTTTTCCTGACTTCCGCGGTGCGGTGATCGCGTGGCCTTGCGCGGGGGGCGAAAACAGGATAGCGCCCCGCCCTTGCGGTTTTGTTGAGATCGCCCGGAACGGGTGCTATCGTGCGAACCAGCCCGGCGCCGGGGTTTTTGCGGCGTGTCATGCGGAGGACCCTAGTCCTGTCTCATTCAGATCCTGCGACCGGGCTTCCGGTCGGGCCCCGGGCCGACCGTCCTGCCGGACCGGAGTATACATCGGAAGAGGTGCTGGCGGCGGTGCTGGCCTCGGTTGACGATGACAAGGCCGAAGATATTGTGCAGATCGACCTGCGGGGGCGGTCGGACGTGGCGGATTACATGGTGATCTGCTCGGGCCGGTCGACGCGGCAGGTCGCGGCGATTTCCGAAAAGCTGGCGCAGCGCCTGAAGGATGCCTTTGGGATCATCGCCAAGATGGAAGGCAAGGAAACCGGGGACTGGGTGCTGATCGATTCGGCCGATGTCATCGTGCATGTGTTCCGGCCGGAAGTGCGCGACTTCTATCAGCTTGAGAAGATGTGGATGCCTGCGGGCCAAAGCCGCGGTGCTGGCAGCGCGTGACGCGGCTGCATCTTTGCGCGGTGGGGCGGCTACGGGCCGGGCCAGAGCGGGTGTTGGTTGACGATTATGTTCAGCGTGCGGAGCGTGCGGGGCGGGCCTTGGGTCTTGGCCCTGTGGCGGAGCATGAGGTCGAGGACCGCAAGAACCTTGGCATGGCGGCGGAGGCGGAACTGCTCGCGCGGGTGATTGCGGCGGGTGCGGTGGTCGTGACGCTGGATGAGCGCGGGCAGATGCTGAGCAGCCCCGAATTTGCGGCGATGCTGGCGAAATGGCGCGATGCGGGGCGGCAGGATGTGGCCTTTGTGATTGGCGGGGCGGATGGGATTGACCCGAGCTTACGCGCGCGGGCGGAAGCCTCCATCAGTTTTGGGCGGATGGTTTGGCCGCATCTCTTGGTGCGGGTGATGCTGGCCGAGCAGATCTATCGCGCGGTGACGATTCTTGCGGGATCACCCTATCACCGGGTGTGAGGCGGGTGCCGCCTGACCGCGGGGGGCTGTCTGCCCCCCGGCCCCCCGAGAGTATTTCAGCCAAGATGAAGAAGGTCAGCCTTGGCTGGCCCATGACAGCTGGTCTGGCGTTTCCACCGCGCAGGGGCGTGCGGCGCGCAGGCGGGTGAGGGCGGTGGCGGGGTCCTCTCCTGCCTCCACCATCAGGCGCAGGACGGCCATGCCGGAGCGGCCACAGCCCCCCATGCAATGCGCAAGCACCCGGCCCCCTTGGGCGAGGAGGGCGCGGGCACGGGCGGAGGTTTCGGGCCAGAGATTCTCGACCGCCTCGGGCGGGGTGCCGAAATCGGGGATGGGAAGATGTGCCCAAGCGATGCCGTGCAGCGCGAGGTCATCGGCCAAGGTCGCGGCGCCGCGGGCCGTGAGTTCCTCGGCCGTGGTCATGCTGAGGACGAGATCGGGGGAGAAGCGGAGGATGGCGGCGAGGTCTGCGTCATAGCTGCCGCCGCGGCCCGGTTGGGGGCAGAGCGCGATCTGGCCCGAGAGAAGCGGCAGGCTGGCGAGGGGGAGGGGCATGGCAGTTTCCATTGGTGGACGTTCCCGGCGCTTGGCCCTAATGTTCCTGCCAGAGACAGCGACCGGACACCAGAATGTCGGATAGCCCAGAGAAAGCCTATCAGGTTCTTGCCCGGAAATACCGGCCGCAGACCTTTGCCGATCTGATCGGGCAGGAGGCGATGGTTCGCACCCTGAAGAACGCCTTTGCGGTGGACCGGATTGCCCATGCCTTTGTGATGACGGGCGTGCGGGGGGTGGGCAAGACCACCACGGCGCGGATTATCGCCAAGGGGTTGAATTGTGTGGGGCCGGATGGCGCGGGCGGGCCAACGACGGAGCCTTGTGGCCTGTGCGAGCCGTGCCGGGCGATTGCGGAAGGCCGCCATGTCGATGTGATGGAGATGGATGCCGCGAGCCGGACGGGCGTGGGCGACATTCGGGAAATCATCGATTCCGTGCATTACCGGGCGGCTTCGGCGCGGTACAAGATTTATATCATCGACGAAGTGCATATGCTGTCGACCAGCGCGTTCAACGCCTTGTTGAAAACGCTGGAGGAGCCGCCGGCGCATGTGAAATTCATCTTTGCCACGACCGAGATCCGGAAGGTGCCGGTCACGGTTTTGTCGCGCTGTCAGCGGTTTGATCTGAAGCGGATCGAGCCGGAGGTGATGATGGCGCATTTGAGCCGCGTGGCGGAGGCCGAGGGGGCGCGGTTGGCCCCCGATGCTTTGGCGCTGATCACGCGGGCGGCGGAAGGGTCGGTGCGCGATGCGATGAGCCTGATGGATCAGGCGATTGC